>DATNJA010000122.1:0-3525 GCA_035604155.1 Candidatus Udaeobacter sp. | reverse complement strand
TGGCCGAGGGCGGACCCGGCGACTGATTGCCGTGGTCCTGCACCAATTCCAGGCCCCGGCAGAGTTGAGGTTCCCAAACTGATCCTCGCCCTTGCCATGGTCGCCACTTCTTCAGCTTTTTGGCCCCCGCAGATTTTCTATGGCCCCGGGATAAGGTTTTTCGCGGTCACGTTCTGCCCCTCCCCGGGGGGCGATCGGTCGATCGCTCGCGGCGCTCGCGCTGGCGCTGCCATGCTGCCGCCGGCTGCGCTGCCGGCCTGGCCGGCAGCGGCAACGCCCCGAGCCCGCGCGCGTCCTGCCGGGGCAGGCCGAGCAGGCGACGATTGCCGGCACGGTGCGACCGCCTGCGCCCGCGCAGGAGAGGATCGCCGCGCGCGGGCACCACGCACCCGTTGCCCGCCTGGGAACGCACTGGTGACTCCTGCTGCCTGGCGCAGACTCCATCGCTGGGGCGGGCTTGGCGGCGGCTGTGACGGCGCTGAGCGATGCCCTGCGGTTGCGTCCCGAGACGTTCGCCTGCGGTTAGCCTTCGAGTGTGGGTATGGACGTGGGTAAATGCCAAGAGCGTCCATAATATGTACGATATATCAATCATTTATGCGGAAGTTCTGGCGGAGGGGGCGGGATTCGAACCCGCGGTACGGTTTCCCGCACGCACGCTTTCCAAGCGTGTGCCTTAAACCACTCGGCCACCCCTCCCGGAAGGGCGGCAAACTAGCCAAGGGTCGATGGCCGCGCAACCGGCGCCTTTTTGGGCGCCGGGCCATGGCTGAGGCCCTACTCGGCGGCACTCGCCACCGGCCGCTGATCTTCGGCCTGCCAGCGCCGGGCGACTTCGCTGAGGCGGTCGAGGATGTCGCGAAGCTCTTCGCCGCGCGGCGCGAGTCCATAGGTCACCTGGGGCGGGATCGTCGGCTCGTAATGCCGGTAGATGACCCGCGCCCGCTCCAGCATGCGCAGGCGCTCGGTCAGCATCTTGGCCGAAACGCCGGGCACCCGGCGCTTCAGCTCACCAAAGCGCGTCGGCCCGTTGCTGCGCAGCACCCAGAGGACATAGGTCGTCCAGGGGCCGGTCAATAGGCGCAGAAGGCTGTCCATGGGGCAGGGGGAAGGCTTGGACGTGGTCATCCGAGGGCTCCGCTTGAACGAGAGTTGCTAGCAGTTACTAAAGTATAGCGAGTCAGGTAAGTCAACTTGTCGAGAGCGTGGACATGGGGTCCGTACCCAGCCCAGTAGCAGCGTCCGGTGACGGCCTAACGGCGATGTGCTATTGACCGCAACTTGGTCTCGGGGTGCCCGCCCCGGTATCGGATCGCAGAAATTCGAGGCCGGGGCGCAGTCTTGAATCGCCGCGTGAGTCCAGTACGTCGATGGGGTTCCGTGGACCGGCTTTCGTTGGAAGTCGGCGCTGGGGGATGGGCAACGGTGGTCGTCTTGCGCGTCATCGGCTGGCTGCTGATCCTGGCCGCGCTGGCTCTGCTCGGGCGCGACGTCTATGCCTGGGTTGCGAGCGGCCATTGGGCGGCGACCCTGACCGGCAAGCTCTGGTATGAGCTTTCTCCCAACAGTCTCGGCCTGCTCCAGGCCGGGATCGAGCGTCATCTCTGGCGGCCGCTCTGGAACGACGGCATCTTCCCCATACTGCTCCAGCCGGTCTGGCTGGTGCTGGGCGTGGCGGGCATCGTTCTCGTGGTTCTGTTCCGGCGCTCGCGCAAGCGCCGGCGCTTCGGGCGCTGAAGGTCAGTCGCCGTCGATCTTGAGGGCGGCGATGAAGGCCGACTGCGGAATCTCGACATTGCCGTACTGGCGCATCCGCTTCTTGCCCTCCTTCTGCTTGTCCAGAAGCTTGCGCTTGCGCGACACGTCGCCGCCGTAGCATTTCGCCGTCACGTCCTTGCGCAGGGCCGAAACGGTCTCGCGCGCGATCACCTTGCCGCCGATCGCCGCCTGGATTGCGATCTTGAACAGCTGGCGTGGGATCAGTTCCTTGAGCCGGGTGCAGAGAGCCCGCCCGCGATTTTCGGCCTGGCCGCGATGGACGACCATGGAAAGCGCGTCGACCACTTCGCCGTTCACCAGGATGGTGAGCTTCACCAGGTCGCCCAGCTCATAGCCGTCGAGGTGATAATCGAAGCTGGCATAGCCGCGCGACACCGACTTCAGGCGATCGTAAAAATCGAACACGACTTCGTTCAGCGGCAGGCGATAGACCAGCATCGCGCGATTGCCGGCATAGGTCAGCTCCTTCTGGACGCCCCGGCGCTCCTCGCAGAGCTTCAGGATCGAGCCCAGATGTTCGTCGGGCACCAGGATGGTCGCGCGGATCCAGGGCTCCTCGATATGGTCGATGCGGACCGGATCGGGCATGTCGGCCGGATTGTGCAGCTCGCGCATGGAGCCGTCGGTCTGATGGACCCGATAGACGACGCTGGGCGCGGTGGTGATGAGGTCGAGGTCGAATTCGCGCTCCAGGCGCTCCTGGATGATCTCGAGATGGAGCAGCCCGAGGAACCCGCAACGGAAGCCGAAGCCGAGCGCGGCCGAGCTCTCCGGCTCGAAATGGAAGCTCGCATCGTTGAGGCGAAGCTTGGCCAGGCTCTCCCGCAGCTGCTCGAAATCCGCCGCGTCGGTCGGGAACATGCCGCAGAAGACGACCGGCACGCTGGGCTTGAAGCCGGGCAGCGCCGGCGCGGGCCGGCGGTCTTCGACCAGCGTGTCGCCGATCTGGCAATCGGCCACTTCCTTGATGCCGGCGGTGATGAAGCCGATCTCGCCGGGCGCCAGGGTCCCGACCTTCTCATGCTTGGGCGTGAAGACGCCAACCTGGTCCACCACGTGCACGGCACCGGTCGATACCATGCGCAGCTTCATCCCTGGTGCCACCCGTCCCTGCTTCACCCGCACCAGGGTGATCACCCCCAGATAGGCGTCGTACCAGCTGTCGATGAGAAGCGCCTGAAGCGGCGCGTTCTCCTCGCCCGTCGGCGCGGGAAGGCGCTTCACCAAGGCCTCCAACACTTCGGAGATGCCCTGGCCGGTCTTGGCCGAGATGAGGAGGGCGTCGCTGGCATCGAGGCCGATCACGTCCTCGATCTGGCGGCGGACCTGCTCGGGCTCGGCCGCCGGCAGGTCGATCTTGTTCAGGATCGGGATGATCTCGTGGTGGTTCTCGATCGCCTGGTAGACGTTGGCGAGCGTCTGGGCTTCCACCCCTTGGGTCGCGTCGACCACCAGCAGCGAACCCTCGCAGGCGGCGAGGCTCCGGCTCACTTCATAGGCGAAGTCCACATGGCCCGGCGTGTCCATCAGGTTGAGGGCATAGGTCTCGCCATCGGCGGCCTTGTACATCAGGCGGACAGTCTGGGCCTTGATGGTGATGCCCCGCTCGCGCTCGATGTCCATGCTGTCGAGCACCTGCTCCTTCATCTCGCGCGCCGAGAGGCCGCCGCAGGCCTGGATCAGGCGATCGGCCAGGGTCGACTTGCCGTGATCGATATGGGCGATGATCGCGAAATTGCGGATGTG
>DATNJA010000121.1:0-2820 GCA_035604155.1 Candidatus Udaeobacter sp. | reverse complement strand
GATCAGCAGCGCGAAATCATAGCCGCCCTCCTCCAGCATGGTCCGGAACATGGGCGTCAGCCGTTCTTCCGCCCCCCAGTAGCCGGCCGTGAAATCCAGCGGATTGGAGACCTGGGCATAGTCCGGGAGCATGGCCGCGATCGCGCTGAGCTGGCGTTCGCTGGGCTCAGCCAGGTCGAGGCCAGCGGCCGCGGCATTGTCGGCCGCCATGCCGTTGTCGCCACCGGAGCTGGAGAAGACAGCGAGCTGCCGGCCCTTGGGCAGCGGCGCCCGGGACGCGACCTTCAGAAGTTCCAGGAACTGGGCGACCGTCGGTACCGAGAGGATGCCCAGGCGCTCGAACAGAGCATCGTAGAGCGCGTTGCTGCCGGCGAGCGAGCTGGTATGGCTCGTCGCCAGCTTGGCGCCCAGCTCCGAGACGCCGCACCGGCAGACGATCACCGGCACGCCGCGGGCGAGCGCCTTCAGGCAGGCTTGCGAGAAGGCCGGGACATCGCGGATGCCTTCCAGGAAGAGTCCGATGGCGGTGACGTTCGGATCGCCGGAGAGATACTCGACGTAATCCTCGAAGCCGAGGACCGCCTGATTGCCGGCGCTGATGATGTAGCTGAACGGCACCTCGCGCTGATTCATCGTGAAGTGGATGCAGACATTGCCGCTCTGGCCGACGATCGCGGCACCCTTCGGACCCGCCCCCGCGACATAGTCCGCCAGCCACATGCTGCCCTGGTTCACGTAGTTCACCAGGCCGAAGCAGTTCGGCCCGACCACCGCCAGATCGCCGCTCGCCGCAACCAGGGCGTCATGGCGCTGGCGGCCTATGCCGCCGATCTCCGCGAAGCCCGATGCATAGCAGACCGCCCCCGCTCCACCGATGCGGCCGATCTCCTTCACCGCCTCGATGGTCGCATCGGCGGGGATGGCGAGGAAGCAGGCGTCGGGCGCCAGCGGCAGGTGGCCGATGCCGGGCACGCAAGCGATCCCTTCGATCTCCTGGCGCCTGGGATTGACCGCGAAAATTCTTCCCTGATAGCCCGCTTTGCGGCTGATGCGGATGGCGCTCGCCACCGTCTCGCCGCCCACGAAGGCAATATGGTGCGGATTGAGCAGCCGGCCGAGATTGGCTTGGCGACGGCTCTTTATCTCGGCGATGGAGGATTCCACGTCCGTACTGTTCCCGGGCAGAGTGGATGGATGCTCAGCGGCCGACGAAGCGCGGCGCCCGGCGCTCGTTGGCGGCCGCCAGTCCTTCCTTGTGGTCCTCGGTCGCGAGGCAGAGCTTGCCGAACCGCCGCTCCTCGGCCAGCTGATCGGCGAGACCGCGCTGGTTGGCGGAATCGATCAGCAGCTTGGCAAACCCATTGGCGACCGTGGGGCCCGAGGCCAGTTTTTCGGCGAAGGCCAGCGCCGCTTCCTCCAGGCGCTCCGTCTCGATGACTTCCGTGACCATGCCGACGGATTTGGCCTTGGCGGCGTCCCAGAGATCGCCGGTATAGGCGAAGAGCTTGGCGGCCTCGGTGCCGATGAGACGGGGCAACAGCCAGGAGCCGCCGCAATCGGGCGGAAAGCCGACGCGCGTATAGGCGCAGATGAATTTGGCCCGCGCCGAGGCGTAGCGGAAATCGCAGGCAAGCGCCATGTCGAGCCCGGCGCCCACGGCCGCGCCATCGATCATGGCCAGGGTCGGCTTGGGCAGGCGCGCCACGTCGAGGACGAGCTGGCAAGCCTCCTCGACCCAGTCGTGATCGGGATGAGGATTGATGCCGCGGCTGAGATCGGCCCATTCCTTGACGTCGGCTCCGGCCGAGAAGGCCCCGCCCCGCCCGGTGATCACGAGGGCCCGCAGCGCTTCGGACTTGGCCGCCTCGCGGATCGCCTTGCGCAGTGCGATCAGCACGCCGAGGTTGATCGCGTTGCGCGATTCCGGGCGATTGATCGCAACGATGCGCACCGCGCCGCGATCCTCGACTTGCACGACGTCGGACATGGCTTCACTCCTGAACCGATATTCCCCAGAGGGCCGCGGATAGGCCGGAACAATAGCATTCCGGTGGATATGTGCGTCGCGAAAGTCGGCGTTCCGGCGGCTTGCGAAGCCGGAATCCTTGCGGCCGTCCGGCTTCCCCGCTCCCGCCAGCGCGTGGTATCAAGGACCGTCTTGCCGGACGAGAGGGAGGCAGGGTTTGCGACAATCCCTCGCCACGCGATTACGGGAGAGGAATATCCTGCTGGCTCCGGGTGTCTTCGACATGGTGTCGCTGCGCCTCGCTGACGCCATGGGCTTCGAAGCGCTTTACGTCACCGGCTATGGCCTGGTTGCTTCCCATCTGGGCCTGCCCGATGCCGGGCTCGCGACCTATACCGAAATGATCGGGCGCATAGAAGCCATGGCGGCGATGGCGAAGACGCCGCTGATCGCCGACGGCGATACCGGCTATGGCGGCCTCCTCAACATCCGCCGCACGGTGCGGGGCTACGAGGCGGCCGGGGCCGCGGCGATCCAGCTGGAAGACCAGGAATTTTCCAAGAAATGCGGCCACACCCCGGGCCGCCGCGTGGTCGCAACGGAAGAAATGTGCCGGCGGATCGCGATCGCGAAAGAGGCGCGCAGCGACCCCGACTTCCTCATCGTCGCCCGCACCGACGCGCGCACCGCGCTCGGGTTGGACGAGGCCTTGCGGCGCGGCGAGGCCTATGTCAAAGCCGGCGCGGACGTTCTCTTCATCGAATCGCCGGAAAGCGAAAGCGAGATGGCCCAGATCGGCCGCAATTTCCATGTGCCGCTGCTGGCCAACATGGTGGAGGGTGGGCGCACGCCCC
>DATNJA010000120.1:0-21138 GCA_035604155.1 Candidatus Udaeobacter sp. | reverse complement strand
CTCCGCACACGGCGATCGCCGTGGCAGCGAGGAAGCGAACCGTTATCGTCTCGCCCAGGATGAACCAGGCCAGGACGACGATGACAGCGGGTTCTGCGGCCCAGAGCAGGGTGGCCACGCTGGCAGTCGATTGTGCCAACCCGAGCATGCTGAAGGTGTAGGACAGGCCCGGATTCAGCCATCCCAGCAGCGCAACTGGCAAAAAGGTCCGCCAACCCACGGAGGGTCTGCCGGCGATGCGGACAATGCTCCACATGACGCATGCGCTCGGGGCGAGCTGGATGATCAGGTAGGTGAGAGGCGAGACGGAAGCGAGCAGGGCTTTGCTTATGACGGTTCCGACCGCCCAAAGCAAAGCTGCCGATGTGAGACAGACAAGCGGCGAAAAGGTAACTCGGAGGCGCGCCATGACGGTTCTCCTTTAAAAAGCACAGACTTCGACGCGATTGCGCAGCGCGAGCCGCCGGATCCGTGGCAGCATTCGTCGCCGTCGCAGTGGTCGTAGCCTGGCTTTCGGGGAGGCCGGGCGTTCACGGGCACCATTCAAACTTGGTCACATTGGCCCATTCGAATTGCAGCGAGCATCCGTCAGGCGCTATCAAGCAGATTCTCGCCATTCTAGCTAACTCTCGAGCCGAGCGGGGCTGGGGTGATCGAGTGCGGCGCTTGCCTCGGCCCGGGACCCATCGCGGAAGAGCCAACCGAAGGCCGCCGCCGCCACGACGACGGCCGCGATTTGCGCGGCAATGAAGCCCGGGACCGAGCCGGGGGCAATGCCCGCGAAGCTGTCCGAAAGGCTGCGTGCGATCGTCACGGCAGGATTGGCGAAGGACGTCGATGAGGTGAACCAATACCCGGCGCTGATCGCAAGCCCGACCGCAAAGGGCGTCGCTGCGGGATTGCGTCTGTCGGTGCCCACGATCGTCGCTAGAAGCGTCACCGTGGCGACGAACTCGCCGAGCATCCGCCCGATGCCACTACGGTCGTGATGGGAGACCTGGAGCAGGTCCAAGCCGAACATGGCATGGGCCAGAATCGTGCCGGCGATGGCACCGATTACCTGGACCACGACATAAACCAAGGCATCCCGAATGGGAAATCCCCTGCGGGCGACGAAGTAGAACGTGACCGCAGGATTGAAATGCGCCCCCGACAGGGGGCCAAACACGAGAATCAACACCGGAAGAGCGGCCCCGGTGGCAAGCGTGTTGCCCAGAAGAGCGACCGCCGAATTCCCTGCCGCCAGCGCCGCGGCCATGATGCCCGAGCCGACGACGACGGCGACCAGCAGGGCGGTTCCCATCCCTTCCGCCACTGCGCGGCGGACCAGGTCTGGCGAAGCGGGCTGTGCTGCTACGGTAGGTCTCGGCACATCAGCACCGCAGAAGCTGGACACAGAAGCGCGAACTCGCGGGTTCCAGCGATGGCCGTGGGAACATCATCTCGAGGCCGGGTTCTGAATTGGAGTTTCTCGAAGAAAGGCTCGGCCGTTGTGGTCAAGAGCCACACCTGCTCGACGCCTCTTCTCTTCATTCGATCGAGCAGGAAATCGACGAACCGCCTGCCAATGCCCGTACGACGGCGGTTCGGCAGCACGACAATCGAGCGAAGCAGCCCCTCTGTGCCGGCGATGTAGAAACCGCCGAAGGCGATTGGTCCGTCCACATCGGACATCTGGTAGAAGCTCTGACCTTCCGTCAGCAGATCATCGGCCGGCAGTCCCGCAATTTTCAGTGCCGCGGAAAACTGGCCCCATTCCCGATCGTTGAAAGCAACTGGGCAGAAGGTATGCACCATAACAGTCAATGGACGCCAAGCTTGGCCCCAAGCTCCCGGACTTGGCGCTGTATCGCCAAACGGTCGAGCTTTTCCAAAGGTAGGGCCGCGAAGATCTTGATGCGGTTCTCGATCTGCCGGAACACGTCCGCGAACAGGGCGCGCTTCTCGACGTCGGGGCCGACAAAGGCTGCCGGATCGGGAAAACCCCAATGCGCGGTGATCGGCTGCCCTGGCCAGATCGGGCAAACCTCGCCGGCCGCCTGGTCGCAGACCGTGAACACGAAGTCCAATATCGGCGCATTGGGCAAGGCGAATTCGTCCCAGCTCTTGCTCCTCAGGCCTGCGGTCGGCAGCTTCAGGCCATTCAGCAGGTCGAGCGTGAAGGGATGGATGCGCCCCGTCGGGTGGCTGCCGGCGCTGAAGGCACGGAAGCGACCCTTGCCCCAATGATTGAGCAGGACCTCTGCCATGACGCTGCGCGCCGAGTTGCCTGTGCACAGGAAGAGCACGTTGTAGATTTTATCGGCCAAGACAAGTCCTCCCCGTGACACGCCTCAGGCAGCGTTGCCCGCGCAACAGCCCTCGGCCGGCTCGCAGCAGGCCTGCTTCCGGCCATGGACCGGCGCCGCTTCGGTCGTTCGATCCTCGCCGTAGGTCGTCGAGCTGTCGAAGGTGAAGAAGGTTTCCCAGGCCAGACCCTGGGGGTCGCGGACCCAGGCCTTGTGGGAGTGGGCGTAGCAACAATGGGCCTCGCCCCGGTCGAAGACGGCGCGGCCGGCCGTCGCAAGCCGGTCGGCGATTTCCGCCAGCTCCTCGCGGCTGTCGACCTGGATGCCCAGGTGATCGAGCCCTGTCGCATCGCCTCGGGACAAATCGACCCGGGACGAAATCGAGAAGTTCACCCGCGGATCCTCCATCATCCATTTGGCGTAGTCCGGCTTGAGCACGCTGGGCTCGGCGCCAAACAGGGTCGAATAGAAACGGACGGATTGGGCGAGGTCATCGACGGCCACGCTCACATGCAGGCGCTTCATGCGATCCTCCTGGTTTTGATCGGTAGTTTCGCGGCCGGAAGCGGATTGCAAGCCGGCGCGCAGACGCTGGCATCCCCGCCGCAGCAGTTTTCCGTCAGATAGCCCATCAGCCCGTTCATCGCCGCGAAATCGACGGAATAGATCAGCGACCTGCTTTCCCGGCGCTGCACGATCAATCCGGCGTGGCTGAGCTGGGCAAGATGGAACGACAGCGAGGAGGCGGGAATATCCAGCTTGGCGGCGATGACGCCGGCGGCGTCGCCAGCCGGCCCCCGTTCCACCAGCAGCCGGAAAATCGCCAACCGCGTCTCCTGCGCCAAGGCGCCGAGGGCCGCGATCGCCCTGCTTGTCTTCATGCTGCCCGCCTGCCGCCTTCCTACGATAATTCCAGAAACATCGAATCTACAGAGAAACTTAGGCGTGCCTTCGCGGCATGTCAACACGCCATTCGGAAGAATCGAACGCGCGCCCGATCAGGAGGAAGGCGCGTCGCCCGGCCCGCTCACTCGATCTTGATCTGGTGCGCGAAGGCGACGCCGTCGGTGATGGTGATTTGCTTGAATCCGAGCAGCTTCAGGAAATCGAAGAAGGTCGCGTATTCGGCGATGGTATTCTGCTGGAAGAAATCGGTGAGCCGGGCCGCGCCCGTCAGATGGGCGAGCAGCGCCCGGGTGCGGTAGACGGTGCTGAGCCCGCCATCGGTGGTGCCGACGATGATGAGCTTGTCGGCCTCGTCGCCCTTGGCGAAGATGTAGAAGGTCGGCGGGTAGGGCTTGTCGGCAATGTCCTTGGCGAGCGCGGCGGCGAAGCCGATCCGCCGGGTGCGGTCGCTATCGGCGAGCGTCGCCACCCGCGCCATATAGGTCTCCACCACCTTGGGCTTGGGGTAGTAGTAGCCCTCCTGGGAATCATCGGCCGCGGCACGGGCGGGACTTGCCAGCAGCAGCATGGCGGCGAAGGCCGCGAACAATCCTATGCGCATGGGGGGATCCTTTCTGGGCGCGAAACGACCCGAGCTTGGATGCTCGCCGCATCCTTGGCAAGACGCTATAGTCGCGGCCATGCCCGCCGACGGCCGTACGCCAAGCGCCACCGATTTGCGCATCGCCATCCTCGCCGCCGACACCGACGAGGCGCGTCAGGCGGAAGCCCGGCTGAAGAAACGCTACGCCGCGGTCGATCCCGACAAGGCCGAGGTCATCGTCGCCTTGGGCGGCGACGGGATGATGCTGGAGACGCTGCACCGGTTCATCGGCCGCGGCATGCCGATCTACGGCATGAACTGCGGCACCGTCGGCTTCCTGATGAACCTCTATTCCGAGGACGACCTTCCCCGCCGGCTCGCCCGGGCCCAGACGGTCCAGCTCCATCCCCTGCTGATGACGGCGCGCAGTGTCGACGGCCTGACCCAGCAGGCCCGCGCCATCAATGAGGTCGCCCTGCTGCGCCAATTGCGCCAGGCGGCGAAGATCGCGATCCGCGTCGACGGCGTGGTGCGCATGCCCGAGCTTATCTGCGACGGCGTGCTGATCTCGACGCCGGCCGGCAGCACGGCCTACAACCTCTCCGCCCATGGGCCGATCCTGCCGCTCGGCGCCGGCGTGCTCGCGCTGACGCCGATCAGCGCCTTCCGGCCGCGGCGCTGGCGCGGCGCCCTTTTGCCCCACTCCGCCGAGGTGGTCTTCGAGATTCTGGAATGCGCCAAGCGCCCGGTCTCGGCGGTCGCCGACTACACCGAAGTGCGCGACGTGGTCGAAGTCCGGGTGAGAGAGGATCTCGACACGATCCTGAAGCTCTTGTTCGATCCCGAGCACAATCTCGAGGAGCGCATCCTCAGGGAGCAGTTCCAGCCTTAGCGCCTGATGGTCTCAAGCCAAATCGGCTTGAGACGTGAATCAGTCGCTACATCAATGAATCTAATCCGCGACGGTCCACTGGGGGTTCCACGCAATCTCCCAAAGATGCCCGTCCGGATCGTGGAAGTAGCCGGAATAGCCGCCCCAGAAGCGGTCACGGGCAGGGTCGGTCACCACCGCGCCGGCAGCCGCCGCCTGCTGCATGAGCGCATCCACTTCCCATTTCGACGCGACGATATGGCCAATGGATATCGCCCCCAGCCTGGCTTTCGTCGCGGCGATCCCGGCGTCCTTGGAGAGCGACGCGCTGGGATAAAGCGCCAGGATCAGGTCGTCGTTCAGGTGGAAGAAGACCACCGCGCCATCCTCGAACTGCTGACCGATGACGCCTTCGGTCGGCAGTCCCAGCCCGTCGCGATAGAACGCCAGCGACCTCTCGAGATCGCTCACGCCCAGAGTGATGACTTTGATGCGCGGCCTCATCGCTGCTCCGCCGTTCAACTGACCGCCGATCGCCGCCGGGCGAAATCCGCCACCGCCGCGATGAGACGGCTGAGGTCCGACTTGAGGCCTTCGAAGCCGGCGGTCTTGTCGATCCGGGCCTCGTCGAGATAGAGGCGCCGGTTGATCTCGATCTGCAGGCCATGGCGCCCGGCCGCCGGATCGCTGTAGCGCTCGATGAGTTCCGCACCCTTGAAGGGATCGTTGATCCGCACGGTATAGCCCATGCCCTCCAGGCATCCGGCCACAAGCCGGGTGAATTCGCCCGCGCAAGCCTGTCCGTCGAGGTCGCCCAGCACGAAATCGGCGCGGGGATGGGCATGGCGACCGCGGCCCATGGCCTTCATGGAATGGCAGTTGACGTGCCACACGGCCCCGAAGCGGACATGGGCATGGTCCAGCATGGCCTTCAGCGCCGCGTGATAGGGCCGGTAGAAGCGGGCGATCCGCTCCTCGACCTCGGCCACCTCCAACGAGCGGTCGTAGATCGGCAGCTCGGGGCTCAGCAGCCGGCGAAGCAGGCCCAGGCCACGCTCGCTGCGCGGGCTCGGCCGCGCGCCGTGGGGCCAGGGACCGGACAGGAGATCCTCGTCGATGTCGGCGACATGCCGGTTGGGATCGATGTAGCTGCGCGGGAACAGGGCGGCCAGCACGGCGACGCCCTCGGCGGGCGCATCGGCCAGCAGCTCGTCGACATAGGCGTCCTCGGCCCGGCGCAGCAAGTCCATCGGGGCCGCATGGCCGAAGTCCTCCGGATACTCCCGGCCGCTGTGAGGCGAATCGAACACCACCGGCACCAGCGCGTCCGGCGCCGGCTCATGGCGCTCGAGTACTCCCGGCAACCGGTGCCGGCGGATCTCCCCGGCCCTTGCCAGCCCGCCGGGAGAACGGATATCCATGCTCTTTCCTCGCTCTGCCGCCCGTCTCAGGAGCAGCCCTTGGCCCGACAGATCGCCAGCATCGAGATGATCCGCCGGCTGGTGTCGATGGACACGACCAGCCGCAATTCCAATCTCGAGCTCATCGGTTTCATCGGCGAGCATCTGGCCGGTCTCGGGATCGAGAGCCGGCTGGTGCATGACGAAACCGGCCGTAAGGCCAATCTCTACGCCACGCTCGGCCCCAGGGACAAGCCTGGCATCGCGCTGTCCGGCCATACGGATGTGGTACCGGTGGACGGCCAGCAATGGTCCTCCGATCCCTGGACGGTGGAGGAGCGCGGCGGACGCCTTTTCGGCCGCGGCACCGCCGACATGAAGAGTTTCATCGGCGTGGTGCTGACGGTGCTGCCGGAAATTCTGCGCCGGAAGCCCAAGTCCCCGATCCATCTCATATTCTCCTACGACGAGGAGGTGGGCTGCCTCGGCGTGCGCCGGCTGCTGGAGGTGCTGGCCAATGCGCCGGTCAGGCCCCTGGCCTGCATCATCGGGGAACCGACGAGCATGAAGGTCATGGTCGGCCACAAGGGCAAGAAGAGCCTGCGCTGCCGGGTGCATGGCCGCGAATGCCATTCGTCCCTCGCCCCCCAGGGGGTGAACGCGATCGATTACGCGGCGGAAGTCGTCGGGCGGCTGCGCGGCATGGCGAAGCGGATGGCCGAGAAGGGTCCCTTCGACGCCAATTTCGATGTCCCTCACACGACGATCCACACGGGCGTGATCCATGGCGGCACGGCGCTCAACATCGTGCCCAAGGATTGCCAGTTCGATTTCGAGTTCCGCTATGTGCCCGGCGTCGACCCCGAGACGCTCTACGGCGAAATCAGGGGCTTCGCCGAGACGGAGCTTCTGCCCCAGATGCGGGCCGTGGCATCCGAGGCCGGCTTCGAGTGGGAACAGATCTCGGCCTTCCCCGGCCTGGACACGCCGGTGGACAGCGAGATCGTCGAATTCGTCAAGTCGCTCACCGGCGCCAATTCCACCGGCAAGGTCGCCTTCGGCACCGAGGGCGGCCTGTTCCAGGAGGCCGGCATCCCGACGGTCATCTGCGGACCCGGCAATATCGCCCAAGCCCACAAGCCCGATGAATACGTCGATGTCGACCAGGTGGCGCTGTGCGAGGATTTCATGGGCCGGCTGATGGACAAGCTCTGCAGCCTGCCGGCGGCAAGCTGAGGCGCAAGAGAGCAAGATTGAGACGATGATGCGGATCGAGAATATCCTGACGCCGGCCGCGATCGGCGCTCTCATGCGCCCGACGGTGAAGGCCACCGGCCTTCCCGCGCCGGCCTATACCTCCAGCGAGTTCCTCGGCCTGGAGAACGAGCTCATCTTCGGGCCCGGCTGGATCTATGCCGGCCGCGCGGCAGAGATCCCTGGCCCGGGCGACGGACGGCCGGTCACCATCGCCGGCCAGCCGCTGATCCTGATGCGCAACCGGGCCGGCGAGATCAAGGCCTTCCACAACGTCTGCAGCCATCGCAACGCTTTGCTGTTGCGCCAGCCCTGCAGCGGCCGGGCGGCGATCGCCTGTCCCTATCACGCCTGGACTTATGATCTCGACGGGCACCTCATCGCGACACCCCATGTCGGCGGCCAGGGCATTCATCACGCCGAAGGTTTCGATCCGTCGGGCCTGGGACTGCGCGGCGCGCGGGTCGAAGCCTGGGCGGGCCTGTTGTTCGTCAATCTCACCGGCGATGCCCCGCCCCTTGGGACCTGGCTGAAGCCGGTCCTGCAGCGATGGAGTGCTTATGACTTCGGCCAGCTGCGCCATGGCGGCGGCCGCAGCTACGAAATCCGCACCAACTGGAAGCACGCGGTCGAGAACTATCTGGAGAGCTATCACCTGCCCGTGGTCCATCCGGGTCTCAACAGCTATTCGCGCATGGCGGATCACTACTGTTTCTTCGCCGGCGAGGACGCGGCCGGCCAGGGAACGACGGTCTATGCGCCGGGCAGCAAGGAGGGGCGAAGCCTGCCGGCGATGCCGCTCGCGGCGGAGCTCGTCCAGCGCGGCGAGTATCCCGTCTTTTATCCCAACCTGCTGACCGGGCTCCAGGCCGACCACTTCTTTCTCATCGACGTGATTCCGGTGGCGCCGGGCCTGACCCGTGAGCGCTTCGAGATCTTTTTCTTCGGCGACGCGGCGATGGAAGATAGCCATGGCGCCATTCGCGAGCAGACGATCGAGCGCTGGAACGACGTCTTTCTGGAGGATCTCGACGTGGTCGAACGCCTCCAGGAGGCCCATGCCTCGCCGGCCGCTACCGGCGGGCGTTTCTCGCCGGTCCAGGATCAGGCGGTACACCACTTCCAGCGGCGCCTGATCGAGCGGATGCAGGCACGAGAATCCCTGGCCCGCGCCGCCGAATAGGCGCGGCAGAATAATCATCCCTTCGTCACCCCCGCGAAAGCGGGGGTCCAGGGAGCCAGCGGTCTCTTTGCCGCCCTGGATTCCCGCTTTCGCGGGAATGACGAAAGGGCGACCGGAGCTGGTCGGCTCTTGCCCTGGAATTCCCTACAAGCGCATCGCGCGCAGCCGCAACGCGTTGGCGATCACGCTGACCGAGGACAGCGCCATGGCGGCCGCAGCCAGGATCGGGGAGACCAGGATTCCAAACCATGGATAGAGCAGGCCCGCGGCCACCGGCACGCCGGCCAAGTTGTACACGAAGGCGAAGAACAGGTTCTGGCGGATATTTCCCATGGTCGCCCGCGACAGGCGGCGAGCGCGCAGGATGCCGGAGAGCTCGCCCTTCACCAGGGTGACGCCGGCGCTCTCGATGGCGATGTCGGCGCCCGTCCCCATGGCGATTCCCACGTCGGCCGCGGCGAGCGCCGGCGCATCGTTGATCCCGTCCCCGGCCATGGCGACGACCCGGCCCTCGGTCTTCAGCCGCTCTACCACCGCGCTCTTGCGTTCGGGCAGGACTCCCGCCTCGAGTTCCCCGATGCCGAGCTTGCCGGCTATGGCTTCTGCCGTCGCGCGCGTGTCGCCCGTCAGCATGACCAGCCGGATGCCCTCGGCCCGGAGCGCCCGAATGGCTTCGCCGGCGCCAGCCTTGGGCTTATCGGCGAGCGCGATAATTCCGGCGGGCTTTCCGTCGATGGCGAGGAAGATCGTCGTGGCCCCTGCCCTGCTCTGATCTTCGGCGCTCTCGATCAAGGTGCTGATCGCCGCTCCCTCGCCCATGACGAAAGCGGCATTGCCCGCCAGAAGCTGTTTTCCTTCCACCCGGCCGCGCACACCCCGGCCTGGGAAGGAGGAGAATCCGTCAACCGGCGGAACGTTGAGCCCGCGGTCGGTCGCAGCCGCGACGACGGCCTTGGCCAGAGGATGCTCGGAGGCCCGCTCCAACCCGGCGGCAAGGCGCAGCAGATCGGCCTCTGCGACGCCGGGCGCGGGGACCACCGCGACCACCGAAGGACGGCCCTCGGTCAGAGTGCCTGTCTTGTCGATGACCAGGGTATCGACCCGCTCCATGCGCTCCAGAGCCTCGGCGTCGCGGATGAGAACGCCTATTCCGGCACCGCGCCCGATCCCGACCATGATGGACATGGGCGTGGCAAGGCCGAGCGCGCAAGGGCAGGCGATGATCAGGACAGAGACCGCTGCCACCAGCCCGAAGACTAGTCGGGGCTCTGGACCGAAGACAGCCCAGGCTGCGAAGGCGAGCAAGGCAATGACAAGCACCAACGGCACGAACCACCCGGAAACCTGGTCGGCCAGGCGCTGGATCGGCGCCCGGCTGCGTTGGGCCTCCGCCACGAGCTGGACGATGCGGGCCAGCATGGTGTCGCGGCCGACCTTCTCCGCCCGGATCACCAGGCCGCCGGACTGATTGATGGTGCCGCCGACGACCTTGTCCCCGGCCGTCTTGTCCGCCGGCATGGATTCGCCCGTGACCATGGATTCGTCGAGGGACGAACGCCCTTCCAGCACGATGCCGTCGACAGGGATCTTTTCGCCCGGACGGACCCTCAGCCGGTCTCCCACGACAATAACATCGAGGGCGACCTCTGCTTCCGAACCGTCATCCTTCAACCGCCGCGCGGTCTTGGGCGCGAGATCGAGCAGCGCGCGAATGGCGCCGGAAGTCCGCTCCCGCGCCCGGAGCTCGAGCACCTGGCCGAGCAGCACCAGCACGGTGATCGCCGAAGCAGATTCGAAATAGACCGGGACCGTCCCGTCCGCTCCCCGGAAGGCAGGCGGGAACAGGCCGGGCGCAAGAGCGGCCACGAGGCTGTAGAGCCAGGCCACACCGACGCCGATTGCGATCAGGGTGAACATGTTGAGGTTGCGGCTGACGAGGGAACGGGCGCCGCGAACGAAGAACGGCCAGCCGGCCCAGAGGACCACCGGCGTGGAAAGCGCAAGCTGGATCAAGACGCCGGTCCTTGCCGACAAGATCCCGTGCCCAAGCAGATGGCCGCCCATCCCAAGCCCGATCACCGGCAGGCCGAGGGCGAGGCCGACCCAGAAGCGGCGCGACATGTCCAGAAGCTCGGGGTTCGGGCCCGATTGCGCCTCGACCAGCAAAGGCTCCAGCGCCATGCCGCAGATCGGGCAGGCGCCAGGCCCCAAATGTCGGATCTGGGGATGCATGGGGCAGGTGTAGATCGTGCCCGCCGGCGCCGGTGGCGCGCTCGCCGCAGGCTTGGCGCCGCCGGCATCGGCGTAGCGGCCGGGGTCGGCCTCAAATTTGGCTTTGCAGCCGGCGCAGCAGAAGTACCAGGTCCTGTCGCCATGCTCGCTCAGATGACGCGCCGAGGCCGGGTCCACGGTCATGCCGCAGACGGGATCCCGTGCCGCGGGGGAAGCGCGCTCATTCTCGCCGGGCGCCGAGGCCTGTCGATGATGGATATGCGTATGGCTCGTCATGAGGGGTTTCCAAACCAAGCGGCCGGATACCCATCGGGGGTATCAGGCCGCTTGCGATATATACCCGAGAGGGGTATATGGCAAGCCATGCAGACCGACACGAGGAACGCCTGCCGCCGACGGCTCCATCGCATCGAGGGCCAGATCCGGGGACTCGCCCGCATGGTGGAAGCCGACCGCTATTGCATCGACGTCCTGACCCAGATCGCCGCCGCCCGTGCCGCCCTGAAGCGCGTGGAGGAGATGGTCCTGAAGGACCATGTGGGTCATTGCGTCGAGCATGCGATCGCATCCGGCAACAAGCGCGAGCAGCGCACGAAAATATCCGAACTGATGGAAGCTTTGGGCCGCCTGCAGACCTGACGGGTGCTCAGTTCATCGACTCGAGTGCGCCGGTCAATTCGCTGAGCCGGCTCAGGGTCCGGGTGGAGCTGCCGTCGAAAACGAAAATCGTCACGGAGTCCGGGCCGTAGGCAGTGGGAACCCGGTTGACGCCCGTCTGCCGGCTGCCGACGGTGATTTGCAGCACGACATAGCGGTCGAGGGAGGCCTTGCCGTCGGGCCCATAGAACAGGGCCTGGCCTTCGGTGCACAGGCTCGGGTCGTAGCTGGCGCCGCTGGCGCCGCCGTTGTCGCTGCCGGACCCGGAAAAATCGGCCTCGTCGCTGCAATCGCCCGTGGTCCAGTCGATTTCGGCGCGTTTGCCGATCTGCTGGGCGAACCAGTCGGGGAGCGCCACCGCCGGCAGGCGGGGATCGAGCTGCTTGGCGGTCAGCTGCTGAAGCAGGAGCTTCGCCTGGGCGTCGAGGGCCGGATTCACCGGTGGCGGCGGTGGCGTCGGGTTCCCTTGTGCGGGCTCCTGCGGGGCGGCGACCGCCCCGGAACCCGAATCCGTGCCGCTGCCCTGGTTCCCCGTCCCCGACTGACTTCCGCCGGTATCGTCGCCGGAACCGCCGGTCTGGCCGGAGGTCGCGGGCTGTGAGGTGCTGGGCTGCGAAGTACTGGGCTGTGCAGCGGAAGGCTGGGAGCCGCTCGCCGGCGCGGTGGCAGCGGCGGGCGCCGTAGAGGCGCCGGTCTGGGAGGTGCTCGTCTGGGCGATCGTCAGCTGGCCGGCGATCTGCGGCATTGCCGCTGCGCTGGCGCGGCCGGACGCGTCCGCCTGCCGGGCTCCAGCCAGGCAGGCGAGGCCCATCAGCAGAGCGGCGGCGATTGCGGTCGGACGCACGGGCGTTGCCTTCATACCCTCCCCAACAAGTCTAGCCCGAGTTTCCTCCGGGAACCATGCCGACATTGTCCCGGCGTCTCGTTTCAGCTCTTGCGCCCGCCCGACGGCGCCGATGGGGGTGCCGGAACCGTCGGCCCACCGCCGGGAGCCGGTGCTTCGGCGGTGCCGACCCCACCCGCCGGCATGCTGTCGAGGCCATAGATGTCAGCACGGAAGTTGACTGCACCGGCTACGTCCACCCAGGCCGTCTGGTAGGTCAGCACGATGGGCAGCGGTTCCTTGAGGGGTGCGGAGATCGTGGTCGCCTTGCGCACCACGTCGTCGATCCGCGAGCGCGGCCAGCTGGGATCGTTGCGCAGAAGGTAGGCGGCGAGTTCGACCGGTTCCTGCATCCGGATGCAGCCCGAGCTGAGCGCCCTGGACGAAAGGGCGAACAGGGCCTTGACCGGCGTTCCATGGACATAGACCGCGTAATCGTTGGCGAAGTCGAATTTGACCGGGCCGAGCGCGTTTTCCGTGCCGGGATCCTGGCGAAAGACGAACGGCATGTTGTTGGCGCTGTATTGGGACCAGTCGATGCTGTTGGGATCGATCTCATGGGCGTCGGCGCCCCACCCGTCATAGACCCGGATGTTGTGATCGCTGAGGAAGCGGGGATCCTGATGCTCATGGCCGAGCAGGTCGATGCGGGCGATCTTCGCCGGCACGACCCAGGTCGGGTTGAAATCGATCCGCCGGATGACGCTCTGCAGCAGCGGCGTCGGGCGATCCTTGCGGCCCACGATCACCCGGTTGAAGAAGGTCACCTGGCCGTGTTCCACCAGGGTGAGCTCCATGGCGGCGACGTTGACGTAGAGATAGCGATCGCCCATGGCGCGATCGAGCGCGCGGAACCGCTCCAGGTTGAGCAAAATCTGCTCGACCCGGCGTTCCGCCGGCACGTTGAGGGCGGCCAAGGTCTGGGCACCCAGCTTGCCGTCCGGGTCGAGGCCGTGACGAGCCTGGAACTTCTCGAGGGCCGCGACGAGCGCATCGTCGAACAGGTCGGGCTCGGCGCCGACGGCGGCCAGATCCCCGCTCGCCTGCAGCCGGCGCGCCAGGGCTGCGACGCGCGGGTCGCGCATGCCCTTCTCCAGTTTCGGGCCGGAAGGCAGCTCGGGCCAGCCGCCGGCGGCGACGTATCCGCGATAGACCGGCAGCGCGCCGCGAAGCCGCCAGTAAAAGAAGTCCGCCGGCAGATGCGCGCGCACCACCGCTTCGGGATCGCCGGACCTGGCCGCGATCAGCAGCGCCGGCGGCTCAAAATCGCCCGAATCGCTGCTGGCCATGACGAGAGCGCCGCTCAGCAGCAGTTCGAGCTCGGCGAGCCTGGCGGCGTCTTGAGTGGCCTTGCGCTCCTCGATGGCGGCGAGCAGAGGATCGCCGAGCCCCATGCCCGCTTGCTCGGCCGCGACCAGCCGGTCGACCAGTGCCGCGCCCGCGGGAGCGAGGCCGCTGTCGTCCGTCCAGATCGGCCGGAATCCGGCGGCGGCATAGTCCGCCTTCAGCACCGCCGGCAACGACACACCGGCGATCTCGATCGCGTCTCCCGCGAGGCGCTGGGAGAGCGCATCGGACACGGCATTCGAAGCAGGGGCCGGAACCTGCGCCGGTGCCGCGACGCTGGCTGCGATCTGGACCGGACCGGCGACGGGGGTGTCATTGGCGGCCCGGGCGTTTGCGGCCCAGGCGTTTGTGGCGAAGCAGAGCGCGACGGCCAACAGGGTCAGAACAAGCTTGGGCGCCGCCGCCTGCCGGCGGCGCCAGCGCGCTCGTCGAACGCTGCCCACCGCAGTATCCGGCTAGCCTTTGGCAGGCCAGTGCCGTTGGCGCTGGCCACTGTGACTCATGTGCTCGGCATGCCGGCCGGAGACAAAGACGTAGAGGGGATTGCGCACCGGCAGGATCGGGCCGCCATGCCAGAAGAACAGCAATAGGCTCCGGCTCTCGGGTTCAAGTCCGCGCAGGAACACGCTGCCCGACCTGTGCGGCGGGATGTAGACATAGAGTTCCCCCGATTCGTCCCAGTCGAACCAGTTGGAAAGCGGCATCTCGGGATCGGTATTGGGCATGAACTCGATCGGCTTGCCGGTCAAGCAGATGCGCCGCACCCGATAGATCTCGACCGGCCAAGCGCTGTTGTTGTGGAACCGCATCTCGAGCTGGGAGGGTTGCGGGCGTTCCGCCGGCCAGGGGGTGAGCGTCACTTTCGGGCGCGGCAGGAAACGCGCCCAGGCGAGCGCGGTGCTGAGCCCGGCACCCCAGACCGCCGCCACTGTCGTCCACGTTGAGCTCATCGGCAGGGCCTCGTTCGCCGCTCCAATCCGGGCGGCCCGTTGCAGTTCACCGCAATACCAAAGACCCCGGGGCTTCCTGGGTCCGCCGGGCAGTTTGCCGCATTCGCCATGTTAGCGGAAGGCGCCAAGCGCAGAAAGTGCCCAACCGGGGCTTCCGAAGCCGGGCTGGGCCATCGAGCGTGGCCCATTTATGGCCTCTATTTTGACGGCAAACGCCGGTCTATTCTCAATGGTCGGAGGAAACGGCGCAGGGCTCCGAGGGGGGGATGGGCCAAATTTCGAGTATTGCCAACGCGGTCGGCTTGCAGCTGGGGCACGTCCTGGCTGGAGCGCCGGCCTGGGTCGGCGACGCGCTTGCCTGGTTGCAGAGGGAGAACCGAGGCTTCCTCATCTGCCTTGGCATCGAAATCGCTCTGTTGCTGTCCCTTGGCAGCCGGGTGATCGGGCAGCTCGTCTTGGAACGCCGCGCGAAGACGGCTTCAACCGAGCACAGCCGGAAGATCGTCCTGCGCGGCCAGATCTCCGCCGCCGATCAGGGCAGCTCGAGAGCCCAGCACCGGCTCGCCCGCATGTACGCCCAAGGCCAGGACGTGAAGAAGGACTTCGTCCAGGCGCATATGTGGTTCAGCCTCGCCGCCGCCGGCGGCATCAAGGAGGCGGCGGAGAGCCTCGCCAGCATCGCCCGCCAGATGACGCCGGACCAGATTGCCAAGGCCGAAGAAATGGCGGCAAAGCGCCGGCGTTCCGGCGACTGAACGCGCGAAGCCGCGGGCGGAGCAAGCCGCCTTGAGGTGGCCCCTGCCGCCCGCTATTGCTGCCCGTAGGTCATGACGTAGCCCGCGGCGGTCATGTCGCGCAGCTGGGTGCGGATCTGATCGTCGGTCATGTTTGCGGCGCCGTTGTTGGGCGTCTCGCGGACGGCTTGGACGGCGCCTTCGATCTGCTTTCGGCAATGAACTTCGGCCTTGGTGATTTCGCCCAGGATCTCGCCGTCGGTGAGCAGTCCGCGGACCGTCACCAGCTGGCGCATCGCGGGATCGGCGTAGCGATTGATGCACTCGAAATAGGCCGTCATCCGCCTGTCCACCCCGGCCGCGGAGGCCTGGCCCAGGAAAAGCATCGGCAGGATCGCCGCATAGGGAAGAAGTTTCAGGGCACAGGCAATCCGCGGAATCTCCGCCATCGAACGCTCGCCATCAATTTCGGCTGGAGCCTGTAGCATATCGCCGCGCGAGCGGCCAGGAGCGGCGTGGGCCGGGAAAGGACCTCGCCCTATGCAGGATCGATGGCGACGAAGCCGCGGCCGGTTGCGCGAGACGCCGGCGACGCGCTAATCCTAGCCCCGTGAGCATCGATGACCGCGCGACATCCGGCAAACCTGGTCCCGGCCTTGCCAAGCGGAGCTGGGCCGATGCGCTCGCCGATCAGGCCTCTCGCAACCCGGGCCGCCTGCTCGCGGCCGTGCTGGCCTTCCATTTCGTCGTCTGGACGCTGCTGCCCATCCTGGTTTGCTCCAATCTGCAGCTCGATCTTGCCGAGGACCTGGCATTGGGCAAGGAATGGCAGCTCGGCTACTGGAAACATCCGCCGCTGCCCTGGTGGACCGCCGATCTCGCCTATCGCCTGCTCGGCGATGTGCGGGCCGTCTATCTGCTCGGGCCCCTGGCGGCGATCGCCTGTCTCTATTTCGTCTGGCGCCTGGCTCGCGAGCTCCTGGAGCCGGCAGCCGCGCTCATAGCCGTGCTGGCGCTGGAGGGTCTGCACTATTTCAATTTCTCGGTCGTCAAGTTTGCCCATGACCAGATGCAGCTGCCCTTTTGGGCGCTCACCGGATGGCTCGCCTATCGCGCCATCGCGGCCGACCGCGCCAGGGACTGGATCGGCGCGGGCGCCGCTCTGGCGCTCGCCTTCTGGTCGAAATATGCGGCGCTCGCGCTCGGCTTTCCGATTCTTCTCTTCCTCGTTTTCGATCCCATGGCCAGGCCCAGATGGCGCGGGCCCGGACCCTATCTCATGGCTGCGGCTTTCCTCGCCCTGCTCGCTCCCAACATCTGGTGGCTCGTACATAGCGGGTTCCAGCCCCTGCGCTACGTCGACCAAAGAGCCATCGTCGCCAGCCGGTGGTACGACTACCTGTGGTTTCCCGTTCGCTGGACGGGCAGCCAGATCCTTGCGCTGTTGCCCGTCGTTGGCCTGCTCGCCTTGATAGTCGCGCGTCCGGGACGGGCCGGCCTGGCGCGGCTTCGGAGCGCGAGCTTCGAGCAGCGCTATGCCCTGATGCTGGGCCTGGGCCCGTTCCTGTTCACGACTCTGGTCGCGATTCCGCTCGGGCGTCTTCCCCTCGCCATGTGGGGATATCCGCTCTGGTGCTTCACGCCGCTCGCCCTGCTCGCGTGGCTGAAGCCGGCCCCGGATCGCCGGCGGCTCGCCCTGTTCGCCCGCTGGGTCGTGGTGGTGTTGCTCGCCTGGCCGATCGCTTACGGGGCAACCGAATTGGGCGAACCGTTCCTGCGCGACCGGCCCAAGGCGACCCAATTCCCCGGCCGCGAGATGGCGGCGCTGATCACTGAGCGCTGGCATGCCGAGATCGGCACGGCTCTCGTCTACGTGACGGGAACCGAGTTCGAGGCCAACAACATGGCGGTCTATTCCCCGGACCGGCCGCATGTGCTCGTGCATGCCGATCCGGCCTTGAGCCCCTGGATCGACATGGCCGACCTCAAGCGGCGCGGCGCGGTTCTGGTCTGGAGTCCCGCCTCGGGCGGAATCTCGCCGCAGGATCTGCTGGCGCGCTTCCCGGCCGCGGAAATGCAGGACCCGCTGGTCCTGCCCCGCCACACGCTCTATCCGCGAAAGCCCGTCACGGTTTTCTATGCCTTCCTGAAGCCGCAGCCGTAGAGCAGGATCAGGTCAGCTTGGATCGAGCCGACCCCCTTGAATCCTCCTCTACGACGTTCTTGTCCGATCAGTCTCGATCTGCGTCGCGGGTCTACGCCGACAGAGACGCCATCGTTTGAAACACGCCGTCGCGCCGGACCAGCGCATGGAACAACGCCGCCGCGACATGCGTCAGGACCAGGCCGAAAAACGCAAAGGCCAGGTAGAAATGAGCGTCCCACAGCCAGGTATGCAGGCTGTCGCTCTGGGGCAGGATCGCCGGAAGGTGCATGCCCCCGAACAGCACGACCGGATAGGCGGCGGCCGACAGCATTGCCCAGCCGAGCAGCGGCATTCCGATCATGAGGGCGTAGAGCGCGTAATGCGAGAGCTCAGCCGCGAGCTTCATCGGCTTGGGCAGGTCAGTCGGCAGCGCCGGTGCGCCATAGCGCAGGCGCACCGCCAAGCGGATCAACGCCAGCGCCAGGATGGCGATGCCCAGGGATTTGTGGATCGCGATGAGAGGCAGGAATTTCGGCGTCGCGGTGGACACCATGCCGACGCCGATAAAGAGCATCGCTAGGATGCCGACGGCGATCAGCCAGTGCAGCGGGCGCTGGAGCGGGGTGAAGCGTCGGCGGATGCCGGTCATGGATTCGTAGCCGTTGAGGTTCGAGGGTAATCCATGGCCTCGGACGTACGCAGGTCATAGGACCTCATGTAGGCGGCCGACCGTGCCGCCGGGAACGGGTCGTCCGATGTCCGAATGCCGTCCGGCAGGACGGTGGGATCGAAATTGATGTCGCGGCACGGGCCGTCGCGCTCGGCCTCGATCTGTTGCACCACCAGCGTCCCGACCTCGACGGTGCGGCGGTCGGCCGGCCAGGCCTTGCTCGGGTCGGCGGTGGGATCGCCCGGATTGGCGATCGTCACCATCAAGGTCCAGCGCTGCGGCGCGCGGGCGACGCGCTGAGCGATCTCCTGTTCGAGGTAATCGGGGCCGCGCTTGGCAAGATCATCGGGCGAGATGGAGACCGGCTGCGCCGCGGGCAGCAGCGACCAGCGCACCACGCGCTCGGCGCCGGCATTGTCCACGAAGACGAAGCTGTCGAGGCTGTTGAACCGGTCTCCGGCGTAACTGTCGGTCCATGGCGCGTTCTTGGCCCAATCGACGAAGGCCGCGAACTCCGGATGCGCCGCGATGAAATTCTTCATCGCATTTGCGTCCTTGCTCTTCGAGGCCAGCAACAGCTCGTAGAAGCCTTGCGGCGTCGAGACCGCGAAGAACGGGGGATCGATTATGGCGCTGCGCCATTCCTCCCCGTCCGGCGTCGCGATCCGTATTCCCAATCCGTGCACGCGGACCGTCGCATCCGGCGCGTTCGCATCGGCGGTAGCAAGATTGAAGCGGCCCAGCACCGGGTACTGCCCGCGCGCGAAGACCTGGGCCTTGGACAGCTCGGATCCGGCCCCGTTCGCATCGAACTCGCCAGTAAAGCAGATGCCCTTGGCATGGTTCCGGCGATGACCGAGCGACGGCCCGGCGGAAGGCGCCAGCGCATCCACCAGCCTTGTCGGCGTGAGGCGCTGAGGCGAAAACCATCCGGCCGTATAGGCAAAGGCTGCGGCGCCGGCGGCAATGACGATGGCGATCGCGATCAGCGAGCCAAGCACGGAACGATGGGGTTCGGTCATTCAGACCTCACTGCGATCGACCCACTCACGCCGACGACCAAGCAAACGTTCGCCGACATTCGCCAGTGTCCGAGCATTTCGAAGGTAGGATCGCGCCTGTGAAAGCCTTGAGCAACGGGAAATCGCCGGTGCCGTCGGCGAAGGGCACTCGGAGCCGGCGGTCGACATCGAGCCTCAGCGCGCTTCCATCCGGTTCACCCGCCGGGTCCGCCACGGCTGCTCCCGATTCAGGTGTAGTAATTCAACTGATCGCTCAAGACCCGCATGAAGCTTTGGGTATTGGGCTCGAACTCGAGAGCGAACCCGGTTTCATGGCTGTTGCCGAAGACGTCCTTGTAAACGATCCGGCCGAGGAAATAGAGGCGCCTCTCGCGTTGCTCCAGCTGCTTGCGCGCCGCCTGTTCGAGGCGAAACGGGCAGCCCAGCCTGCGCTCGTACCTGCTGTTGGCGCTGATGACGGAACCGACGGGGACGGTGGCGCGCAAGGTGAGCATGGCGGCATCCAGCCTCGCCGGCGGCTCGAGGCCCGGCAGGACTCCCATGCCGATGGATTCGAGAATGGCCGGCGTCCGGCCGCGATTAACGAAGGTGAACTTGATCACCGAGTTCGGCTTCTCCGGCGACGCCGGCTCTCTGCCGGGTGACTGGGAAGGCCCGGATGGCGCGGAGGCATCCCCGGCCAGGTCGAGATCGACGTCTTCGTCGATGAACAGGTAGGCCCGCTCCGCGCTCGCCAGGGCGTCAGCGGATTTCTGCGCCGCGGCCGCGGCATGCCTGCTGGCATCGGCAGCGTCCGTCGCGATCCTGCGAAGTTTCTTCATCGTATCGGCCTGACGAACATGGCTGCGCCAGGTCATGAACCACAACCCGAAGGTGGAGAGGACCAACAGGCCCAGGACGCAAAGGGCAGAGAATGCAATCGTGCCGCTCATGCTGCCTTGCTCAAGCCTATTCCAGGCGCTTGCCCAGCCATTTCCGCCCTCCGTCACGTATTGCGAATACTGCTCGCTCCGTGCCCGAGAGTTCTCCGGCAGCGAGACGCAGAGCAACAAAACAAGGATCGCCAACAGACCCGCGTCCCCGATCCACTGGCGCACCGCCGAAAGGCGGATCGCCGGCGGCGGAAGGGCGGCGAGGTTCGCACGGTACTTGAGGATCGGCATCGGTTTTCGCGGCGAATGTTGACGGCTAGCCCGGCTTGTCAGATCGGAGCTTCCCAAATATGGCGTCGCATAGCGCCCTCGCGAGCGTGGAGCTCGACGATCATCGCGTTGACCGCGGCAATGCGCGAGATCAGGTCGCTCCGGCTCCCATGGCTATAGGGCTCGCCCGAGATCAAAGCTCCGAGGAAATGAGGCGTCACGACGACAAGCCGCATGGCAAAGTCCCTATCCTGCTCCGACCCGAGCCGTCTCAAGGCCAGCCACCCGTCGCACGGCCTCCCTCAGAATGCAAGAATAGCCGCGTCTATCAGCGCACCGCAGAGCCTGCCTCGTCGTTTTCCAAATACTGCCCTTTTTGTTTTCTTCTTTCCGAAGCTGCTAGCCGGACCGATCCTCAAATACCACAAAATGGCCGACCAGATCGCGCGTCCGCCGGCGATTTCCACCGCATGGTGCCAAACTATTTCAAGAGACCCGACGGCGACCGCATCAACGCCATGCTGGCCGCTGCTGGCCGCTGCTGGCCACAACTTCAGCCTGCTCCTGCGCAGACTGGCCGACATCTTGCGTGCCTGCGTCCTGGCGCTCTCTCGAATCGCCCACGCCCCAGAGCGCCCCCGAATAATCTCAATCCGGATTCGTCACGGGCGACTATGATAGTCCGCCAAGTTCGTTGAATCGTGCCCAATAAAGTTCCGCGAGACGGCGGTGACTTTCCGGACCGGGGTGCTCATGGTCCCGCGCCTTGTCCAAAACTTGGAGTTCCCCTGCGAAGCGGCTAAGGTCCAAGTGGTTCAGCAACGGCTCAATTTCCCGCTTATTGCGGTGAGAAAATAACCACTGGCGACC
>DATNJA010000119.1:0-15978 GCA_035604155.1 Candidatus Udaeobacter sp. | reverse complement strand
CCTCGACGTGACCAAGACAGTCGGGTTCTTCGCCATCACCGGCCTGCAGTTCAACCTGACCAGCCTAGCCGCTATCCTCACCATCATGGGTTATTCCATCAACGACAAGGTGGTCGTCTATGACCGGGTGCGGGAGAACCTGCGCAAGTACAAGGCCATGCCGCTGCGCCAGCTCATCGATCTCTCGATCAACGAGACCCTGAACCGGACCATCAACACCTCCTTCACGACCTTCCTTGCCACCCTGCCGCTGGCCGTAGTGGCAACGGGCGCGGTCAGGGAGTTCGCCTTCGTGATCCTGTTCGGCATCGTCGTCGGCACTTCGTCTTCGATCTTCATCGCCGCGCCTATCCTGTTGTTCCTGGGTGAGAACAAGCTGCGCCGGGGGCCGAAGCCGAAGCTCGTGACCGACGCGCGGCCCTGAGCGCGCCGGTCACTTGGACCTGACGCCTCTCATCCCGGGTGGCCGACAGATCATCGAGAGCTATGGCGATGGCCGCTTCCGCGTGGGCGGGCAGGTTCATGCCGGCGCCTTGCTTGTCTTCCCGACGCGTAGCCTCGCCTGGTCGATAACTGAAGCGGCGGAGGCTAGCCTGGAAAACCTCGCCGCTGTTTTGGAAGCGGGGCGGAATGGCGAGGTCGACCTGCTTCTGTTCGGGCAAGGCCGGCGCATGCTGCCGGTGGCCCCGGCCCTGCGCCACGGCCTGAAATCCGCCGGCGTGGTCGTCGAGCCCATGGACACGGGCGCCGCTTGCCGGACCTACAATGTGCTGATGGCCGAGGGCCGGCTGGTTGCTGCCGCCCTGATCGCCGTGCCCTGATACGAAGACGGGGCCCTGGAGCAAGAGCCGATTAGGTTGAATCAACCTAATCGGTGAATCTTGCTCCAATTCATAGATGTAGCGACTGATTCACGTCTCAAGCCGATTTGGCTTGAGACGATCAGGCGCTAGAGGCGGCCCCGTCTCCTGTTCGTCTCGGTTTGACGAACTAAAACAGAAGCTTCTGCCCGACCATGCAGAACAGCATGGGGATCGAAAGCATGGTGTTGGTGCGCGAGGCCAGCATGGCGATCCGGCCTGCCTTCTTCTTAGCATCCGCATCAGCCTGGACGATGCCCAGCACTTTCTTCTGGTTCGGCCAGATCACGAACCAGACATTGGCCGCCATGATGAGGGCGAGCCACATGCCGATGCCGATGGTGACGGTCGGCGACTGGAAGGTGAGAGCGCTGCTGAGATAGCCGTTGGCGCCGGCGGTCAACAGGCCGAACAGGACCGTCGTCGCAGCGGCCCAGCGGAACCAGAACAGCGCCGCGGGGGCAATCACCTTGGATATGGCAGGCTTCTGGTCGTCGGGAATCTTCGGCATCGAAGGGATCTGCACGAAATTGAAGTAGTACAGCAGGCCGATCCACAGGACGCCGGCAACCACATGAATCCAGCGGAAGATGAATGCCCAGAAGTCGGATTGGCCGAGCATGTTGAAGGGATGCCTGATCAGGAACACGACAAAGGCCAGGATCAGGCCGAGGCCCAGCGTCTTATGCAGATTCTCCAGCGGATTATTCTTCATCGAGCGACCCCATGGCTTGCGACAGCGGAACTATAATCATTCTATCTTAACGCCCGGGTGCTTCAACGGCCATATGGCCCCACAGACTATCGGGTCATGTCTGAAACCGACTTTGCCTATTGCGCGCGAACCTTGCGGCGTCAGGATCATGACCGCTATCTGACGGCGCTGTTCGCCCCGCCCGATCGGCGCGGCGCGCTGTTCGCCCTCTACGCCTTCAACCAGGAACTGGCGCGGGCGCGGGAATCGGTGAAAGAGCCGTTCATGGGCCTGATGCGGCTCCAGTGGTGGCGGGATGCGCTACGGGAGATCGAAGAGGGCAGGCCGCGCGCCCATGCGGTGATACGGCCGCTGGCCGAGGCGATCGCCGCCCATGGCCTGGAACTCCGGCTCCTGGAGCGCCTGGTGGACTCCCGGGAGCGCGATATGGCGGACGAACCGCCGGCCGATTTCCCCGCCTTGGTGGACTACGCCGACGCCAGCTCGGCGACATTGGCCTTGCTGGCGTTGAGGGTTCTAGGGCCGCCCAACCCCGCGGTCGAAGAGGCCGGGCGCAACTTGGGTATTGCCTGGGCCTTGATCGGGATCGCCAGGGCGGTTCCCTTTCATGCCGCCCAGCGCCGCCTCTATCTACCGGCGGATTTGACGGCCAAAGCGGGTCTATCGGCGGGACACCTGTTCGAGAGGGGTTCTTCGCCGGCGCTCCGCCCCGTCGTGGGGGCCTTGGCCGAAGAAGCGCGGCGCCGGCTGGCTGCGGTTCGCCGGACGAGCGCCCGGCTGCCGCGGCGATATCATCCCGTGTTCCTTCAGGCGACCCTGGCCGCGGGCCATCTCCGGCGCCTGGAAGCAGCCGCCTATGACCCCTTCGATGCCCGGATTCAGCGGGCACCGCCTGGGCGGATCTGGGGCCTGGCCTGGCGACGGTTGATCGGCATTTTCTAGCCACCCTCTGGCAAAAACGGGCGGCACCCATGGGCCGGACGCATTGGTGGAGGGGCCACGGCCAACCTATTCTCCCCGACAGGCTTAGGCAGCGGAGGATTCGTGAGCCAGAACGTCGTTCTACGCCGGGATGGGATTGCAGAGGGCACGCTGTTTGCCGTGCTGGCGGCCATCAGCTTTTCCCACATGCTCAACGACCTGATCCAATCGCTGATCCCGTCGATCTATCCGATCCTGAAGACGCGGTTCGAGCTGAGCTTCGCACAGGTCGGCCTCATCACGCTCACGTTCCAGCTGACAGCTTCCCTGCTGCAGCCGCTGGTAGGCCTCTATACCGATCGCCGGCCCTTGCCCTATTCCCTGGTCATCGGCATGGGCTCAACCATGTGCGGCGTGCTGCTCCTGTCCCAGGCATCCAACTTCCCGATGGTTCTGGTGGCGGCTGCCCTTGTGGGCACCGGTTCGTCCGTCTTCCATCCCGAGTCCTCGCGGGTGGCGCGCCTTGCCTCGGGCGGACGCCATGGTCTGGCCCAGTCCCTGTTCCAGGTCGGCGGCAATGTCGGATCGTCCCTGGGACCGCTCATGGCGGCCTTCGTCGTCGTGCCGCGAGGTCAGGCGAGCGTCGCCTGGTTCTCGATCGCGGCACTGCTGGCGATCATGGTGCTCTGGAATGTCGGACGCTGGTACGGCGCCCATCTCTCGGCCCGGCGCAAGACCAAGGCGAGCGCGAGGCCGATCCGCGGCCCCGGCCTCCCTCGCGGCAGGGTCGTTTCCGCCGTGGGGATCCTGCTGGTGCTCATCTTCTCCAAGTACATTTATACCGCGAGCCTCAACACCTATTTCACGTTCTACCTGATCGAGAAATTCCATCTCTCGGTACAGAGCGCCCAGGTTCATCTTTTCGTCTATCTCGGCGCCTTCGCGCTCGGCACCCTTGCAGGCGGGCCGTTGGGCGACCGGGTCGGCCGGAAATATGTGATCTGGTTCTCCATCCTGGGGGTGCTGCCCTTCACCCTCATGCTGCCTTTCGCCAATCTGTTCTGGACCGGGGTCTTGGTCGTACCCATCGGCCTCATCCTCTCCTCGGCCTTTTCGGCTATCCTGGTCTATGCCCAGGAACTGATGCCGGGCAGGGTCGGCACGGTGGCCGGTCTGTTCTTCGGGTTCGCATTCGGGATCAGCGGGCTGGGCGCGGCGGCACTCGGCGGACTGGCCGATCGGACCAGCATCGAATTCGTCTACCGGCTCTGCGCCTTCATGCCGGCCATCGGCCTCATCACCATGTTCTTGCCTCATATCGAGGGGATAAGGGTCGAAGCGCAAGGTGAGGTCGGTTCACGCGGCGAGACAGAACCGATTTAGCCAGACGTCGAGATCGGCAAGAGCACGCGCGGCCAGCGCCGGCTTGCGCTCGGACCGGCCGTGCCTTTTGTCGGCAATTCCCGGCATGGGCGGGAACAGGCCGTAATTGATGTTCATCGGCTGGAAGCTGCGGGCATCGGCGCCGCCGGTGATATGGCCGAGAAGCGCACCCAGCGCCGTCGTTGCCGGCGGTTCCGGCAGCAACCGCCCGTGGCGCTCAGCCGCCAGGAAGCGTCCGGCGACGAGCCCGATGGCGGCGCTCTCGACATAGCCCTCGACGCCGGTGATCTGCCCCGCAAATCGCAGTGCTGGCCTCGCCTTCAAGCGAAGCTGTGGATCCAGAAGCCGCGGACTGTTGATGAAACTGTTGCGATGAAGCCCGCCAAGCCGCGCGAAGGCTGCCCGTTCCAGCCCCGGGATCATGCGGAAAATCCTGGCCTGCTCGGCGTATTTCAGCTTGGTCTGGAACCCCACCATGTTGAATAGGGTACCGAGCGCATTGTCCTGGCGAAGCTGGACCACGGCATGGGGCCGCCGGCTGCTCTTGGGGTCGGTCAGGCCGACCGGCTTCATCGGGCCGAAGCGCAGGGTCTCGCGGCCGCGCGCGGCCATTACCTCGATGGGCAGGCAGCCCTCGAAATAGGGCGTGCTCGCCTCCCAGTCCTTGAACTCGGTCTTCTCGCCAGCGAGCAGCGCATCGAGGAAGCCTTCGTACTGCTCGCGGTCGAGCGGGCAATTGATGTAGTCGGCGCCGTCGCCGGCCGGTCCGGATTTGTCATAGCGCGACTGGAACCAGGCGACATCGAAGTCGATGGTTTCCCGATGGACGATGGGCGCGATAGCATCGAAAAAGGCGAGGGACTCTTCGCCGGTTAGCGCGCGGATGGCTTGGCCAAGCGATGGCGAGGTGAGTGGGCCGGTGGCAATGATCGTCGATCCCCAGGCCTCCGGCGGCAGGTCGGAGACTTCGCCGCGCTCGATCCAGATCAGGGGTTCAGCCGCAATCTTTTCGGTCACTTCTCGTGCGAAGCCTTCCCGATCGACCGCAAGCGCCCCGCCGGCCGGAAGCTTGTGGCGATCCGCGGCGGCAAGAACGAGCGAGCCTGCCCGGCGCATTTCCTCGTGAAGCAAGCCCACGGCGTTGTTGCGGGCGTCGTCGGAGCGGAAGGAATTGGAACACACCAGCTCCGCCAGCTGGTCGGTGTGATGGGCCTCGGTGCTGCGCAAGGGCCGCATTTCGTGGAGGATGACGGGAACACCGGCGCGGGCGAGCTGCCAGGCCGCCTCGCTGCCGGCGAGGCCGCCGCCCACCACATGCACCGGGTTGTCCTCCATGGCTCGAACAGATAGCGTCGCCTGCGACGCCCCGCAAGGAGAACAGCCCCGGGAGACCAGGCCAATGCCGCGCTTCTTCAATCCGCCCGATATCGTCAAGCCCTATTCGCGCTACAGCCATGGTGCGCTGGTCGAGGCCCCCGCCCGCTGGCTGCATATTTCGGGTCAGGTGGGTGCCCGCCCCGATGGAACGCTTGAGCGGGGCTTCGAAGCCCAGGCCAAGCGAAGCTGGTCCAATTTGCTGGCGGTGCTGAAGGCCGGCGGGATGGAGCCGGGAGACCTGGTCATGGTGAATGTCTACCTGACCCGGGCCGGCGACGTAGCCGCCTCGCGCCAAATCCGAGACGAGGCTCTCGCCGGTGCGGCACCCGCCTCGACCATGCTGGTCATTTCGGCCCTGGCGCTTCCCGAACTTCTGATCGAGGTGGATGCCGTCGCGGCCCGCTCCCATTGATGCAAAGCGACGACAGATATCTCATACAGCTCCGGCGGGAGCTGACCCGGTCCCAGGCGCGCCTGGCCAAGGCCGAGCAGGAGCGGGACAGGCTGACAAAGGAGAACCTGGAACTTCGCCGGCGGCTGAAGCGCAAGACGCCCGCGCGCCCGGCGGCACCTTCGAAGCGCGAAGACTAAGGGGAGCGCAGCCTTGGCCTGGATGATCCGCGGCGCCCTGGTGCTGGAGAGCGCCGAGCATGAACCCGAGCGGCTCGATCTCGTGGTGGAGGGCGATAGCATCGCGGCGGTCGGCCGCAACCTCGATCCGGCTGCGCATGGCGTGGATCGGGTCGAGGATGGCGGTGGAAAGCTTCTCACGCCCGGCCTGATCAACGCCCACCAGCATTCCCATGACCGGTTCGACAAGGGCCGATTTTCGCCGCTGCCGCTCGAGATCTGGATGGCTCTCTACAATCCGCCGATGTCGAGCCGCGGATGGACGCCGCGAGAGGTCTATTTGCGCACGCTCCTCGGTGGCATGGAAATGATCCGCGCGGGAACGACCATGGTGCTGGACGATGTGCATCACGGCCTGCCGCTCCACCGTGAGAACGTGGATGCGGTCTATCGGGCCTATGACGATTTGGGCCTGCGCGCCGATGTGAGCGTGGCCTACGCAGATAAGCCTTTCTATCGCGGGATGCCCTATCTGGAGGAATGCCTGCCGGCTGCGTTCAAGGCGCCCTCGGAGCATCCAGTGCCGACATCGGCGGAGATTCTGGCCCTGTGGCGCGACCTGGCGTCTCGCTGGAAGGGCCGGGTGCGCGCCGTTCTTTCGCCTTCAGGACCCCAGCGTTGCACCGACGGCTTCCTCGAAGAAACCTGGCAGCTGGCCCGGGACTTGGACCTGCCGGTGCTGATCCATGTCCTGGAGACCCGCATCCAGGCCCTGACGGCCGACCTCTTCTATGGCCGCAGCATGGTGGAGCATATGCATGGCCTGGGGATCCTCGACCGCCATGCGGTGCTGATCCACGGAGTCTGGATGTCGTCCAGTGACCTGGACCTCGTCGCCAAGAATGGCGCCGGCATCGTCCACAACCCGGGCAGCAACATGAAGCTCGGTTCCGGCGTCGCGCCGGTGCGGGCGATGCGCGCCCGGGGCATTGCCGTCGGCCTGGGCACCGACAATCACAACGCAAACGACAACTGCTCGATGCTGGAGGCCCTCAAGCTGGCCGGCCTGATCCATACCTGTCCGGACAGCGACTACGCCCGTTGGATCGGCGCCCGGGAGGCGCTCGGCATGGCGACGGCGGGCGGCGCTGCCTGCGCCGGGCTTGGCAAGTCGCTGGGTTCCCTTGAATCCGGCAAGCAGGCCGATTTCCTGCAATGGAATCTATCGAGCAACGCCTTTCTGCCTCTGAACCATGCGGTCAATCAGCTGGTCTATTGCGAACAAGGCGGGTCCCTGGAGCGGGTGGTCGTGGCGGGGCAGGAGATTTACGCCGGCGGCCACTTTGCGTGCATCGATGAGGCGGCGATCATGGCCGAGATCCGGGACCGGCTTGGTGTCATGCAGCGGAAGATCATGGACACGGCGGCGACCGGAGAGGCCCTGCGCCCTTACCTCGCGCGCGCCTACGACCTGTGCATGAAGGATTCCCGCATGGCGCCCTATCTCGGGCGCTGCAATCAGCCCCACTGAAGGGTGGGGGCGCCAGCTCTCAGAGCCGGGCCAGCCGTTCGACCAGCAGATCGAAGAAGGGTTCGGCCTGGCCTTCCAGCAGGACGCGGCAGGGGCCGTCATCGCGCCAATCGAAGCGGGTCTCGCCGCTTCGCTCACCTTTGGTTTCGATGGTGACGGCGGCACGGCGTCCGACGAACAGCGCGGGCCGGAGCAGCCAGGCGATGGTGATGGGATCGTGCAGATTCCCATCGCCCTTGTGGAAATGGCGCAGCATGCCGGCCACGGCCCTGCCCACCGGGCCGGGAATGGCGGCGAAACGCTCGATACGCTCAGGGGTCGCCGCCATCTGATGGCTTAGGTCGAGGGGTACAAGGGTGATGGGCAGGCCTCGCGCGAACACGTATTCGGCAGCCTCCGGATCGACGTAGATGTTGAACTCGGCGTAGGGGTTCATATTGCCGCCGATCCTGGGCGTTGCGCCGCCCATGATCACCACCTCGGCGAGCGCGGCGGCAATGTCCGGCGCGCGCTGAAGCGCCAGCGCGACATTGGTGAGCGGGCCGATGGCAACCAATCGCAGGCCGGCGCGAGAAGCGGCCCGTAGGGTCTCGATCATCCAATCGACGGCGTGACGTGCCTGGGGCTTGGCGCGGGGCGAGGGCAGATCGGCGCCATCCAAGCCCGTCGTCCCATGGGCCGTGGCGATGCGTGGCGCCCGGACCAGGGGCCTATCGGCGCCGGCGTAGACGGGAATGTCGGCTTGGCCGGCGAGCGCGCAGAGTTTCAGGGCGTTTTCGGTCGTCTGGGCCAGGGACACGTTGCCGGCCACGGTGGTGAGGCCGAGGATGTCGATCTCCGGCGAGGCTGAGGCGAGCAGGATGGCAAGGGCGTCGTCGATTCCGGGATCGGTATCGATGATGATCCGATGGCGCTCAGCCACGGGCCCGGGCCTTGCGCCGGCCGGCCGCGCCGACATAGGGCAGAAGATATTGGCCGGTGTAGCTCGCTGGCTCGCCGGCAATGTCTTCGGGCGTGCCGCTGGCGACCAGGCGCCCGCCCTTGTCGCCCCCTTCCGGGCCGAGGTCGATGATCCAGTCGGCAGTTTTGATGACCTCGAGATTGTGCTCGATCACCACCACGGTGTTGCCGGCTTCCACCAAGCGCTGGAGTACTTCGAGCAGCTTGCGCACGTCCTCGAAATGAAGCCCGGTCGTGGGCTCATCCAGGATGTAGAGCGTCCGGCCCGTGGCCCGGCGCGACAGCTCCTTGGACAGCTTCACCCGCTGGGCCTCGCCGCCCGAAAGCGTGGTCGCCTGCTGGCCGATGTGGATATAGCCGAGGCCGACTTCCTGGAGCATGGCGAGCTTTTCCCGGATCGCCGGCACGGCCTTGAAGAACTCAACGCCCTCGTCGACGGTCATATCGAGAACGTCGGCGATGGATTTGTTCTTGAAGGTGATTTCCAGGGTCTCGCGGTTGTACCGCCGGCCCTTGCAGGTGTCGCATTGGACATAGATGTCGGGCAGGAAATGCATCTCGATCTTGATCATCCCGTCGCCCTGACAGGCCTCGCAGCGTCCACCCTTGACGTTGAAGGAGAAGCGGCCCGGCTTGTAGCCGCGGGCGGCGGCCTCGGGCAGGCCGGAGAACCAGTCGCGGATCGGGGTGAAAGTGCCGGTATAGGTGGCCGGGTTGGAGCGCGGCGTGCGGCCGATGGGGGACTGGTCGATATCGACGATCTTGTCGAGATGCTCCAGCCCCTCGATCCGGTCGTGTTCGCCGGGATGGACACGGGCGCCGTTGAGCCGGCGGGCCAGCGCCTTGTACAGGGTCTCGATGATCAGGGTGGATTTGCCGCCGCCCGAGACGCCGGTGACGCAGGTGAAGGTGCCGAGCGGAAGGTCCACGGTAATGTTCTTCAAGTTGTTGGCCCGGGCGCCAACGATCCTGAGGCGGGCGCCCGGCTGGCCCCGGCGCCGGCTGGGCGGCATGGGGATCTGGCGCAGCCCCGTCAGGTACTGGCCGGTCAGGCTTTCGGGCGCCTGCATGACCACGTCCGGCGTGCCGGCGGCGACCACGCGCCCGCCATGGACGCCCGCACCCGGCCCCATGTCGATCAGATAGTCGGCGTTGCGGATCGCTTCCTCGTCATGCTCCACGACCAGCACCGTGTTGCCCAGATCGCGCAGCCGCTTCAGGGTTTCGAGAAGCCGTGCGTTGTCGCGCTGGTGCAGCCCGATGGAAGGCTCGTCCAGCACGTAAAGAACGCCGGTCAGGCCCGAGCCGATCTGGGAGGCGAGCCTGATGCGCTGGCTCTCGCCGCCCGAGAGCGTGCACGAGGCCCGGCTCAAGGTCAGGTATTCAAGGCCGACGCTTTCCAGGAACCCCAGCCTCTCGCGGATCTCCTTCAGGATGCGCTGCGCGATGTCGCGCTGCTTGGCCGTGAGTTTGCCCGGCAGCTCGCGGAACCAGCGCGCCGCCTGGGCGATGGACATCTCCACGACTTCGGCGATGTCGAGCCCGGCGATCTTCACCGCCAGGGCCTCGGGCTTCAGGCGCTTGCCCTTGCAGACCTCGCAGGGGCTGTTGTTCTGGTAGCGCTGCAGCTCCTCGCGCATCCAGCTGCTGTCGGTTTCCCGGAAGCGCCGCTCCATGTTGGGAATGACGCCCTCGAAGGGCTTGCTCGTGCGGTAGCTGCGCAGGCCGTCGTCATACTGCATGACGATGGCCTCGCTGCCGGATCCGAACAGGATGGCCTTGCGGACCTTCTCGGGCAGGTCGCGGAACTTGCTGTTGACGCTGATCTTGTAATGCTTGGCCAGGCTTTCCAGGGTCTGGGCGTAGTACTGGGAGCTCGAATTCGCCCAAGGCGCGATGGCGCCCTCGCGCAGGCTCACGGAATCGTCGGGCACCACCAGCTCGGGATCGAAATAGAGAGTGGTGCCCAGCCCGTCGCAGGCCGGGCAGGCGCCAAAGGGATTGTTGAACGAGAACAGCCTGGGCTCGATCTCGTCGATGGTAAAGCCGGAGACCGGGCAGGCGAAACGGGCGGAGAAGGTAACACGATCGGGTGCCGCCTTGCCGGAATCGGCTCTCTCTGCAAACAGCAGCCCGTCCGAGAGGTTGAGTCCGGTCTCGACCGAATCGGCCAGCCGCGTTTCCAGGCCGGGACGCACCACGATCCGGTCCACGACCACCTCGATGTCATGCTTCAGTTTCTTGTTGAGGGCCGGGACCTGGTCGATCTCGTAAAGCTGGCCGTCCACCTTCACCCGCTGGAAGCCGCGCTTCTGGAGATCCGCCAGCTCCTTGCGGTACTCGCCCTTGCGCCCGCGCACGACCGGGGCGAGGAGGTAAAGCCGCGTGCCCTCGGGCATGGCCAGAATCCGGTCCACCATCTGGCTGACGGTCTGGCTCTCGATGGGAAGGCCCGTCGCCGGCGAATAGGGCACGCCCACCCGGGCATAGAGCAGGCGCATGTAGTCGTAGATCTCGGTCACCGTGCCCACGGTCGAGCGCGGATTGCGCGAGGTCGTCTTCTGCTCGATGGAGATGGCCGGCGACAGGCCCTCGATGGAATCGACGTCCGGCTTCTGCATCAGCTCGAGGAACTGGCGGGCGTAAGCCGAAAGGGATTCGACATAGCGCCGCTGGCCCTCGGCATAAATGGTGTCGAAGGCGAGCGACGACTTGCCGGAGCCCGACAGGCCAGTCAGGACCACCAGCTTGTCCCGGGGCATATCGACGTCGATATCCTTGAGATTATGCTCGCGCGCGCCGCGGACGGAGATGCGCGCGCCGGTGAACTCGCCTGCCATGGCCAATCCTAAAGGAGACGAAGCTGATATAGGTGAAGCGGGCGGGAAAATCGACTCCCAAAACGCGCGGCGCCTGTGTAGAGTCGGGCGTATCAAGGGAAGAGGAACGCAACTATGGCGGGTAGCGTCAACAAGGTCATCCTGGTCGGCAATCTCGGCCGGGATCCGGAAGTCCGCAGCACCCAGGATGGCAGCAAGATGGCCAATTTCTCGCTGGCCACCTCGGATACCTGGCGCGACAAGGCGAGCGGCGAGCGGCGCGAACGGACCGAATGGCACCGCGTGGTGATCTTCAACGACCGCCTGGTGGACGTGGCGGAGAAGTATCTGCGCAAGGGCAGCAAGGTCTATGTCGAAGGCCAGCTCCAGACGCGCAAATGGACCGACCAGGGGGGGCAGGAGCGCTCCACCACCGAAGTCGTGCTGACCCGCTTCCGGGGCGAGCTCACCATGCTCGACGGGCGCGGGGGAGCAGCGGGCGGGGATGCCGGCGGCATCTCCGAGGGGCCGGCCGATGCACCCGCGGCGCCGGCGCGGGCGGGCGGCGGAGAGCTGGACGACGACATTCCCTTTTAGAGCAAGAGCCGATTAGGTTGAATCAACCCAATCGGTGAATCTTGCTCTAACTCATAGATGTAGCGACTGATTCACGTCTCAAGCCGATTTGGCTTGAGACGATCAGGCGCTGGGCGGGGCGCAGCCCCGGCCATTGTCGCCGGGATCTTTCCTCCAGCGACCGGCTTTGTTGTTCGCAGATGCAAAACCTGCTACAGTTTTGCGTCCTTAGGGCGATTCGCGCGCCTTCCTGTAACTCTCTGAAAATACAGATAAAACCCCTTTGACCGACACGCCCGTTCCGCCGCCATCGGACATTGCGCCCGTTACCATCGAAGAGGAGATGAAGCGCTCCTATCTCGATTACGCCATGAGCGTGATCGTGGCCCGCGCGCTGCCCGACGTGCGCGACGGTTTGAAGCCCGTGCACCGGCGAATCCTGTTCTCCATGCGGGAGGCGAACAACGAGTGGAACCGGGCCCATCGCAAGTCGGCGCGCACGGTCGGCGACGTCATGGGCAAGTACCATCCCCACGGCGACACGGCGATCTACGACGCCATGGTGCGCATGGCCCAGGATTTCTCCATGCGCCTGCCCCTTATCGACGGACAGGGCAATTTCGGCTCCATGGACGGCGATCCGCCGGCGGCCATGCGCTACACCGAGGCCAGGCTCGCCAAGGCAGCCAACGCCCTGCTGGACGACATCGACAAGGACACGGTCGACTATCAGGCAAACTACGACGACACCGCGCGTGAACCCACCGTCCTTCCGGCGCGCTTCCCGAACCTGCTGGTCAACGGGGCAGGCGGCATCGCCGTCGGCATGGCGACCAACATTCCGACCCATAACCTGGGCGAAGTGGTCTCCGCCTGCATCGCCTATATCGACGATCCCGACATCACCATCGACGAGTTGATGCGCCACATCCCGGGCCCGGATTTCCCGACCGGCGGGCTGATCCTGGGCAGGGCCGGCATCCGCGAAGCCTATCACACCGGGCGCGGCAGCATTGCCATGCGCGGCAGGGTCACCGTCGAGGAGATCCGCAAGGACCGCGAGGCGATCGTGGTCACCGAGATTCCGTACCAGGTGAACAAGGCGCGGATGATCGAACGCATGGCCGAGACGGTGCGCGAGAAGATCATCGAAGGCATCTCGGATCTGCGCGACGAGTCCGATCGGGACGGCGTGCGGGTGGTGATCGAGCTGAAGCGCGAGGCCATGGCTGAGATCGTGCTCAACCAGCTCTACCGCTTCACGCCGCTGCAGACGAGTTTCGGCGTCAACATGCTGGCTCTCAACGGCGGCAAGCCGCTGCTGATGAACCTGAAGGACGTCATCGCCGCCTTCGTCGCCTTTCGCGAGCAGGTGGTGCTGCGGCGCACGGCCTTCGAGCTCGGCCGCACGCGGGAGCGGGCCCATGTCCTGGTCGGGCTTGCCATCGCCGTCGCCAACATCGATGCGGTCATAGCCCTGATCCGCCGCGCGCCCGATCCCAACACGGCACGAGAAGAGCTGATGGGCCGCGCCTGGCCGGCGAGGGACGTGGAGCCCCTGATCAAGCTGATCGACGAGCCGGGGCGCAGCGTGGCGGAGGACGGAACCTACCGCCTGTCGGAAGCCCAGGCCCGGGCCATTCTGGATTTGCGGCTCCAGCGTCTGACCGGCCTCGAGCGGGACAAGATCGCCGAGGAGCTGCAGGAGCTGGCCAAGAGCATTCTCGACTTCCTCGACATCCTGGAATCCCGCAAGCGCCGGCTCGACATCATGCGCAGCGAGTTGACCGAGGCGAAGACCGAGTTTGCCACGCCCCGGCGCACGACCCTGGAAGAGCTCGAGTTCGAGCATGACGTGGAAGGCCTGATCCAGCAGGAAGACATGGTGGTGACGGTGACCCACGGCGGCTACATCAAGCGGGTGCCGCTTGCCGCCTATCGGGCCCAGCGCCGCGGCGGCAAAGGCCGTGCCGGCATGGCGACCCGGGATGAGGATTTCGTCAGCCGGCTCTTCGTCGCCGACACCCACCGGCCGGTGCTGTTCTTTTCGACCCGCGGCACGGTCTACAAGACCAAGGTCTACAAGCTGCCCGAAGGGACGCCCCAGTCCCGCGGCAAGGCGCTGGTGAACCTGCTGCCGTTGCAGGAGGGGGAGAAGATTTCCACCGTGCTGCCGCTCCCGGCCGATGAAGCAAGCTGGGCGACGACCGACATCCTGTTCGCCACCGCCGGCGGCGACGTGCGGCGCAACAAGCTCTCCGATTTCGTCAACGTGAAGGCCAGCGGCAAGATCGCCATGAAGCTGGCCGAGGGCGACCGGCTGATCGGCGTCTCGACCTGCACCGAGGCGGAGGACGTGCTGCTGGCGACGCGGCGCGGGCGCTGTATCCGCTTCCCGGTGACCGACCTCAGGGTTTTCAGCAGCCACACCTCGACCGGCGTGCGCGGCATTCGCCTGCGCAAGGACGACGAAGTGATTTCGCTCAGCGTGCTGCACCATATGTATGCCGACACCGCCGAGCGGGAGTCCTTCCTCAGGGCGGCGGCGGTGCTGCGCCGGGCCGGCGACGAACCGCCGGTCGAAGGCACGGAGCCGGCCGAACCGCCTGCCCGTTTCGAGGAACTGAAGGCGGAGGAGGAGTTCATCCTCGCCGTCACTGCCAACGGCTATGGCAAGCGCTCCTCGGCCTACGAGTATCGGATCGCCGGGCGGGGCGGGCAGGGCATCGCCAATATCGAGCGCAGCGAGCGCAACGGCGACGTGGTCGCCGCCTTCCCGGTGGCGGACGGCGACCAGATCATGCTGGTAACCGACGGCGGCCAGCTCATCCGCTGTCCGGTCCACGACATCCGCATCGCCGGGCGCAAGACCCAGGGCGTCGTGCTGTTCAAGGTCGCCGAGGGCGAGCGCGTGGCCTCGGTCGCCCATCTGGCCGAGGAGGAGCAGGAGCGCGACGAAGGAGAGGCCAGTTGAGCAAGGACCGCGTCGCGATTTATCCCGGCACCTTCGACCCCATCACCAATGGCCATATCGACATCATCCGGCGGGCCGCCCGGCTGGTGGACCGGCTTGTCATCGGCGTCTCGACCAATGCCGGCAAGGGACCGCTGTTCGCAGTGGAGGAGCGGGTGGCCATGGTCCAGGCGGAGGTCGAAGATCTGCAGCTTCCGCCCGGCAACGGCAGCGTCGAGGTGCGCGCCTTCGACAATCTGCTGATGCATTTCGCCCAATCCGTGGGCGCCGCCATGATCCTCAGGGGTTTGCGCGCGGTCAGCGACTTCGAATACGAGTTCCAGATGGCCGGCATGAATTCGCGCCTCGATCCGGCGGTGGAGACCGTGTTCCTCATGGCCTCGGATCGGCACCAGTTCATCTCCTCGCGCTTCGTCAAGGAGATCGGCCAGCTCGGCGGCGATATCGGCAGTTTTGTTTCGGCCAAGGTGGCGAACCGTCTGGCCCAGCGTTTCGCGGAGCTGAAGCAGGGATCGCGCCGCGGCTGAAACGCCCTTGCATTGGCCGGGCAAAATGCTAGACCGGCCGCCCGGCTCTCGGGGTGCGTAGCTCAGCGGTAGAGCATCTGACTTTTAATCAGGAGGTCCCGGGTTCGATCCCCGGCGCACCCACCAATTTCGCAGGGCATCACAATAAGGTACTGAAATATCTGGGGCTGCCCGGCGGGACCTATAAGGCAAAGTCACCCAAAAGTCACGATTTCGCGAGGGGGTTGGCGGCCATCCGGGTTCGTTCAGGCTTTCACCCTTCCTTGGCCCGCGCCCTAGCTCCTCGATGGCCTTGAGTATGCGGCGCCAGGTCGTGGCCCCGATCATGTCGCCAGCGTCGAGAAGCTGATCCGCCCGCTCGGCCGCCCGCAGGGGCGCGTTCTCGCGGTGCCGGTCTATCAGCAGCTTGGCGGCGCGGAAGATGTCGGAGGTCACTGCCGGCCGGCCATCGGGGCCAGCCCCTCGCGCACATCGCGCGATTGTAGCCGACGCATCGGAAATCTGCTTCCCCGCCGAGCGGCGGCCAAGCGAGCTGATGGCGGCGCCCGATTTATCGTTGCCCAAGAGGGCCGAACGGACGATCCTGCCCCAAAGCACTCGAAATCCGGGGAATGTCGGTTTACTCGCGAATTGGGGAAAGGGAGTTAAAACCGAATGGAACACGACCTCGATTTTGAAGCGGCCTATTGGGGTGATTGCACCAACACGTTCGACGAAGAGCAAAAGCATTACGTCTACGCCCGCTGCATGCGTATCGACCGGAAG
>DATNJA010000118.1:0-8178 GCA_035604155.1 Candidatus Udaeobacter sp. | reverse complement strand
CTCTCCTCGTCACCCCCGCGGAAGCGGGGGTCCAGGCGCCAACGTCTTCCTTACCGCCCTGGATTCCCGCTGTCGCGGGAATGACGAAAAGAGAGTGCAGCCAACAGTCCAGCGAGAAGCGCCTGAGGCGTCAGGAGGGCGGCGGTTCTTTCGGCTTCGTGTCGCCGCCCAGCCGGCCTTCGGCGACCTGGACGACCCGCTGGCGGATCTCCGGGAACTGCTCCATGAGCTTGCGGAAGTCGTCGGCTTCGAGCGCCAGCAGCTGCGTCTCGGTATGGGCCGTGACCGTCGCCGTGCGCTGAGTATCCTTGAGCAGGGCGATCTCGCCGAAGAACTGGCCGCCGCGCAGGCGGACGGGATGGGGCTGGACGTCCACCTCCACCTCGCCGCTCATGATGAAGAACATCGCGGTGGCCGGCTCGCCGCGCCGGACGATGGCGTAATGGGCCGGCACGATCTGGGGCTTCAGGAGCCGGGCGATGGCGGCGATCCCGGTGGCATCGAGTCCGCTGAACAGCGGCACCCGGGCGACCGTATTCCAGGTGACGACGAAATCGCGCCGTCGGATTTCGGCGGCGAAACCCGTGGCGAGGATGCCGGCGGGCACCGCGAACATGGCGATGCCGAGCAGCATGATGCCGCCGGCGGCGAGCCGGCCGAGCGGCGTGATCGGAAACATGTCGCCATAGCCGACGGTGGCGATCGTCACGATGGCCCACCAGCAGCTCGCGGGAATGCTGCTGAAGAGCTGCGGCTGGGCATCATGCTCCAGGCTGTACATCACGGTCGCGGACAGCAGGAGCAGGACCAGCATCACGGTGAGGGCCGCCAGAAGCGAGCGCCCCTCGTTGCGGAACACGGTCAGAACCAGGGGCAGGGCCGGCGCGTAGCGGGCGATCTTGAGGACCGCGAGCACGGCGGCGAGGCGCGGCAGGCTGGGGCCGAGCCAGCCGAGGGCATGGCCGAGCTGCGGCAGGACCACCAGCGCATCGACGACGCCCAAAGGCGAGCGCAGATAGGCGAGCAGCGCCAGCGCCGGCCTCTCCTCCGCCGCCGGATCGGCGGCCGTGGCGGCGAAGATCCGGGCCAGGTATTCGGCCGTGAACACGACGAAGGACGCGATCGAAAGCCGGCCGAGCCAGAGCTGGAGATCGGGGGAGATGTCGTTGACCGTGTCCCAGACGGCGGCAACGACGCTGGCGGTTATCGCCGCCAGAAGCAGGGTCTCGACCAGACGGGCTAGCCAGCCGCTGTGCTCGTGCGGATTGAGCGCCTCATGGAGCTTGGCGCGGACGTTCCCGGCCATCGCGGTCGCCCGGCTAGGCCGCCCGCGCGGCGGCGAGCACGGCTTGCTCGATCGCGGCCAGGGCCGCCTGGGCCCGGCTGCCGTCGGGGCCGCCGGATTGGGCCATGTCGGGGCGCCCGCCGCCGCCCTGCCCGCCCAGGGCCCGGCTGCCGAGCTGGACCAGTTCGACGGCATTGAACCGGACGGTCAGGTCCTGGGTCACGGCGACCACGAGGGAGGCGCGGTCCTCGCTGCGGGCCACCAATGCGACGATGCCCGAGCCGAGCTGCTGCTTCAGGGCATCGGCCATGCCTTTCAGCTCCTTCGCCGGCACATCGTCGAGAAGGCGCGCCGCGAACTTCACCCCGGCCACGTCCTTCACCGCCGAATCAGCGGCCTTGCCGCCGCCCGTCGCCAGGCGCTTGCGGGCTTCGGTCAGCTCGCGCTCCAGGCGCCGGCGATCTTCGACCAGGGTCGCGATGCGCTCGGGCAGCTCGGCCGGCGGCACCTTGAGAGCGCTCGCCGCCTCGGCCACGAGCCGGTCTTGCTCGGCAACGAAAGCCTCCGCGGCGGCGCCCGTCAGCGCCTCGATGCGGCGCACGCCAGCCGCGACCGCGCCCTCGCCGACAATCTTGAACTGGCCGATGTCGCCCGTGCGCCGGACATGGATGCCGCCGCAGAGCTCGGTGGAGAAGGCCTTGCCGTCGTCCCCATCGCTCCCATCGGCCGGGCCACCCATGGATACGACGCGGACTTCATCGCCGTATTTTTCGCCGAACAGAGCGAGCGCGCCCTGCTCCACCGCTTGATCGGGCGTCATCAGCCTGGTCATCACCGGGGCGTTGCGGCGGATCCGCCGGTTCACCTCGGCCGCAACGGCGGCGAGGTCCTGGGCTGAGGGCGGCGTGGGCTGGCTGTAATCGAAGCGCAGGCGATCCGGGGCGACGAGCGAGCCCTTCTGGGTGACATGGGGACCGAAGCGCCGGCGCAGAGCCTCATGCAGCAGATGGGTCGCCGAATGATTGGCCCGTAGAGCCGAGCGGCGCTCGCCGTCGACCCGCATTTCCACCGCGTCGCCGACCTTGAGGCGTCCCTTGGTCACCCGGCCGAAATGGACGTGAAGGTCGCCCAGCTTCTTCTGGGTATCGGAGATCGCGACCTCCACGCCATGGGCGCCGATGAAGACGCCGCTGTCGCCCATCTGGCCGCCGGACTCGCCGTAGAACGGCGTCTGGTTGACGATGATCGCGACCTCCTCGCCCGCCTCGGCCTCGGCGACCTGCTTGCCGTCCTTGAGCAGGGCCAGGACCTTGCCCTCGGCCACCTCCGTCGCATAGCCCAGGAAGTCGCTCGCTCCCAGTTTTTCGCGCAGGTCGAACCAGACCTGTTCGGTCTTGGCCTCGCCCGAGCCGGCCCAGGCCTTGCGCGCCGCGGCACGCTGGCGCTCCATCGCCTTGGCGAACTCAGCGTCGTCGACCTTGCGGCCCTGGCCGCGCAGGATGTCCTGGGTCAGGTCCAGGGGAAAGCCGTAGGTGTCGTAAAGCCGGAACGCGATTTCGCCGTCGAGCGCCTGTCCCGGAGCGAGCTTGTCCGTCTCCTCTTCCAGGAGGCGTAAGCCCCGCTCCAGGGTCTGGCGAAAGCGCGCCTCCTCAAGGCGCAGCGTCTCGGCGATGATCGCCTCGGCGCGCAGCAGTTCGGGATAGGCCTTGCCCATCTCGGCCGCCAGCACCGGCACCAGGCGCCACATCAGCGGCTCCTTGGTTCCCAGGCGCTGGGCATGGCGCATGGCCCGGCGCATAATGCGCCGGAGCACATAGCCCCGGCCCTCGTTGGACGGCAGCACCCCGTCGGCGATGAGGAAGCTCGCGGCGCGCAGGTGATCGGCGATCACCCGGTGGGAGACCGCCTGGGGTCCGTCGGGCGCCGTGCCGCTGGCCTCGGCCGAGGCCAGGATCAGGGTCCGGAACAGGTCGATGTCGTAGTTGTCATGCTTGCCCTGGAGCACGGCCGCCAGGCGCTCGAGACCCATGCCGGTATCGATGGAAGGCCGCGGCAGGTTGACCCGCTTGTCCGGGGCCAGCTGCTCGAACTGCATGAACACCAGGTTCCAGATCTCGATGAAGCGGTCGCCGTCGGCATCCGCGCTGCCGGGCGGTCCGCCGGGGATCTTGTCGCCGTGGTCGTAGAAGATCTCGGAGCAGGGTCCGCAGGGGCCCGTATCGCCCATGGCCCAGAAGTTGTCGCTGGTGGCGATCCGGATGATCTTGCTCTCGGGCAGGCCGCTGATCTTGCGCCACAAGCCGAAGGCCTCGTCGTCCTCGGCGAAGACGGTGATGACCAGGCGGTCCTTGGCCAGGCCGTAATCCCGGGTGATGAGGTTCCAAGCCAACTCGATGGCGCGATCCTTGAAATAATCGCCGAAGGAGAAATTGCCCAGCATCTCGAAGAAGGTGTGGTGGCGGGCCGTGTAGCCGACGTTTTCAAGATCGTTGTGCTTGCCCCCGGCACGGACGCATTTCTGGGCCGTGACCGCCCGGCTGTAGTCGCGCTTCTCCGCGCCGGTGAAGACGTTCTTGAACTGCACCATGCCGGCGTTGGTGAACATCAGGGTCGGGTCGTTGCGCGGCACGAGCGGGCTCGACGGCACGACCCTGTGGCCGTTGGCGGCGAAATAATCGAGAAAGGTGCGGCGTATGTCGTTGGCGCTTTGCATCGGAGTTTCGTTGAATCCTTATGTGCCGGCCGGGTCGGGCCTCATTTCGAATCGAAGCCGTGAATTTGGTGGAAATCCCCGACGCCAGCAAGCCCGGAGCCCAATTCGAGGATCAGCCTGCACGAAGCCGATCCGATCCCGCTCTATGGCCCGTCAAGCGGCCTCAAAAAGGAAAACGCGCGACGGGGGCATCGCGCGTTTTCGACGAAGCCGGCGGCAGGGAGGAGGCCGCCGCCGGCCTGGTGTCACTGTCCGGGAGGGACTATTCCTCCGCGGCAGCGGGCTCGTCGCTCCGCCGGTCCATCATGGCGCCGGCCACGAGGCCCGCGTTCTGGCGGATCGCCTTTTCGATTTCGGCGGCTATCTGCGGGTTTTCCTTCAGGAACTGCTTGGCGTTCTCCCGGCCCTGGCCGATGCGCTGGCCGCCATAGGAGAACCAGGCCCCGGACTTCTCCACCACGCTGGCGGCGACACCCAGGTCAACCAGCTCGCCGGTCTTGGAAACGCCCTCGCCGTACATGATGTCGAACTCGACCACGCGGAACGGGGGTGCCACCTTGTTCTTCACCACCTTCACCCGGGTCTGGCTGCCGACCACGATGTCGCGGTCCTTGATCGAGCCGATGCGCCGGATGTCGAGGCGCACCGAGGCGTAGAACTTCAGGGCATTGCCGCCGGTGGTGGTCTCGGGGTTGCCGAACATGACCCCGATCTTCATGCGAATCTGGTTGATGAAAATGATGAGGCAGCGCGAGCGGGAGATGGAGCCGGTCAGCTTGCGCATGGCCTGGCTCATCAGGCGCGCATGGAGGCCGACATGGGAATCCCCCATCTCGCCCTCGAGCTCGGCCCTCGGCACCAGCGCCGCCACGCTGTCGATCACCAGGACGTCCACCGCGCCTGAGCGAACCAGGGTGTCGGCGATCTCGAGCGCCTGCTCGCCGGCGTCGGGCTGGGAGATCAGCAGATCCTCGACCTTGACCCCGAGCTTCCCGGCATAGGACGGGTCCATGGCATGTTCGGCATCGATGAAGGCGCAAGTCCCGCCCTGCTTCTGGGCCTCGGCTATCACGTGGAGGGCAAGCGTGGTCTTGCCCGAGCTTTCCGGCCCGTAGATTTCCACAACCCGGCCGCGCGGCAGGCCGCCGATCCCGAGCGCGATGTCGAGGCCGAGCGAGCCGGTCGAAATCGCCTCGATTTCCACCGCACTTTCGCGCTGGCCGAGGCGCATGATCGAGCCCTTGCCGAAGGCCCGCTCGATCTGGCCCAACGCCGCATCCAAAGCCTTGGATTTGTCCATGCCTTCTCTCTCGACCACTTTCAAAGCTGGCTGCGACATGCCCCTTCTCCCTTATTCCACAGGCGGATGGTTCAATGCAACGCCGGCAATGTACCGCCTTTGTTCTCATCCAGTCAACAAAAATCTGGATCAAACTCAGAACATTTTGGCATCGGCACCGAAACTTTTGCGGCCAGGCTCGGGAGCTCTGCCGAAGCGTCAGCTTCGGAACCTTACTTTCTTCTTCTGTCCTTTCCTGTCTTGTCCCTCTACGGGTGGACGAGACGCGGACGTCCCCGTCCCGGGCGCAGGATGTCCGCGACCGGTCCCCGTCCGATGGCGCTAATGTCCGCGACCGGTCCGCGTCCCCATCGCGCCCAGTCCCGCCGGCACGGCGCGTCCCGCGACGGGGGACGGGATGCGGAATGGCCACGGACGACGGGTGGGACACGTCCCATCCCGCGCCGAGACTGGCGCTGCCGATCTCTGCAACGTAAAATTCAGCTTATGAACATGCGCTCAACCCGCGCCCATCCGGATATTTCCGACATCCTCGCGCGCAAGGCCGAGTGACGGCGAGAACTCGCGTCCCGATCCTTCGGCGAGAAAATCGAGATGCTGGAGGCCATGCGAGAAAGGGTCGAACCGATCCGCAAGGCACGCGAGGCGCGCCTGCGATTGTCGCGCCGCAGCCGAAAGCCAGCAATTTCTGTCGCTATTCCATCAGGGGGAATTTCATGAGCGCGCCTTCGACCAGCATCAGAACCGAATTTCTGATGACGCTGCACGCACCGCTCGATCCGCCACAAGTCGTGAACAGCGAACTTGAAATTTACAACGTTGCCCCAGGCGGATGGGTAAAGGGACCCAAGATACAGGGAAAGATCATAGCGCCCGCGGGCGACTGGTTTCGTACCATGCCCGACGGCAGCTTCAAGCTGGACGTCCGCATGAGCATTCGGGCCGACGATGAATCCATCATCTTCGTGACCTATGGCGGAAGAATGGCACTGTCGGAGGATGCTGCCAGGCGCGCAGCATCTGGAAAGGCGCTGGGATCGGCCGACGTCCACTGCATGATTTCGCCGACTTTCGAAACTGCATCAAAAAAATAGGCCTGGCTCAACGACGTAGTCGCCGTTGGCAAAATGGCGTCGACGAAGAGCGGCGAAGGAAGTTACATCACCTACGATATCTTCGCCGTCATGTGAGCATCGCCCGGCCGCGCGTTGCATCGAGGGCCGCGTGGATGGAACCAAAGAAGACGCCTTCATGCCCATTCACGACCGAAGTGAGAGATCTGGCTCACCGGAGAATTGGGGTCAGAGTGGACTTTTCCGGCGTCCCAAGATAATCTTCGAGCCCGCTCTCGAGGGAGGCTCCTCTTGGCCCGGCTCGGCCGCTATTTTCTGCCCCACCAGCCCTTGCATGTGATCCAGCGCGGCAACAATCGCCAGAAGATATTCTTTGCCGAGGAGGACTACGAGCTTTACCGGGCCTGGCTGGCCGAGGCCGCGGAGCGCTACGGCCTCGCGGTCCACGCCTATGTGCTGATGACCAACCATGTGCATCTCTTGGCGACACCCGCCGAGCCCGATAGCCTGCCGCGCGCGATGCAGTCCCTCGGCCGGCGCTACGTTCGGCACGTCAACGCCAGCCGGCGGCGCACGGGAACCTTGTGGGAGGGCCGCTACCGGGCGGCTCCGATAGACAGCGAGCCCTATTTCCTCGCCTGCTGCCGCTACATCGAGCTCAACCCCGTGCGCGCCCGCATGGTGCCGAGCCCGCGGAACTATCCCTGGTCGAGTTACGGCGCCCATGCGCTCGGCAAGGAGGACCCGCTGGTGAGCGGCCACGAGCTCTACGACCGGCTGGGCCGCTCGGCCGTGGCTAGGCGGAACGCCTACCGGGCGCTCTTCCGGGCCCCTCTCGAGGGCGAATTCGTCGACGACCTGCGCCAAGCCACCAACGGAGGATGGGCGCTAGGCAGCGAGGCCTTCCGGCGCCGGATCGCCAAGATCGCCGGGCGCCGCGCGGCGCCGCTGCCGCTTGGCCGCCCGCCCAAGGGCAAGCCGGAGCGCCGGCAGTTAAGTCTACTCTGACCCCAATAACCACAATAACCAGGAGACAGGCGGTTTCCTGTCAGCATGACGCGGTATCTATCACGCTGGCACACTGGGCTACCTCGGCGTGGAGCAGCGCAGACCTGCGCTGGGTTCGTGAAAGCAAAGGGAGTGGGACTTGAAGCGGTCAAAAGGTCGTCAGATGACGAACACGCACAGCGATTGCCGCCGGACGATGGCGACAGTAGGGCTGGTCCTGACTGGATTGGCGGCGGCACCGGCAATCGAGCCAGCCTCGGCCGCGCAGTACTTGGTCGAAGGGGTTGGCAACAGCAAGTGTAGCGACTTCACTGCGGCCTCAGATGAGAACGGCTCCCCCTACCAGGAGGACCAGCAGTGGATCGCCGGATTCATCTCGGGCTACAACAACGCATTGATCGCGCACAGCCATGACTCGAACATCGGGAAGGGCACCGATGTCAATGCGACCATGAAATTGATATACAACTACTGCTCACAGTACCCAAACGATGATTTGACGGATGCCGGATCGGCACTGATGAAATACTTCAAGAAGGGCGGGAAGTAGGATCCGCAGACTCTGACGGGAAGGCCCGGAATGATGTTCTCCGGAGAACCCGGGCTAGCTCAGAGTAGAATTTCCCGGTTCCAATATGTGAACAAGTCCCTTCGGCATCTGTTGTCGACTACCTCGATAGCAGGCGACTCTGGAACGAATCGGCAGAGGTTCCTCTTTGCGGAGAGAACCAGGGTCACCCCCTCACCCCACCTCCTCCAGCATGTCCTTCACCTTGCCGGCGAGCTGCTTCAGGCTGAA
>DATNJA010000117.1:0-3257 GCA_035604155.1 Candidatus Udaeobacter sp. | reverse complement strand
CATCGCCTATGAGCTGAAGATCAGCCCCCGGACCGTCGAGATCCACCGCGCCAACCTGATGAAGAAGATGGAGGCCGGCAGCCTGCCCCATCTCGTGCGCCTCGCCCTTGCGGCGGGCATGGGCGTGGACGGCGAGGAGTCATAGGGCTAGGGCCCGCGCTGGAGCGCTTCAAGCACCTTGGCCGTGTCGGTGTGCATGTCGAACCTGGCGATCCTGCCGCCGCGCACCGTCCAGACATGGGCGAAGGAAGCGGAAAGCAAACGTCCGGTCTTCTTGTTCCTGCCGGAATAGCTTCCCAGCGAGACAACCCGGTCACGCTCGGCGATGAATTCCCGCGCCGTGGCGGAAAATCCCTCCCAGTCCCTGGACAGCGGCCGGAAGAGGTTATCCGCGATCGCCTGCGGCCCATGCCAAGTGCCCCCGTAGTAAGGGAAGCGCTCCGCCTCGGTCCATTCGACCTCGGCGTCGAGGAGTCCCAGGGCGGCGGGCAGGTCCCCACGGTTGAGAGCGTCATAGAAACTCCGAACGGTGTCGATGGTTGCGGTCATGGATGCCTCCGATGGCGGAAGGGGTTAAAAAGCCGAGCAGCCGGATCGGCGGCGTTGGCGCGCCGACCCGGCATGCTCAACTCAGGCGACCCTGGCGAGATGGCCGAGGCCGAGCGCCTCGACGACCTGCGCCTGCACTGGTGCCGTCTGCGCATTCACGATGTCGGAGCCGTAGGCGCCGCCGACCACGGTACGCGCAGGACGGCTGCCCTTGGGTTCGGCCACGAGCTTGGCGACCGCCTCGGCGACATCATGCGGGTTCGGAGCGTTGGTGGCCTGAAACGCCGTCATGAAGTGCTTGAACATAGCGGCCGGAATCTCGCCGACGGCGCCATAGGTCGCCGCACGTCCGGCATCGGCTGGCTGCTGGGCGTTCGCATACATCGCCGTCGGATAGGCGCTGGGCTGGATCAGCGCGACCTCGATGCCAAGCTGCGAAACCTCGTAACGCAGGCTGTCAGTCAGCGCCTCGACGGCGAATTTGCTGGCGCCGTAGATGCCGAAGAAGGGGAAGGTCACGCGGCCGAGGATCGATCCAATATTGATGATAAGCCCGTCGCCTTGCGCGCGCATGGTAGGCAACACCGCCCGCGCCATGCGCAACAATCCAACCACGTTGGTGTTTAACAGGACTTTGGCCTGGTCCGGGGTGAAGGCCTCGGTCACTCCCGCCGAGGCGATGCCGGCATTGTTGACGAGTACGTCGATGCCCGCGCCGCGCGCCAGCACCTCCCGCACGGCCCGGTCGACCGAGGCGTCGCTGGTGACGTCGAGCTCGACGACCTCAATGCCTTGCCTGCGCAGGGCCTCGGCATGGCCGCGATTGCTGGCCTGGAGATCGCGCATCGACGCGAACACGGTATGGCCGGCGCGGGCCAGGGTTTCGGCCATGTCGCGGCCGAAGCCGGTGCTGGCACCGGTGATGAGAACCTTCTTGAACATGGTCGTTTTCCTTTCGGGTGAGCGAGTGGGGCGCTAGGCCGCGGGGCTCTGTTTTGAAAGCTTGCGACCGAGGAAATCCCGGATGATTGCCGCGATCTCGGACCCCAGGCTTTCGAGGGCGAAATGCCCGGCATCGAGCAGGTGGATCTCGGCTTCCGGGTTGTCGCGTTTGAAGGCCCTGGCGCCGGCGGGCAGGAAGAAGGGATCGTTCTTGCCCCATACGGCCAGCAGCGGGGGCCGGCGGGTGCGGATGTAGTCCTGGAACTTGGGGTAGAGCGCGACGTTGCTCTGGTAGTCGCCGAACAGGTCGAGCTGGATCTCGTCATTGCCGGGGCGGGCGAGGAGCGCTGCGTCGAGCGTCCAGGCATCCGGGGACAGCCGCTCCGGGTTGGGGACGCCGTGGGTGTACTGCCACTGCGTCGCTTCGGGTTTCAGAAAGCCACGCAGCGCCGCGCGGTTCTCCGGCGAAGGATCCTTCCAATAGGCCTGGATGGGATTCCAGCCTTCGCTTAATCCCTCCTCATAGGCATTGCCGTTCTGGGAGATGATGGCCGCGATCCGCTCCGGATGGCGCAGCGCCAGGCGGAAGCCGACCGGTGCCCCGTAGTCGAAGACATAGATTGCGTAGCGGCCAAAACCGAGTTTCTCGGTGAAGCGGTCGATGACCCCGGCCAGGCGATCGAAGCTATACGTGAAGCTCGACCGATCGGGAGCATCGCTGAAGCCGAAGCCGGGCAAGTCCGGCGCTACCACGTGATGGCTGTCGGCAAGGGCGGGAATGAGATCTCTGAACATGTGGGAAGAAGTAGGAAAGCCGTGCAACAGCAAGAGGGTCGGCGCCTTCGGATCTCCGGCCTCTCGATAAAAGACCGTCAGTCCATCGACCGAAGCGGTGCGATAGGCGAGCGTCATGGCAATCTCCTCGGGAGTGCGTGTGTCGGGCGAGTAACCTGTATTACAGTATTTCATAGGTTATGTTCGCATGAGTAACTTGTCAACGGCTAGTTTGCCGGTTACATAAACGTGAACGCTCGGGACAGCCCCGGGCTGCCCGGAGGCCCATCGATGACCGAACCGCGCCCCGCGCCCTTCTTCATTGCGGACGACAGGGCGCTGGATTTCCTGAACAGCGTCGCGGCCCCCTCGGGCCGGGAGATCGAATGGCTCGCCGACGGCCTCGACTTCATTGCCTGGCTCGAACGGTCCCGCGCGGTATCAGCCGAGGTGGCCGAGCGCTTTCGCGCGCAAGCCGGACCGCAAGCGCTCGATGACATGGCGTCCGAGGCGCGGGAGCTGCGCGAGTGGTTGCGCAAGTTCGTCCGGCGTCATGCCGGCAAGCCGCTGGCCAAGTCGGCGCTGCGCGAATTGGCACCTGTCAACCGGCTGCTCGAACGGGATGAGGCCTATCGGCAAATCGAGATTGCGCGGCCCGATGATCCCACCGCGGAGGAAGCCCACGAGAATCGGGCCCTGCGCTGGCAGGCCGGGCGCCGCTGGAACAGTCCCAAAGCGTTGCTGTTGCCGGTCGCCGAAGCGATCGGCGACCTGGTCTGCCGGGCGGACTTCACGCTTGTGCGCAAATGCGAGGGTCCGAGCTGCACCCTCTGGTTCCTCGACGTCAGCAAGAGCCATGGCCGCCGGTGGTGCAACATGGCGGCGTGCGGCAACCGGGCGAAAGCGGCGGCGCACAGGGCGCGGGTGCGTCAATAGCCGGCGGACGGGATGGATTGGGGCGGACCGCAGCTCCGGCGATCGGGCCGGAACTT
>DATNJA010000116.1:0-3618 GCA_035604155.1 Candidatus Udaeobacter sp. | reverse complement strand
GTAGACGGCCAGCTTCGCCGTGACGAGCGAAGGCAACACGGCGCGCCCGCGTCCGCTGTGCGCGGCGCGTCCTCGCGGCAGCGGCTTGCCGGCTTTCATGTAGCCCTCGAGTGCGGCGATCACGCAATCGACCGCGTTGGTGCGCGCCTCCTCTTCCGTTTCGCCTTCAGTCAGTGCTTGCGGGATGCCTGGGAAACGGACGAGCCACCAACCATTCTCTTGTCGCTCTAGCGTGTACCGATAACCGAACGCCATCCCTAATCCTCCAAATCCGCCTTGGTCAGTCCCAGTTGCACGAGCATGGCGTTAAGCAGGCCAGGGCCGATTTCCTTCTTACGGTGCTTGAGCGTTGTGAACCGATTGCCGTAGTAGAGCCGCCCGTGGCTGCCTTTGCCGTGCCCACGATCGAAAGTGACGGCGATCACGCGCCTTCGACCGAGCTCGATGACCATGCCGCGAGATTTCGCTTCGTCATGATCCGAGCTTCGCAAGCTTGCGCAACGCCGCGTTGATCCGCGACTGCCAACCCCGGCCCGTAGCGCGGAAATGCTGCAGCAAATCGGGGTCGAGGCGCAGGCTCACGGCCTCCTTCGGCGCCGCCGATTTTGGCCGGCCGCGGCGCACGAGCTTGCCGCCTTCGTAATAGTCGGCGGTCTCGAACCACTCCTTGGTCAACTCGGGCGCGTCATCCGGGTCGACCCACTCTCGCTTTGAAGCGCTCTTCTTCTTGCGCATGTCCATGCCTCATCGAAATGATGCGCCGGGCGCCGTCGCGCCACGTCCAGGCGATGACGACGAAGCGGCCCTTGAGATAGCCGGCGGTGATGTATCTCGGCTCGCCATAGTCCCGTCGGTCATCGAGACGGGTGTAGAAGTCCCCGGCAAACACCGTCTCCGCCTCGGCGAAATCCAGGCCCCGCTCCGCCAGGGTCCGCCGCCGCTTCGCTTCGTTCCAGCTGGCTGTCATTTAATGTATATACGAAAAATCGAAATGCAAGCGGCGATCACCCGGCGGCGCGGCGCGGGACCACCGGCGCTTCCTCGTTGCGGCCCTCGAGCGCATCCTGGCTTGAGCGCCGCGACTATGCGACCTCCGCGGCACGCCCCGCGGCGGAAAGCCGATTCACCGCGCCCCGGCCGAGGCGCAGGCTCGGCGAGCGAGGCTCAGCAGATCCTCCACGGTCCGGACCTTGGCCGCTTCCTTGTCGTCGATCCTGGTCTCGAGCGCCTGCTCGACGGCCATGACCAGCTTGATGAAGTCGAGCGAATCGAGACCCAGATCCTTGCCGAAGGTCTTGTCACGCTGGATTTCCCCGGGCGCCACGCCGATTTCCCCGGCCACGACCGCGATGACGGCTTCGTCCGAAAACGGCCGCCTGGCGCGATCTGTCGGCGGATCGCCCGTCATCGCGGCAGGCCGAAATGGCGCAGCAGCCGGTCGCGGCGTTCCTCATAGCCGAGGGTCAGGCTATCCATCGTGTCCTCGCTTTCCTTGAGGAGTTCGACGACCAGGCTCGCCCGGCCGACAACGGCGGCGGGATTGCCCACCACCAGCGAATTGTCCGCAATCTGCCCGCGCAGGACCGAACCGGCGCCGACGATGCAGTGCGCGCCGATCGACGTATTGGCGAGGATGATGCAATTCTCGCCGATGAAGGTATCCGAGCCGACGGTGATCGTGCCGAATGTCTGGACGGCGGGACGCTCGCGGCGCATCAGCCAGACCGAGCCGTCATGGGTCACGAACTTGGTCCCGCCGGCGATCGCCACCCGATCGCCGAGGCTTATGAGATAGGGCTCGGTCGAGAAGGATTCGGTGTGGATCACGCAGCCTTCGCCGATGCGCACGCCCCGGCTTCGCAGCCTTTCGATCAGCGCCTCGTTGCCCATCGGTTTCGAATCGAGCAGCCGGGACGCGCGATCGAGCAACCTCTTGAGAAGTCTTCTCATCCCCCGCTTGGCGTCATGAAGGTTCGATGCGACCTCGAGCGCATACCGCCGGTCCGCTGCCGGCGCAACTGGAATCCTTGTCACGGCCTGGCGGCACTGGTGTCAGACGGCGGGGACGCCGGCTGGACGGGTTCGCCGGCGGGCCGTAGGTTCTTGCCATTGCGGCGAAGAGCCGGGTCATCCGTCATTGCGGATCCATAGCGATGCCTCGACCGCTCAATGAGTATTCGCTTCGGCAATGGAGGCTGCTGCACCCGCTCTCCGAGCGCTACGAGCATGCCCGCTATCGCCTGCGCTCGGCAGCCCTGCTCCGCCGCAAGGCCTTGGCCGGCGACGTTCCGGCCGTCCTTCGGGCGATCGCCGGGCGCCGCGTTCTGGTCACCGTCGCCTTCAACGAACCGGAGATGGTCGATTGGCAGCTGCGGCTGGCAAAGCTGTTCCTGTCGGACACCGTTCATCTGATCGCTGACAACACAGGCGATGCGGGCCGGACCGCGGCCGTCGAAGAGGCCGCTCGGCGCGGCGGCGCGCTTTACCTGCGCCTGCCTGAAGCGCCGTGGCGAGGCCTTGAGGCCGGCCGCAACCACGGCTTGGCGATGGATTGGCTGTGGCGCCACATCCTGCGGCCAGCCTGCCCCGCGATGTTCGGCTTCATCGATCACGACCTCTATCCCTTGCGTCCGACCGACCCCTTCGCTCCGCTCAAGGACTATCCGGTTGCCGGACGGGTGAAGGGGTTGCCGCATCGATGGTACCTCTGGGCCGGCTTCTGTTTCTTCCGCTTCGATGCGGTTTGCGATGTCGGGCTCGATTTCGGTCTCGACTGGGCCGCCGGCCTCGATACCGGCGGAGCCAATTGGTGGCGGCTTTATCGCCGTCTCGATCCTGGCCGCGTCGCCCAGCCCGACTATCGGCTGGAGGCGATCATTCCCGGCGTCGCCGCCGAGGAATCCGGCATTGAGTGCCTGGGCGACTGGCTGCATGAGACGCACCACCGGAATCGGAATTGGGATCTCCAGAAGGAAAAGCATCGGCGCGTCGGACAGATCCTCGCACCTCTGCTCAGCCGATGCTGAAGTCTCATTGGCTGATTGGCCTGGGCGACCTCGACATCGGCGAGGCATCGCGACGGCGAAACGGGCCGCCGATCCGGGCCGCTAGTTCACGCTGAGGTAAAGCTGCCTGCGCCGCATCTCGTCGACGACATGCTGGGTCTGGGCGAGATTGTCCCACAACACCTGACGAATGGCCGGCTCGCGACCCGTCGCCATGAATTCGGCTATAGCTGCATTCAAGGCCTGTGATTCTCGGGCGCCCGCCTGGCCGGCGGCGACCTGCTGAACCAGCATCACTGCGCCGAATGAGAGCGCCGCCGCTTGGGTGAGGCGCCGCCCACGGTGGCTCGCCCAACGCTCCTTAAGCCACGGCAGGGCCAGGCATAGAAGGCCGAGGTGCAAGGGCGCGAGGAACAGGGCGTACCGCACCGGCCAGATCCCCCGCCACTGCGATCCCACGCGCCCGACCGCGGCGAAACCCGCTGTCGCCAGCGAAAACATGATCAGGCCAGTTCCGATCCGCTCGAGCCGGCCGCAGCGGAGGGACAGAAAGCCCCGATGCGCGACGACAAAAGACCCGGCAAGCAGCAGCCCTGCGCCCAGGGCACGGCCA
>DATNJA010000115.1:0-40605 GCA_035604155.1 Candidatus Udaeobacter sp. | reverse complement strand
CCGAAACGACGAGCCGCTTCTTTCCCGGATACCATGTGCGCGCCATCACCAACGGCGTCCATGCGCCGACCTGGACTCATGCCAGCTTCGCCCGTCTCTTCGAGGTGCGAACGCCCCATTGGAAGCACGAGCCGGAAGTCCTGTCATTCGCCGATCAGCTCGGCGACGACGATGTCTGGGCAGCGCACCAGGAGGCGAAGCGCGACTTGCTGGGACTCGTGAAAGCCATCAGCGGCGTGGAGATGCGCGCCGACCTGCCGCTGTTCGGCTTCGCTCGCCGCATGACCGGCTATAAGAGGCCGGACCTCCTGTTCAGCGATGTGGCGCGACTGATCGAGATCGGGCGCCGGCAACCCTTTCAGCTGGTGTTTGCCGGCAAGGCGCATCCCCACGACGAACCCGGCAAGCGCATGATCGAGGAACTTCATCGCCACCTGGCGAGCCTGTCGGATGCGGTTCCCATGGCCTTTCTTCCGAACTACGACATGGACATCGCAGGCGTACTCGTTGCCGGCGCCGATGTCTGGTTGAACACGCCGCTACCGCCCATGGAGGCTTCGGGGACCAGCGGCATGAAGGCCGCCTTGAACGGCGTGCTGAATTTGAGCGTGCTCGACGGCTGGTGGCTGGAGGGCTGCATCGAAGGGGTCACCGGCTGGGCCATCGGCGACGACGGGGAGTCCGACCCCGAAACCGTTCATGCCGGGCTCCTGTACCGCAAGCTCGATGAGACGGTCTTGCCGCTTTACTACCGGGATCGCGGGAAGTGGATTTGGATGATGAAGCAAAGCATCAGCAAACTCGGTGCGTACTTCAACAGTCAGCGGATGATGCGCCGTTATGCGTCGGAGATCTACTTGCGTTCAATGGGATTCTGACCGAGTGCCCGAGAGCGGCGCTTCCCTCGTGAATGCCGGGGCGCGATCCGTTCGGTCCGGCGCGCCTTACCCTTTGGGTGCGACATCGGACGGCAAAGGGGTCAATTTCGCGCTGTTCTCGCAGAATGCGGAGCGCGTGGAGCTTTGCCTGTTCGACGAAACCGGGGACCGCGAACTTGAGCGCGTCCCGGTCTGCGAATACACCGATGAAGTCTGGCACATCTATCTGCCGGGTGTCGCGCCAGGGCAGCTCTATGGCTATCGGGTCTATGGCCCTTACCAGCCCGAGATGGGCCATCGGTTCAACCACCACAAGCTGCTGCTCGACCCCTATGCCAGGATGCTTCGGGGCAGTTTTCAGTGGCATGAAGCCTGGTTCGGCTATCAATTCGGCCATCCTGACGGCGATCTTTCCTTCGACACGCGCGACAGCGCTCCCTTCTTGCCCAAATGCTGCGTGATCGAGAGAGCGATTGCGCGCGGCGGCGAGCGCGGTCCCCGACGACATTGGCGCGACACCATCATCTATGAGCTGCATGCTCGCGGCTTCACAATGCGCCATCCGGGGTTGCCGGCCGATCTGCGGGGGACCTTCGCCGGGCTGGCATCGGCCTCCGTGATCGGCTACCTCCGCGACCTCGGCGTCACGGCGGTGGAACTTCTTCCGGTGCATGCCGCGGTCGACGAAACGGCGCTGGTCCGAGAGGGCTTGCGCAACTTCTGGGGATACAATTCCATCGCCTTCTTCGCGCCTGCGCCGGGCTTGATGGCAAGCGGGTCCCTGAACGAATTCAGAAGCATGGTACGAGCCTTCCATGACGCGGACATCGAGGTCATCCTCGACGTCGTATACAACCATTCCGGCGAAGGCGACGAACTGGGCCCGACCCTGTGCTTTCGAGGGATCGACAATGCGGCCTACTATCGGCTCGCCGCCGATGCACCGCGGCGCTACGTCAATATCACCGGCTGCGGTCACACCCTCGACCTGCAGCACCCGCGCGTCCTGCAGCTCGTCGCCGATTCCTTGCGCTACTGGATCGAAGACATGGATGTCGACGGTTTTCGCTTTGACCTGGCGGCGAGCCTCGCCCGTCGAGAGGATGGCGCCTTCGATCCCTCTTCGGCCTTTCTCGCGACGGTGCAGCAAGACCCGGTGCTTGCCACGGTCAAGCTGATCGCGGAGCCGTGGGATCTCGGACAAGACGCCAACCAGCTGGGCCGGTTTCCGGCCGGATGGGCCGAGTGGAATGACCGATATCGCGACACCCTGCGGCGCTTCTGGCGGGGCGATATGGGCCAGGTGGCCGATCTCGCGACCCGCATTGCCGGATCGAGCGACATCTTCGACCGTCATGGCCGCAGGCCCTGGGCCAGCATCGACTTCATCACGTCCCATGATGGTTTCACGCTCGAGGACCTGGTGAGCTACAGCGAAAAACACAACGCTCAGAACCGGCAGGAAAATCTGGATGGAACCAACGACAATTACAGCTGGAACTGTGGCATCGAAGGGCCAACCGACGACCCGGAGGTTCGCAGCAAGAGGCTGAGGCAGAAATGCAATCTGCTGGGCACGCTCCTGCTTTCGCTGGGCACGCCGATGCTGCTGGCTGGCGACGAGTTCGCTCGCAGCCAGCAGGGCAACAACAATGCCTATTGTCAGGACAACGACATCAGCTGGATCGACTGGTCCTTGCCCGAGAGCCTCGATGGCCGAACGCTGCTCGGTTTCGTCCGCAGACTCATCGCTTTGCGGCGCGCCCATCCGGTTCTTCGGCGCGGCCGCTTTGTCCGGGGCGTGCCTGTTGCCGGAGAACCTGTCAAAGACGTGACTTGGCTGCGGCGGGACGGCGGGGAGATGGACTCTGCCGACTGGCATGCCCCGGACTCTCGGTTCCTGGGCATTCTTCTCGCCTCCGAGGACCCGACGCATCCTGCCGTTGCGTCCGGCGAGAGCGATGAGCCCGGCTGTTTTCTTTTGCTCCTCAATCCCGCCGACGAACAGATCTCGTTCCAGCTTCCGTCCGTGGAAGGCATCGATCGATGGCAGTCGTTGGTCGATACCGCAAGGCTAGGCCATGACGAGATCGAACCTGCGCCCATAACGGGCCAGAGCTATGTTGTGCAGCCAATTACGCTCGTGCTCTTGGCGGCGTACGGCCCGGCGAAACATGAGTGAACCCGATGTGCTCGATCGTCTGGCCGAGCTCGCCGGCATCGAGCTGCAATACCTTGATGCGTGGGGCAGCCGTCGCGACCTCTCCCTCGATACCAAACTTGCGCTTCTGGAAGCGATGGGCTTTTCCGTGGCGACCGAGGCCGACAGGGTGTGGAGCCTTGCCGACCTGGAAGCAGCACCATGGCGCCGGATGATCGAAGATGTCGTGATCGTCAAGGCTGATGATCCCACCGAGGCCGGCGCACAATTCAATCATCCAGCCGCATCCGCCGACCAACGATTGGCCTGGACGGTGACGGAAGAGCAGGGCCGGGTGCATCGAGGCACCGTTCGCTTGCAGGAGCTTCCGCTCGCCGGCCGTCGGGTCGTCGAGGGGGACGCCATCGAGCGCCGGTCCCTCAGGCTCCCGGCCGACCTCGCGACGGGCTACCATCGGCTCGAGCTTGCCCTCGAAGGGCCGGCTCGCCTGTCGGAAGGGGCAGCACTTCTCATCGTTACCCCCGGACGTTGCCATCTCCCGGCGGCACTGGAGCAGGGACCTGGCATTTGGGGCTTCGCCATCCAGCTCTACGTGCTGGAAGGCCAGCGGAGCTGGGGCATGGGCGACTTCAACGACCTTTGCCAATTCATCGATGCATCGGCGTCCTTGGGAGCGGAAGCGGTCGGCCTCAATCCGACCAACGCGCTCTTCCTCGACAACCCTCGTCACATCAGCCCCTACTCGCCATCAAGCCGCTCTTTCCTCAATGCCCTTTACATCGATCCGGAGGCCTCGCCCGATTTCGCGGAATCGGACCGGGTGCGAGAACGCTACGCGTCGGCGGAGTTTCAACAGGCGCTGGCTGCCGTTCGCGAAGGGCGCCTGGTGGACTATCCCGGCGTCTCCGCTCTCAAGCTGCCCATGTTGGAGCTGCTGTATCAGGCATTCTGCGACAACCACCTGGATCGCCAGACGCCGCGGGCGGCCGCGTTCCAGCGCTTTCGGGAAGTGCGAGGCGAAGCGCTCGAGATCTTCGCTGCTCATGAGGCTCTGGCGGAATTCTTTCGGGCGGGCCGGACGCAGCATTGCTCCTGGCGCCAATGGCCGGTCGGCTTTCAGGACCCGAAGACTCCGCAGGTGGCGGCGTTCGTTCGTGAGCATGCGCGTCGGGTCGGCTATTTCGCCTATCTCCAATGGGAGGCGGATCGCCAGATGTCGGTCGCAGCCGCCAAGGCGGCTGAGCGTCGCATGACGATCGGCCTCTATCGCGATCTCGCGCTTGGCGCCGACCCGGATGGGGCGGACGCCTGGGCCCAGCAACGGGAATTGGCCTTCAAGGTCAGAATTGGGGCCCCGCCGGACGGCTTCAACCCCAAGGGTCAGAACTGGGGCTTGCCTCCGTTCAATCCCATCGCGGTGCGCGCTCACCGCTATCGCCCATTCATCGGCGCCCTCAGCAACAACATGCGTCATGCCGGGGCATTGCGGATCGACCATATCCTCGGATTCCTGCGCCTCTACTGGATACCCGAAGGAGCCAGCCCCAGGGAGGGGGGTTATGTTCGCTATCCTCTCGATGACCTTCTCGCTATCACGGCGTTGGAGAGCGAGCGGGCCAGATGCGTTGTCATCGGCGAAGACCTGGGCACGGTGCCCGCGGGGTTGCGGGCCAGTATGGCGACGTCGCGCATCCTCTCCTGCCGGGTGCTCTATTTCGAGCGTCGGCAGGACGGCAGCTTTTCGCCGCCGGACCAGTATCCGTCCTTGTCGCAGGTCAGCGTCAGCACTCACGATTTGCCGACCTTGCTCGGCTATTGGCGCGGCCGAGACATCGAGCTTCACGCCAAGCTCGGTGTTTTCGCATCCGCTGACGCGGTGTCGGCTGCCCATCAGGAGCGCGCGGACCTGCGTCTCGCCCTCCTTGCGGTTCTGCGGTCCGCGGGATTATGGCCGGCCGAGGAAGACCCGGATGCCTCTCAGCAGGCCGCCGAACGGTTTGCGCAAGCCGTCCACTCATTTCTGGCACTGACGCCGGCACGCCTGCTCATGGTGCAGCTCGAAGACGTCCTCGGCCTGGAAGAACAAGCCAATCTGCCCGGAACGATCGACGAGCACCCGAACTGGCGGCAAAAGCTTCCCGCCCCTAATGAGCAAATAACAAAGGACGAGAGGGCCGTTTCCCTCGCGGGACGGCTCAACGCCCTCCGCCCGCCGCCAAGCCCGTTCGGCGACGATCGCAAGGATCGATAGGTCTCGCCGATCCGGCGACACTGGACCCGTCATGGTCGCAGCCTTGCGGCCCAGCCTTTACAATACCGCTACGGCGATCCGTGCCGCGCCCCGGCCGGGCAGTCTGCGTTCCGCGAATGGGACCGCCTCGGCACAAGTTCTGATATATTCCGGCGTGTCAAATTCTGCTTCTTCCTTGGCCTGCACGTAGGCGGAGAGCATTTTGGGCAGCATGACGCTCGCAGCTTGGCAAGCCTCGGACGCCGATGTTCGCGCGATCATCGAAGCGCGCCATGCGGACCCTTTCGCGATTCTCGGGCCGCATGCGGTCGCGGGCGGCCTCGCCGTGCGATGCTTTGAACCGGGAGCGGAAGCAGTCGAACTGCAGGAAGACGGAGGCGGATTGGCGGCGCCGCTCATGCGCCGGCATCCTGACGGCTTTTTCGAGGGCTTCGTCGGTCTGCATCGGGCGCGCTTGGCTTATCGGCTGCGAGCGGCCAATGCTGGGGGAAGCTGGGAATTCCGGGATCCCTATGCCTTTGGCCCGGTGCTCGGCCAGATGGACGACCATCTCATGGTCGAGGGAACCCACCGGCGCCTCTACGAGCGGCTCGGCGCCCATCCGATGACCCACGAAGGCGTGGTCGGGGTCCATTTCGCCGTTTGGGCGCCCAATGCCGCAAGAGTCTCCGTCGTCGGCGATTTCAACCGCTGGGACGGCCGCCGCCACCAGATGCGCAAGCGCATCGACAGCGGGCTGTGGGAGATTTTCGCACCGGGCCTCGGGGAAGGTGCGGTCTACAAGTATGAGATTGCCGATCGCCATGGCGTGGTGCAGCCGCTCAAGGCCGATCCTTTCGGCTTCGCCGGCGAGCTCAGGCCCTCCACGGCCTCGGTCGTTGCGCGGACCGACAATTTCGCCTGGCACGATGCCGCCCATATGGCGGCCCGCACCGCCGGCGATCCGCGCCGTCGTCCGCTTTCGATCTATGAGGTGCATCTCGGCTCCTGGCGCCGCGATGGCGAGGGTGGGTTCCTGTCCTACGAGGAGCTCGCGCGCCAGCTCATTCCCTATGCCCTCGATTTGGGCTTCACCCATCTCGAGCTTCTTCCGGTCTGCGAGCACCCGCTCGACGGCTCCTGGGGATATCAGCCGATCGGTCTGTTCGCCCCGACGCGGCGTTTCGGGACTCCGGCCGGCTTCGCGCATTTCGTCGATCAGGCGCATGTCGCCGGTCTCGGCGTCATCATCGACTGGGTGCCCGCACATTTCCCCACCGATGAGCATGGTCTGGCGCGGTTCGACGGCGCGCCTCTCTACGAATACGCCGATCCGCGCCGGGGCTTTCAACCCGACTGGAATACCGCCGTCTACGATTTCGGCCGGGCGGAAGTCGCCAATACGCTGATGGCCAATGCGCTCTACTGGTTCGACCGTTTTCACGTCGACGGCTTGAGGGTCGACGCCGTCAGCTCCATGCTCTATCTCGACTATTCGCGCAAGCCGGGCGAGTGGCTGGCCAATGCCGAAGGCGGCAACACCAACCGGGAGGCGATCGCCTTCCTGCAACGCGTCAATGAGCTGGTCTACGCCCAGCATCCCGGCGCGATTATGACTGCCGAGGAATCGACCGCCTGGCCGGGAGTTTCGCACCCGACTCACGCCGGAGGTCTCGGCTTCGGCTTCAAATGGAACATGGGCTGGATGCACGATACGCTCGACTATATCTCGCACGAACCGGTGCACCGGCGCTGGCATCACAACCAGATGACCTTCGCCTCGATGTATGCCTTCTCGGAGAATTTCGTGCTGCCCATTTCCCATGACGAGGTCGTCCACGGCAAGGGTTCGCTGCTCGGCAGAATACCCGGCGACGACTGGCAGAAATTTGCCACCGTCCGCGCCTGTTTGGGATTCATGTGGGGACATCCGGGAAAGAAGCTCCTGTTCATGGGGCAGGAGTTCGGGCAATGGCGGGAATGGGATTTCGACCAGTCGTTGGATTGGCATCTCCTCGACTACCCCTTGCATGCCAGCCTCAGAGCCTGCCTCAGGGATCTGAACCGCCTCTATCGCGCGATTCCCGCCCTGCACGCGCGTGATTGCGAGGCGGAGGGGTTCCGCTGGAGCGTCGCCAACGACGACTCCCAGTCGGTCTACGGTTGGCTGCGTTTCGGCGCTGCGGAGGACCGGCCGGTGGCCGTGGTATCCAATTTCACGCCCGTGCCGCGTCATGGCTATCGCATCGGCCTGCCGGACACGGGGCGCTGGCGCGAGGTCTTCAATTCGGATGCTGCCGGGTATGGCGGCGGGGGCTTGGGAAATCTCGGCCAAATCACCGCTTGTGGCGTGCCATTCCACGGATTGCCCGCTTCTGCGGAAATCCTGGTGCCGCCTCTGGCGACGGTCATGTTTCAACGCGAAGGGGGATAGACCCGTGGCAGCCGCATCGTCCTCAAGCGGATCGCCTTTCGTGCGCCATGCGATGGCCTATGTGCTCGCCGGCGGCCGCGGCAGCCGTCTGATGGAATTGACGGACAAGCGGGCAAAGCCGGCGGTTTATTTCGGCGGCAAATCCCGGATCATCGATTTCGCGCTCTCCAACGCTCTCAATTCGGGCATCCGTCGCATCGCCGTCGCGACGCAGTACAGGGCCCACAGCCTGATTCGCCATCTTCAGCGCGGCTGGAACTTCTTTCGCCCGGAGCGCAATGAAAGCTTCGACATTCTGCCGGCCAGCCAGCGCCTGTCGGAGCAACGCTGGTATCTCGGCACTGCCGATGCCGTCTATCAGAATATCGACATCATAGACTCATACGCTCCGACGTTCATCGTGCTCCTGGCGGGCGATCACATTTACAAGATGGATTACGAGCTCCTGCTGCAGCAGCACGTCGATGACGGCGCCGACGTGACGGTGGGATGCGTCGAACTGCCGCGTTCGGAGGCATCCAGCTTCGGCGTCATGCATATCGACGACAGGGACCGGATCCTTTCTTTCGTGGAGAAGCCGGCGGACCCTCCGGCCATGCCCGGAAAGCCGGATCGCGCCTTGGCCAGCATGGGCGTTTATGTGTTCGACCGGGAGTTCCTGTTCGACCAGCTTCGACGCGACAGCGCCGATCCGGAGTCGAGCCACGATTTCGGCAAGGACATCATCCCCCGGCTCGTGCGCGAGGCGAAAGCGGTTGCCCACCAGTTCGGGCGTTCCTGCGTGAGGTCCTCGATGGAAACCACGCCTTACTGGCGCGACGTGGGCACGATCGATTCTTATTTCGCGGCGAATATCGACCTGACGGACATCGTGCCCGAGCTCGACCTGTTCGACCGGGACTGGCCGATCTGGACTTACGCCCAGGCGACCGCACCGGCAAAGTTCGTGCATGACCAGCCCGGCCGGCGCGGCATGGCCGTCTCCTCGCTGGTTTCCGGCGGCTGCATCATTTCGGGATCGAGCCTGAAGCGGACGCTGCTCTTCACCGGCGTGCACGTCAATTCGTACTCGACGCTCGATCACGCGGTGATCTTGCCCGAGGTCGACGTCGGCCGATCGGTGCGCCTCACGAATGTCGTCGTCGATCGGGGCGTGCGGATACCCGCCGGCCTGGTCGTCGGCGAGGATGTGGAGCTCGACAGCCAGAGATTCCGCCGCACCGAACAAGGTATCTGCCTGATCACCCAGCCCATGATCGACAGGCTCGCGAGGTGAGCCAATTCGACGTTCTGTCGGTCGCCGCCGAGATCTATCCCCTGGTCAAGACGGGCGGGCTCGGCGACGTCGTCGCCGCCCTGCCCGGCGCATTGGCGGCGGAGGGCATACGCGTGCGCACGCTGGTGCCGGGCTACCCGGCGATCCTGGGGGCGCTGGACATGGCGGAGGAAGTCCATGCCTATGCCGAGTTCTTCGGCGGGCCCGCGCGCCTCTTGGCCGGCACCGCGGCCGGTCCCGATCTTTTCGTGCTCGATGCGCCGCATCTCTATTCTCGCGAAGGAAATCCCTATAACCAGCCGAACGGCCAGCCCTGGCCCGACAATGCCCGACGCTTCGCGGCACTCGCCCGGATCGGCGCCAGCATCGGCAGCGGTCTCATATCCGGCTACGCGCCCTCCATTTTGCATGCCCATGATTGGCAGGCCGGGCTGCTACCCGCCTATCGATACTACGATGGGACTGAGGGCGCCCGGTCGGTCATGACTATTCACAATCTGGCCTATCAGGGCCAGTTTCCGCCCCAGCTTTTGGGCTCTCTCGGGTTGCCCGCCAATTCGTTCACGATCCACGGGGTCGAGTACTACGGGACCATCGGCTTCCTCAAGGCAGGCCTGCGTTTTGCCGATCGGATCACGACCGTGTCGCCGAGCTATGCGCTGGAGATCCAGACCGAGGTTGGAGGCATGGGTTTGGGTGGTCTTCTGAACAGGCGTGCGGACGTCCTGACCGGCATCGTGAATGGGCTGGACGAGAACGTCTGGGACCCGGCCCGGGACCCCCATCTCGCGGCCAACTTCGGCGGTCGCCGGACCGCCCCGCGGTCGCAAAACAAGGCCGCGCTGAGATCGTATTTCGGCCTGGCGGAAGACGATAGGACTCTGCTCTTCGGCGTGGTCAGCCGGCTCACCTGGCTGAAGGGGCATGATCTTCTGTTGGCGGCATTGCCGGCTCTCTTGGCGGAAGGGGCGCAACTCGCCGTGCTGGGCTCCGGTGAAGCCGGCATCGAGGCCGGATTCCGCGCCGCCGCGGTCGCCCATCCGGGCCGGATCGCCTGCGAGATCGGCTATGACGAGCGCCTGGCTCACCTGCTGCAGGGCGGCGTGGATGCCTTTCTGATGCCCTCGCGCAGCGAGCCCTGCGGGCTCACCCAGCTCGCGGCCCTGCGCTACGGCGCCGTACCGGTGGTGGCACGCGTCGGTGGCCTGGCCGATACGGTCGTCGATGCCGATCCTGAGGCAAGGGGCAGGGCCATGGGCACCGGCATTCAATTCGCGCCGACCACGCTATCCATGCTGGAGGGCGCCATGCGACGGGCCAGTTCGCTCTATCGCCAGCCGAAGGTTTGGCGCCAGTTGCAGATCAACGGCATGACGACGGAGGTTTCCTGGCGCCCATCGGCGCGTCGCTATGCGGCGCTGTTTCGGGAGCTGGCGAGCGAGTCGAGAGCATGAGCGCGGGGTCGATGCCGGCCGCGAGCCGGAATCGATCTCGTCTAGCGGGTGCTGGGCGCGGCGTCGATCTCGGCGAAGACCTCGCGCGCGGTCCGGAAGGCGTCGACGCCCGCCGGCACGCCGCAATAGATCGAGACCTGCATGAACACCTCGCGGATCTCGTCGCGGCTGACGCCGTTGGTCAGCGCGCCGCGGATATGCATGCGCAGCTCATGGGGTCGGTTGAGGGCGCATAGCATCGCCAGGTTGAGAAGGCTGCGGGTCTTGCGCGACAGCCCCTCGCGACCCCAGACGGCGCCCCAGCAGTATTCGGTGACGAGTTCCTGCATCGGCCGGTTGAACTCGTCGGCCGATTTGAAGGACTTCTCGACGAATTCCTTGCCTAGCACGGATTTGCGAATCTCGAGTCCGCGTTCGAAAACCTCGTTCGCCACGGGAGCCTCCTAAGTTTTTGCGAGGGACGATGCCTTTGCGCTGGGCGCGATCATAGGCCAAGGCTCGCGGCCGACCCAAGGCCGGGCGAGGCACCAAAGCGGCATAGCAGTTATAGCGCGGCCCGGTTTCGCGGCTGCAACGCGCCCGCCCGCGCCGCTATCAGGCCGGCTGACCGCGCCTGGCCAGCAGGCCATCGAGCCAGTCGGGATCCATCTCCGGCACCGAGGAGAGGAGCTTGGCCGTGTAAGGGTGGTGGGGCGGGGCCAGGACTTGGGAACGCAGGCCGCTCTGCACGACTCGTCCCTGGAACATGACGACGACCTGGTCGGCGATCGCCTTCACGGTGGCGAGATCATGGGTGATGTAGAGATACGAGACATTCAGTTCCTTCTGCAGGCGCATCAGCAGCTTCAGGATTTCCTCGGCCACGATCTGATCCAGGGCCGAGGTCACCTCATCGCAGATGATCAGCTCCGGATTGACGGCCAGGGCGCGCGCGATGCAGATGCGCTGCTTCTGGCCGCCCGAGAGCTCGCTGGGCAGACGGTCGAGGAAGCGCTCGTCCAGCTCGATCATCTTCAGAAGCTCGACGATCCGGCGGTCGCGCTGGGCTCCGCGCAGACCCATCTGATGCTCGAGCGGCCGGCCCAGGATGTCGCGCACCCGCCGGCGTGGATTGAGGGCCGTGTCCGGCATCTGATAGATCATCTGGACGCGGCGCAGCAGCTCCTTCGACCGGTTCCTGATCGATGGCGGCAGGGCAGTGCCGTTGAACAGCACCGCTCCCTTGGTCGGCGGCAACAGGCCGGTGATGACCCGGGCAAGGGTCGACTTGCCAGAGCCGGACTCGCCGACCACCGCCACCGTCCGGCCGCGGGGGACGCTGAGCTCCACGTCGTGCAGCACCTTGATGGCACCGCCATAGACGGCATCGACGTGATCGACGCGAAGCTGGATGTTGTCGGAGGTTTCCTCCTGCTTGCGCAGCGAGCGCACGGCCCATAGGGACTTGGTATAGGCCTGCTGCGGATTGGACAGCATCTGCCGGGTCGATGCCTCCTCGACCAGGTTGCCGTAGCGCAGGACCATGATCCGGTCGGCCATCTGGGCCACGACCGCGAGATCGTGGGAAATATAGATGGCCGCCGTGTGGGATTGACGCACCACGTCCTTGATCGCCGCCAGCACCTCGATCTGGGTCGTCACGTCAAGAGCCGTCGTCGGCTCGTCGAAGATGAGCAGATCGGGCCGGCAGGCCATGGCCATGGCGGTCATGGCCCGCTGCAACTGGCCGCCGGAAACCTGATGGGGATAGCGACCGCCGATGGTTTCCGGCTCGGGAAGCTGCAGCCGACGGAACAAATCCACGGCCTGGCGCTTCGCGTCATCCTGGGTCAGCACGTGATGCCAGGACGGCGCCTCGGCATATTGATCGATCAGCTTGTGGGCCGGATTGAAGGAAGCAGCGGCGGACTGCGCCACATAGGCCACGCGCCGGCCCCAGATCTTGCGCTTCTCGGCCTCGCTCAGCTTGGCCATGTCGACGCCGTCGAACACGATCGACCCGGCCGAGATCCGGCAGCCAGGCCTGGCATAGGCCATGGCCGCGAGGCCGATGGTGGATTTGCCGGCGCCGGACTCGCCGATCAGCCCCAGAACCTCGCCGCGATGCAAGGTCAGATCGACGCCCTTCACGATCTCGTGCCAGACGTCTTCGCTCTGGCCCTCGATCCTGAGGCCCCGGATGTCCAGCAGCAAGTCGCCTCTGCCCGGCTGGGCTATGTTCCCCTGATTGGCGGCGGTCGCAGGATTTGCCATGCCCGTCACTCCCTCAGCCCGCTGGTCTTGTGCAGGAACCAGTCGACGACGAAATTGACCGCGACGGTGAGGAGAGCGATGGCGCCGGCCGGCAACAAGGGCGTGATATCGCCGTAGTTGATCAGGGTCGAGTTCTCGCGGACCATGGAGCCCCAGTCGGCGGTCGGCGGCTGAATGCCGAGCCCCAGGAAGGAGAGAGCGGCGATGGTCAGGAACACGAAACAGAAGCGCAGGCCGAATTCCGCCACCAGCGGGGGCAGAATGTTGGGCAGGACCTCGCGCCCCATGATCCAGCCGATCTTTTCGCCCTGCAGACGGGCTGCCTCGACGAAATCCTGGACCACGACGTTCATGGCCACGGCCCTGGTCAGGCGAAAGACGCGGGTGCTGTCGAGCACCGCGATGATGAGGATGAGGTTGGTGATCGAAGGTCCGAAAATGACCAGCAGCACCAAGGCGAAAATGAGCTGCGGAATCGCCATCAGAATGTCGACCAGGCGGGCCAGCAGCTGGTCCACCCAGCCGCCGAAAACGGAGGCGAGCAGGCCGAGGGTGCCGCCGATCGAGAAGGAAAGGGCCGTGGTCACGACCGCGATGCCAATGGTGTTGCGCGCCCCGAAGATCAGGCGCGAGAGCATGTCCCGGCCGAGCTGATCGGTGCCGAAGACGAACTGGCTGCTCCAAGGCGCGTATTGATCGCCGACGATGTCGGCCTCGCCATACGGCGCAATGAGCGGCGCAAAAACGGAGATCACGAGGTAGGCGCCGATCACCAGCATCCCGAACCAGGCCGTCGGCGGCGCGGTTTTCAACAGGCGCCAGGCGGACTGCAGGGCGGTCCGCCGGCGCGGCAGGGCTACTGCGTCCGCAGTCGCCGCCGAGGCCAGGGCATCGACAGCCGGCATCGTTCCCTGGGCCTGTTCCGGCTGATTGCTCATCGGCGGTGCAACAGCCTGGGATTCGTGACGATAGCCACGATATCGGCCAGCAGATTGAGCAGGATATAGGTGACGGCGAAGATCATGGCGCAGGCCTGGACGACCGGGACGTCGCGGGCCGAAACCGAATTGACCATCAGTTGGCCGATACCCGGATAGACGAACACCACCTCGACGACGACCACGCCTACGACCAGGTAAGCAAGGTTGACCGCGATGACGGTGGCGATCGGCGCCCAGGCATTGGGCAACGCATGATGGAGGATTATCCGGCTCGGCGACACGCCTTTGAGCCGCGCCGTTTCGATATAGGGGCTGGCAAGCAGATTGATGATCGAGGCCCGGGTCATGCGCATCATGTGGGCGACAATGACCAGGATCAGCGTCATCGCCGGGAGCGCGCAGCGCGATATGTGCTCGAAGAAGGGTGTGTCGGGCCCGACGGTCGCCAGCGAATAGAACACTTCCCAGCGCACGGCCAGGAACAGCATCAGGATGTAGGCAACGAAGAACTCCGGCACCGAGATCGAGGTGAGCGTGACGATGTTGATCAGGCGATCGAAGAGGCTGTTGCGGTAGAGGGCCGCCAGCATGCCGAGCCCCAGCGACAGCGGCACGGCGATGATCGCGGCAAAGGCGGCCAGGAACAGCGTGTTGGCGAGCCTAGGCGCGATCAGCGACATGACGCTGCGCGCGTGGCCGCCGCCGAGATTGCCTTCGCTGGAGAAGGAATCGCCGAAATCGCCGTGGAGCACGCCGCCGACCCAGTGGAAGTAGCGCTCGACCGGCGGGCGATCGAGGCCGATCTGCTTGTCGAACGCTGCGACCGTCTCCGGCGTCGCCGCCTGGCCGAGGATCGCCTGGGCAAAGTCGCCCGGGAGCATGGCGACCGCGGAGAAGATGATGATCGAGACAGCGAACAGAGTGACGAGCCCGAGCCCGAGTCGCTGCAAAACCGTCTTGAGGACAGGATTCACGCGTTACAGCCCCCCTGGTACGGCTCTCGCGTCGATTCTTTCGCGACGCTGCGCCGGCGGTGTCGAAGCCGGCCGAAGGGGCAGGAGCGGCCGTTGCCGGCGGCTCCTGCCTGCCTTCCCTAGCTGGCGATCAGGCGAACCACCAGCGTTCCGCGATCTTCAGTCCATCGCATTCCCAGTTGGGCGCGAGGTGGCCGTGAGACAGCTTTTTCGATTGGGCTTCGACGTAGTTGTTGAAGACCAGAACAATGGCGCCGCCGTTGTCGTGAATGAGCTGCTGGCACTCGGCATACATCCCCGCGCGCTTGTTGTCGTCGGTCTCGCTTCGCGCCGCCACCAGCAGCTGGTTGAACTTCGGATCGTCATAGTGCGTTTCGTTCCACGCCGCATCCTTGGCGTAGACGACGGTAAGCATCCAGTCGACGGTGGGGCGTCCGCTCCAGTAGCCGGCGCACCAGGATTTCTTGAGCCAGACGTTGTCCCAATAGCCGTCGTCGGGCTCGCGGATCACGTTGATGTCGATGCCGGCCGCCTTGGCGGACTGCTGATAGAGGACAGCCGCATCGACCGCGCCGTTGAAGCCCGCCTCGGCCGCGGAGAGATCGACCTTGAGCGTCGATAGGCCGGCCTTCTTCAAATAGAACTTCGACTTCTCCGGATCGTAGTGGTACTTGGGCTTCGGGTCGTAGGCAAACTTGACCGAAGGCGCGATCGGGTTGTCGTTCCCGACCGTAGCGTGACCGAGGAAGATCTTCTTGTTGATCTCCTCGCGATTCATCGCGTACTTCAGGGCCAAGCGCACATTGTTGTCGTTGAACGGCGGCCGGTCCACCATCATGGGGAACACGTAGTGGCCGTAGCCTGTGTACTCGTCGATGGCGATTCCCGGTTGGCGCTTTAGCAGGTTCAGCGTCTTCAGGTCGCAACGGCTGATCCAGTCCACCTCGCCGGTGGTCAACGCGTTGGTCCGTGCGCCGACATCGGCGATGGTGACGAATGTCACCTCGTCGAAATAGGGCTTGCCCGGCTTGTGGTAGTTCGGGTTGCGCTTGAGTTTCGCCTGCACCCCGGGCTGCCAGGACTCGTAGATGAAGGGACCGGTGCGGGCCGTATTCTGCCAATCGGCGGAGCCGTCCGCCTTCGCCTCCATGATCGGGATATGGTAGTCGCTGCAGATATACGGGAAATCGGCGTTGCCGCCATTCAGGGTGAAGATGACGGTGTCGGGACCGTCCGCCTTGATGTCGGTGATCGCCGCCAGAACCGACTTCACTGCCGACTTCGAATTCGGGCCCATGTGGTAACGGTAGGACGCGATGATGTCGTCCGGCGTCAGGTTCTTGCCGTCATGGAAGGTCACGCCCTTGCGGATCTTGAAGACCCATGTCTTTGCGCCGTCCGCAGGCTCCATGCTCTCGACAAGGTCGGGCGTTATGCTGCCCTTCCAATCGACCTCGGTCAGGCCGTTCGCCATGGCGCCCCAGAACGGCACTTGCGTGGCCGTGTCGGGATAGCCGGCGGGATCCAGCGTATCGGTCGTTGCACCGTGGGCGAGGCCAAACCGGGCCGAGCCGCCATGCTTCGGTGCCGCGCGGACGGCATCGACGAACATCGTCTCCGCGACAGCGGCCGTCACGCCCGTGGCGAGCGCGAACTGGATGAACTCGCGTCGGTTAACCTTGCCCTTGCCGGCAAGGGTCGTCAGCTTCTCCAAATCCCACATCGTGATTCCTCCTGTTGCAAAGTAACTCGTTGATCGAGTTCGCTTTGTCCCCTGCCAGGATTCGCCCTCGCATCCCAAGCAGGAGCGCTCGCTTCCCAAACCTGCGTTTACGTTTGCATGGGAACAGCCGGCGATCAATAGCGGACTGCGCAAATCGACCCCCAGCTATGCATTTCTTGGTGGCTTGGCCATGCTTTCAGCGCCGGGAGCGCGCCGGCTCGACCGGACCGTCCGCGTCCCTTGGCCCAGAAGGAACAGCCCGCATATTGACTGAACGTTCAATCAATAGGTAGACTGGCGCTGCGTTGTTGGGAGGAACGGCTATGACCGAAAGGCTCATCGGGCCGCGGCGCGGCGGCGGCCGGGTCGCGCGGCAGGAAATCCGCAAATCCGCCAAGGCGATTGCGGTCCATCCCGGGCTCGAAGGCGGCATCTACCGTCCCCTCAGCGAGGCCGATATCGCCCGCATCCACGAGGCGGTGCTGGAGGTGCTTTCCACCATCGGCATGGCCGACGCCACGCCGGAATTGATCGAGCTGGCCATGGATCGGGGCGCCATGCTCAACGCCGAGGGCCGCCTCTGTTTCCCGCCGGCGCTGATCGAAGACGTGCTAGCCGGCGCGCCGCGCCAGTTCAGCATGTACAGCCGGGACGGCGAGAACGACATACGGGTCGGCGGGCGGCGGGTCTATTTTGCCACCAGCGGCGAGGCCATCGCCATCTTCGATCCGGCGACCCGCAGCTACCGTCCTTCCAAGCTGCTCGACATCTATGACTGCGCGCGGCTCTGCGACACCCTCGACAACATCCACCAGTTCGGCCAGCCCTGTGTCGCGACCGACATCGAAGATCCGCTCGCCCGCGACATCAGCATCGCCTATGCGCTCGCCGCCGGGACGCGCAAGACCAGCGGCATGTCCATCAGCGGGGCCCGGAACCTGAAGGCGGTGGTGGCGCTCTATGACGCGATCCTGGGCGGGGAGGGACGTTTCATCAAACGGCCCTTCTGCTCCATCGGCGGCTGCTGCCCGGTCGTCTCGCCGCTCCGCTTCGCCAAGGACAGCCTCGAGGTGCTGATGGAGACGAGCCGGCTCGGCCTCGTGGGCGACGTTGCCATCGCCGGCCAGGCGGGCGCCACCGCGCCGGTTACACTGGCCGGCACGCTGGTCCAGTCGCTCGCCGAGACCATCGCCTGCCTGGTCGTGGTCAACCTGGTCCGCCCGGGCAACCCGATGATGTTCGGCGCCTGGCCGCTGGTGTCCGACCTGCGCACCGGTTCCTTCACCGGGGGCAGCGGCGAGCAGGCCTTGCTCATGGCTGCGGTCGCCCAGATGGCCAACTTCTACAATCTCCCGGGCAGCGTCGCCGCCGGCATGACCGATGCCAAGCTGCCGGACAATCAGGCGGGATTCGAGAAGGGGGTTACGACCACCATCGTGGCGCTCGCCGGCGGCAACTTCGTCAGCGAATCCGCCGGCATGCTGGCCAGCCTCGTGGGCGTCTCCTACGAGGCGCTGGTAATCGACAACGACATGCTGGGCCTCGTGCAGCGGACGCTCCGCGGCATCGAAGTCACCGACGAGACCCTGTCGGTGGAAGTGATGCGCGAGGTCGCCAACGGCGCCGGCCACTATCTCGGCCATGCCGAGACTCTCGAACGGATGGAGAGCGAGTACCTCTATCCCCGCATCGCCGACCGGCGCAGCCCCGACAGCTGGCGCGAGGCCGGCGCCCGGGACATCCATGAAGCGGCGCAAGTTCGGGTGCGCGAAATCCTGTCCCGCCACTATCCGGCCTATATCGACCTCAAGACCGACGCCGAGATCCGCTCCCGCTTCCCGATCCGTCTCAAGCCCGAGGACATGCGCGCCGGCGACGGCCGCTGGTGAGGGCTCCGGAATAGCTGGCAAACTTCCGATTCCCGCGACATCGGGTTAGTTTCTCGTCGTCAATGCCGCGAAAGCTGGGGTGACGATGGAGCTGTCTAGCGCCTGATCGTCTCAAGCCAAATCGGCTTGAGACGTGAATCAGTCGCTACATCAATGAATCAGAGCAAGATCCGATTAGGTTGATTCAACCTAATCGGATATTGCTCGAGGCCAGCGGGATCGACGGGATCGGGGGCGAAGATGGATGCGATTCCTCTGGTTTTGATCCCGGGCCTGCTCTGCACCGGTGAGCTTTGGGCGCCGCAGATCGCCGGGCTCTCGGATCTGGCGCGCATCACGGTCGCGGACCACGGCGTCGCCGACGACATGGCCGGGATCGCGCGGGCCATTCTCGCCGCCGCGCCGGCGCGCTTCGCGCTCGCGGGCCTCTCCATGGGTGGCGCCATCGCGCTCGCGATCATGCGCCAGGCGCCGGAACGCGTGCTCAAGCTGGCGCTTCTCGATACGACGGCGGCACCCGACAGCGAGGACATCCGGAACAGTCGCCTTTTTTATATCGATCTTGCCCGTAGCGGGCGCTTCGACGAGATCACGCGCGACCATCTTCTGAAACGCCTGATCCATCCCGATCGCCTCGCCGACGGGCCGCTGATCGAGGTGATTCTGCGCATGGCGCGCGACACGGGTGTCGAGGCCTTCATCCGCCAGGAGCGCGCGATCCTCCATCGACCTGACAGCCGTTCCGGCCTCGGCGCCATCCGTTGCCCGACCCTCGTGATCGTCGGCGATCGCGACGTCATCACGCCGCTGGAACGGGCCCGGGAAATCGCCGGCGCGATTCCGAATTCCAGGCTCGAGATCATCGCCGCCTGCGGGCATCTCTCGACACTCGAGAGGCCCGGGGCCGTCACGGATTGCTTGCGGGCGTGGCTCGCGGGGTGAGCAGGCGCCAGAACATTTTCCGCCGAAGTGGGCACCGGTTCGGCGCAGAAAATGCGACCAAACCAAGGAATCTAGAGCGTGTTCCGATTCAAATAGATCGGAACATGCTCTAGGCGGGCCGGCGCACGCCGACCTCGTCGAGATGGACCAGCAGGTCCGCCGGGTCCTGATACACGCGATAGGCCCCGGCCTGGACCAGCTCGTCCTCGCCGTAGCCGCCCGAGAGCAGGCCGACGCCCAGCGCGCGGGCGCGTCTGGCGGCGAGCAGGTCCCACACGCTGTCGCCCACGACGACCGAATCCAGAATGTCGACGCCGAGACGCTCGGCCGCGGTCTCGAACAGGTCGGGATCGGGCTTGGCGTAGCGCACCTGGTCGCGGGTCACGACGGGATGCTTCGCGGGGTCGACGCCAAGCTTCGCGATCAGTCCGGCCGCCGTCGCCTCGCGGCCGCTGGTCGCGATCGCCCAGGGAACGCGGTTCTCGGTGAGGTTCGCGAGAAGCTCGCGCGCGCCGGGAAGCGGCGTGATCGAGCCGGCGAGCCGCTTGAAAGTCGCGGCGTGGGCATCGCGCAGCCGCTGCATGAGTTCCGCCGACATGGGACGGTCCACCTCGCGCAGCAGGGCATTGGTGAACAGGCCGCCGCTCATGCCGATGCGCCGGTGGATGCGCCAGATCGAGAGGGGAATGCCGGCGCCCGCCATGGCTTCGTGCCAGGATAGCACATGCTGGTAGACGCTATCGACCAAGGTGCCGTCGAGGTCGAAGAGAAAGGCGATCTGCCGGTCGCGGGATGACGTCTTGGTCAGGGACAGCTGCCTGCACTCCAAGGCTGGGACGGGCGCTAGAGCCTGATCGTCTCAAGCCTGCTCAGCTTGAGACGTGAATCAGGCTCTAAACGTAACATGTAGAGCAAGATTCACGGGTCAGCTTGAGATAAGCTGACCCGATCTTGCTCTAGGCGTCAGCGCTTCGCCCGGCCTCCGGCAAGACTAGCATCGATCAGTGACCTTGCGGTTTCAGCCACCCGGCCGGCCGGCCCGCCCGGCCCGAAGATCTGACTCGAGACATAGGCCCCTTCCAGCAGCAGCAGCAGCCCGTCGGCGAGTGCGGCTGGCCGCCTCGCCCCCATGGCCTTGGCCATGTCCTTGAGGCGCCGGCGCAATCGCCGTTTGCTGTCCTCTGCCACCTTGCGCGCCGGATGGTCCGCACCGGGGTATTCGACGGCAGCGTTGGTGAGCCCGCAGCCGCGATAGTCCGGCTTCACCGCCCGTTTGGCGAGGCCCGACAGATAGTCGAGGAGCTGGGCCCTGGGATCGCCGGGATGGGTCGCGACGATGCCTTCGAAGCGCTGCCAGAACTCGCGGTCGTATTGGGCGAGGTAGGCGGCGGCGAGGGCGTCCTTGGAGGAGAAGCTGCGGTAGAGGCTGGGCTTGGTGACGCCGGCCCGGTTGACGATCTCGTCCACGCCGACGGCGCGGATGCCCTGGCGATAGAACAGCTCGCGGGCGGACTCGCGGATGCGCTCGGCGGCACGCGGACGCTTGCGTTCGGCGCCGGCAGGCAAGGGCGGAAGAGGGGCGGCGGGACGCGTCATCGGTGATTCGATCCTTGACTATGTTACCGATCGGTACGTATATGGGCAGCGTTACGTACCGGTAAGGCACATGACTATAGCCCATCCGCGCCCCTTCGGCCAGCGCTACGCCTTCGTGGTCGTGGGCCTCATCTTCCTGACGCTCCTGGTGGCCGCGGGCCTGAGGGCGACGCCGGGCGTGCTCATTGTGCCGCTGGAGCACGCCTTCGGCTGGTCGCGCGCCGTGATCTCGCTTGCCGCCGCCATCGGCATCTTCCTCTATGGCCTCGCCGGGCCCTTCGCCGCCGCCGCAATGCAGCGCTTCGGGATCAAGCGCACGATCCTCGGCGCCCTCCTGCTGATGAGCGCGTCTACGGCGGCCAGCAGTTTCATGACCCAACCCTGGCATTTGATCGCGACCTGGGGCCTGCTGTCGGGAATCGCCAGCGGCTGTCTCGCTTCGGTCTTGGGCGCCACGGTCGTCAACCGGTGGTTCGCGACCAACCGGGGCCTGGTCATGGGTCTCCTGACCGCGAGCACGGCGACGGGCACGCTCATCTTCCTGCCGGGACTCGCGGCCATCGTCGAGGCCTTCGGCTGGCGGGCCGTGGTGTTGACCGTCTCAGCCGCCGGCGCGGCCTTGATCCCCTTCGTGCTCTGGCTGCTGCCGGAAAGCCCCGCTGCCGCCGGACTCCGGCGTTATGGCGAGAGCGCGACGGCGGCAGCACCCGCCCAATCCCAGGGCAACCCGCTCGGCCTCGCCTTCGGCGGGCTGCTGCGGGCCGCGGGCAAGCGAGATTTCTGGCTGCTGTTCGCCACCTTCTTCATCTGCGGCTTCACCACCAATGGGCTGGTGGGAACCCATCTGATCGCGCTCTGCAGCGATCACGGCCTGGCCGAGGTTCAGGCCGGAAGCCTGATGGCCGTCATGGGCGTTTTTGACCTGTTCGGCACCACCTTCTCGGGCTGGCTCACGGATCGCATCGACCCGCGCAAGCTCCTGTTCATGTATTACGGACTGCGCGGCCTTTCGCTCATCTACCTGCCCTATGCCAACTTCTCGCTCTACGGCCTGTCCTTCTTCGCCGTCTTCTACGGCCTCGACTGGATCGCGACCGTGCCGCCGACGGTGCGCCTCGCCAACGAGGCATTCGGCGAGACGGATGCGCCGGTGGTCTACGGCTGGATCGCCGCCGGCCACCAGTTGGGCGCGGCCAGCGCCGCCTTTTTCGCCGGCATCATGCGCACCGTCGAGGGACGCTATCTGGAGGCCTTCGTGATCGCCGGGGCGACGGGACTGATCGCGGCGGGTCTCTCGCTCTTCATCGGCCGATCCGGACCGGCGCTGGCACCCGCAGCGGCGCGCTGATCCGCCGGCCGGCCGATGGCGAGGCGTCGATCGCGGCCGGCCCGCAATGAAATGCTATATACTCAAAGCCCAGCCGAACCACCCATCCGGGAATCTTGAGCCATGCAGCCGCTTGCCCTTCGCCTTCACCCTGCCGACAACGTGGTCGTCGCCCGCGTCGAGCTTCTGCCGGGCGCCAGCCTGGCCGGGGAGAACGTCCAGTGCCGGGCGCCTATTCCGGCCGGCCACAAGGTGGCGACCTCGGCCATCGCCAGGGGTGCCGCGGTGCGCAAATACGGCCAAATCATCGGCTTCGCATCGGCCGATATCGCGCCCGGCGATCACGTCCACACCCACAACGTGACCGTAGAGGCCTTCGAGCGGGACTACGCCTTCGCGGCCGATTTCAAGCCCACGAACTATGTGCCGGAGGCCGAACAGGCGACCTTCCAGGGTTTCCTGCGCCAAGACGGACGGGCCGCGACGCGCAACTATCTGGGGGTCCTCACCTCGGTCAACTGCTCGGCCACCGCCGCCAAGCTGATCGCCGACAAGTTCCGCGGCGAAGCCTTGGCCGCTTTCGCCAATGTGGACGGGATCGTGGCGCTCGGCCACGGCACGGGCTGCGGCATGGCGAGCGAGGGCGAGGGCATGGATATTCTGCGCCGCACGATCGCCGGCTATGCCCGCCATCCCAATTTCGCCGGCGTGCTGCTGCTGGGCCTCGGCTGCGAAGCCAATCAGATCGGCCGGCTGATGGCCGCCGAAGGCCTCGAGGCCGGACCCTTCCTTCAGACCATGACGATCCAGGATTCGGGCGGCATCGCCAAGACGGTTCAGGAAGGCGTGGCGCGGCTGAAGGAGATGCTGCCCGCCGCCAATGCGGTAGCGCGTCGAACCCTGCCGGCGAGCCATCTGATTCTGGCGCTTCAATGCGGCGGTTCGGATGGCTATTCGGGCATCACGGCCAATCCGGCGCTGGGTGCGGCAGCCGATCTGCTGGTGCGCCACGGCGGCACGGCGGTGCTTTCCGAGACGCCGGAGATCTATGGCGCCGAGCATCTTCTGACCCGCCGGGCCGTCGACAAGGCCATCGGCGAGAAGCTGATCGAGCGCATCCGCTGGTGGGAGGGCTACACCTCCAGGACCGGCGGAGAGATGAACAACAACCCGAGCCCCGGCAACAAGGCCGGCGGGCTCACCACCATACTGGAGAAGTCCTTGGGCGCGGTCGCCAAAGGCGGCACCGGCAATCTGGTGGACGTCTACCGCTACGCCGAACCGATCGCCGCCAAGGGCTTCGTGTTCATGGATACGCCCGGCTACGACCCGGTCTCGGTGACGGGCCAGGTGGCGGGTGGCGCCAACATTATCTGCTTCACCACGGGCCGGGGCTCGGCCTTCGGTTGCAAGCCGGCGCCAAGCCTGAAGCTCGCCACCAACACGCCGCTCTACCGGCGCATGCAGGACGATATGGACATCGATTGCGGACCGATCGCCGATGGCGCGGCCAGCGTGCAGGAGATCGGCAGGCGGATCTTCGACCTGGTCATAGCCACGGCCTCGGGCGAACGGACCAAGAGCGAGCTTCTCGGCATGGGCGAAGAGGAATTCACGCCCTGGCAGCTTGGCGCGGTGATGTAGCGAAGCGCCGGCCTTCGGGCTGACGCGTGCTGCAGCTCCTGCTGCTTGCCGCCGTCGGGTTCTGGGCCGGGGCCCAGAACGCGCTGGCGGGCGGTGGGTCCTTCCTGACCTATCCGGTCCTGCTGTTCGCCGGGCTCGATCCCCGCGCCGCCAACATCACCTCGACGGTCGCGCTGTTTCCAAGCCAGATCGCGATCGCCTGGTCGGGCTGGCGCAGCGCCGAGGGCGTGGGCTCGCTTACTGTGAAGGGGCTGGTGGCGATCAGCCTCGCCGGCGGTGCGGTCGGGGCGCTCCTGCTCCTGGAGACGCCGGTCTCCTTCTTTGCCCGCTTGCTGCCCTGGTTGATGCTGTTCGCGACCGTCGTGTTCGCCTTCGGGCAGAAGATCCGCCGGCATCTGCCCGCGGGACAACATCTGCCGCCGGTGGCCCTCGGCGCGATCCAGGCGGGCATCGCCGCCTATGGCGGCTACTTCGGGGCGGGGATCGGATTCCTGATGGTCGCGGCGCTGACCCTGGCAGGGCAGGGGGTACGCGCTGCCGCAACGACGAAGAACATCCTGGCCGCGGTGATGAATGCCGCGGCCGTGGCCATCTTTGCCTTCTCGGGCGAAGCGCGTTGGCCCTTCGCGGTGGCACTCGCCATCGGCTCGGTCGGCGGCGGCCTCACCGGCGGCTGGTTGTTGCTCCGGATCCCGGAGCGGCTGCTCCGGCTCGGCATCATCGGGCTCGGTTCCGCGCTGACGGTCTGGCTTTTCCTTCGCTAGCGGCGCCTTTGGTGGGCGACGCCGAGATCGGCGTCAGCACCATGAGTTTGAGGTCGGGGTGGCTTGCGAGCGTGAATCCCGTCTGCTCGAACCGCCGGAAGGCCGGGTCCGGGTGATTGAAGCCGCGTTCGCCGCCTTCGCGGCCGAGCACCGCGTGCTCGTCCCAGATCCGGGCGAAAGCGGCGCTGCGCTGGGTCAGCTCTGCGACCTGGGCACGAAGGTCCGCGTCGTCCATGTGCCGGGCGAAGTCGACGCGGAACTCGGCCAGGATGCGCCGCGCCCGGTTCTCCCAGTCGCTGATCAGGCGCTTGGCCGCGGGTTCGAGGAAGATGTACTCCAGGAGGCTCTTGCGCTGCGGCTGGTCGAGCCAGCCGACGAACAGCTTCTTCGCCGGCGGGTTCCATGCGACGGCCCGCCAGGAGCGGTCCAGAACATAGGCCGGCATAGGAAGCGCGGTGACGATCCTCTCGAGGCCCTGGGGCAGCCGAGGTTCCTCATCCTCGCTGGCCTCGGACGGGTCGCGTCGGCCCGCGAGTTCGAAGAGATAAGCGCGCTCGGCGCGCGACAGCCGCAAGGCCATGGCCAGCCGCGCCAGCGCGCCGACGGAGAGCGAGACCGGGCGGCCCTGCTCGACCCAGCTGTACCAGGTGGCGCTCATGCCAGAGAGTGCTGCCAGCTCTTCCCGCCGCAAGCCGGGCGTACGCCGGCGCAGGCCAGTGGGCAAACCCACGGCCGCGGGTTGGAGCTTGGCGCGCTGCCGGCGTAGGAATTCGCCCAGCGCCTTTCTTTGCCCGGCGGCGGTGCTGGTGTTCATGGCAGAGATCATACCAGGATAACTTTCGCCTTATACCATGTTCCTGGATGATGCTAAGGACAGCCTGCAATTCGAGCCCAACGCCAACCGCTTCGAGGAGCCAGCGATGACGAGCAAGAGCCAGGAAACGGTGGTCACGGGGCAATTCGGCCCCCGCGCCGCCGCCTATGTCACGAGCACGGTGCATTCCCAAGGACCGGACCTGGAGGAACTGGCGGCCCTGGTAAGCGGCCATGGGCAGGCCAGGGTCCTGGACCTCGGTTGCGGCGGAGGCCATGTCGGCTTTCATGCGGCTCCCCATGTGCGCGAGGTCGTTTGCTACGACCTGTCCGACGACATGCTGCGAGCCGTCGCCGGCGAAGCGGCCAGGCGCGGCCTCGCCAATATCGCGACCAGGCGGGGCGAGGCCGAAACGCTTCCCTTTGACGACGGCAGCTTCGATTTCGTCCTCAGCCGCTACAGCGCCCATCATTGGCGGGACGTCCCGGCGGGCCTCAGCGAGGCGCGACGCGTGCTGAAGGCGGGCGGCGAGGCCGCTTTCGTCGATGCCGTATCGCCCGGAGCGCCGCTGCTGGACACATATCTCCAGGCGGTCGAGCTGCTGCGCGATCCGTCTCATGTGCGCGATTACAGCATCGAGGAGTGGACCGGGATGGCTGAAGATGCCGGCTTCGCGGCCCGCCTGCAGGCCCGGCGCAGGGTGCGCCTCGATTTCGCCTCCTGGATCCGCCGCATGGCCACGCCCGAGGTCCAGGTTCAGGCGATCCGCGCCTTGCAAGCGGGCATGGCGGGCGAGGTGGCGCGGCATTTCGAGATCGAGGCCGACGGCAGCTTCACCATCGATACGATGACTCTCGCCCTCTTGCCGGCTTGAGGCCGGCTGGCTGATCTAACGCCTGAGGGCCATGGTCCAGAGGGGCTCCTCGTCCTTTCTCAGGACTTCCACCTCCAGCAGGGTCGCGCATTCGGGGCAGGAGAACTCCCGAAGCGCCAGTTCGTCGTGGAGATGGACGTGAAAGCCGCAGGCTTCCGGGGCGATCATCCGCGTGGCCGACCGGTCCTTCCAGTTGCCGTCGATCGGTCCGAGATCGCCGCCGCAGCGGCAGTGGAAATGGCCGTCGTCGGAGATCCGCATATCGGCGGCCAGGGGATCGTTGCGCTGCGGCGTTGCCGCCGACGGCATGCGGCCGGCGAGGCGCTCCCGGCGAATGGCGGCGCGCTTGGCTTCAGTCGCCGCCAGGTCGGGAATCATGCTGCCGTTCTCGAACACGACGCCATAGTGCTCGGCCGCCGAACCGGGGGAGACATAGCCGTCCTCCACGTCGCGGGCGACGCGGCCGGGATCGCGCTGCAAGGGGTCGCCATAGCCCCCGCCGCCCTGAAAGGTATAAGCGAAGACGTCGCCCCGGCCGAGCTTGAAGCCGCCGGGCTTGGCGCCCAGATCCCGGACTTCGGAGTCATTCATGACGCTTGCTGCATCGTGGTAGCGGGCAATCAGCGCGCCGACGCCGGCGGAAGACGGACGCATCAGGTGATAGGCGCAGGCGCCCGGCATGCCGCCATAGAGTCCGACCGAGTTCGGCACCTCCACGCCATGGCCGATGACCATGGCATTCAGGCCCTCGACGTCGTAGGGCAGCAGCGCCAGGCCCGTCGAAGCGCCGCCGCGGGTCCGGCCGGGGCCGCCGGTGTCCGGGATGAAGGAGCGGAAGAGATACAGAATCGGCCCGGCGGCCTCATTGGCTTCGACATTGGCAATGGCCGGCCGCGGAACGTCATAGTCGCCCGAGCCGTCGAGCCCATCCTGGTCGATCGAAGCGCCCCCGCCGCCGGCCATGGAGTCGAGCAGCAGCGTGCCGTAGGATTCGCCGTCCCGGTTCTTGCCGGCCAGCGTCAGCACCGACATCTGGCCCTTGGTCACGGCCTGGGCCTCGCGGATCATCGCGGGCGCGCAGCTCACCATCCGCGACAGGGCGGCGACGGCGACGTTCATCACGATCCAGACGGCGCACACCGTGGCGCCCGAGACCGGCGCGGGCCACCGGGCATTGCAGAGCGTGCCCTCCGGCGCCTTGATCGTCACCGGCCGCAGCACGCCTTCGTTCCAGCGGATGTCGGGGGCGAGAATCGGCAACAGGCCCGTGAAAAGGGCACCCTTCATGCCCGACCAGGTGCAGTTGATGAAGCCCGGCGCCTGAAGCGAGCTCCCCTCCAGATCGAAGACGATCTCATCGCCGGTCTTGTGGACGGCGAGGCAGATTTCGTAGAGCCGGTTGGCATGACCGTCATGGTCGATGTAGTCGCGGGCCCGGAAGACGCCGTCGGGAATCTGCCGGAGCCGATCGCGCATCCGCCGCTCGGAGGCGTCGATCTCCGCCGCCATGACCCCCTCGACGGTCTCGACGCCGTAGCGCGCGAAGAGCTCCGCCAGGCGCTGGATGGCCACATTGTTGGCGGCGATCATGCCCTTGAAGTCGAGGCCCAGATAGTTCGGCAGCCGGCTCATGCTCATGATCATCTGCCACAAGTCCTCGCGCAGCTTGCCGCCGTCAATCAGCTTCAGGCCGGTCAGCAGCATCGCCTCCTGCTGCACGTCGGTTGCCGCGTAGGCCCAGCTGCCGAAGCTCATGCCGCCGACGTCGAGCTGATGGGCGCAGGAGCCGGCCCAGGCGATGTGGCGCCCTTGATGGAACACCGGGGCCACGATCGAAACATCCGGCTGGTGGATGGCGCCGCGATAGGGATCGTTCAGGATGAACATGTCGCCTTCGTGGATTTCGCCGCGCGGACCGAAATCCTTGATGATGTTACGGATCACCGTCGACATGGTGCCGGTGTGGAAGATCACCTGGGGGCCCATGGTGACGATCGAGCCGTCGGCGAGATAGAGCCCGTTGTTGAAATCGGTCGCCTCGGTCACCACGGGCGAGCCGGAAACCCGCTTCAAGGTGATCGCCTGCTCCTCGGTGATGGCCTGGAGCTTGTGGCGGATCACCTCGAAGGAGATGGGGTCGATGGCGCCGCCGTTCTTCCGCGGGTCCGATGCCGTGCCTGCCGTCGTCATGTGCGCGTCTCCGTCAGATCGATGGAGAGATTGCCCGCCGCATCGAGGACGGCGGCCTGCTTTGCCCCGACATAGACCGTCGTCTCGGGATGTTCGATCACCGCCGGCCCCAGGACATGATGGCCGACCGGAAGCTCGAGCCATTGCCAGATCTCGACCGGCATCCAGCGCTCGAGCTGGGGCTCGAAGACCTCGCGCTTGGCCGGCCGCGGCGCCGACTTGGCTCCCTGCCAGGATAGTGCCGGCTTGGGCGTGCGGCCCGTCGCCTGGACACGGAAGGTCGTGAGCTCGATGCCCGCTTCGCGGAAGCCCGATCCTTTGCCGTAGTTGGCTTCGTAGTCGGCCTGGAAGCGCTCGACCGCGGCGCGGATCGCTTCCGGCCCGACCGGGCCCGACGGGAAGACGACCATGAGGTCGTGGGTCTGGCGCCGGTAGCGCATGTCGGCCGTGCGGACGATCTCGGCCTCCTCCGGCGCGACGCCGGCCTTCTCGATGGCGGCACGACAGCGGGCCTCGAGGTCGGCGAAGACCTCGGCCACCAGTGTCGCGTCGATGCCTTCCCAGGGATCGCGCTCGCCGCCGCCGCCCCGCATCATCAGGGAGCGCTCGCTGGACTGGTGGATGTCCGAGGCGAGCGCGCCATAGGCCGAATGAGCCATGCTGGTGGCGGGAATGATGATCTTGCTGGCGCCCAGCTCGGTCCCGAAGCCCGCGCAATGCGCCGGCCCGGCTCCGCCATAGGCGAAGATGACGAAGTCCCGCGGGTCATAGCCGCGCCCGATGGTGACTTCCCGCAGCGTGTCGGCCATGTGACCGTCGACCACGCGCAGGATGCCGGCCGCGGCCCTTTCGACGCTGAGCCCGAGGGGCTCGGCGATCTGGGCGCGGATCGCTTCCCTGGCAGCCTGCCGGTCCAGCTTCATGCGGCCGCCGAGAAAATTGTCGGGCGAGATGATGCCGAGCACGACGTCCGCGTCGGTCACCGTCGCATGCCTGCCGCCTTGGCCGTAGCAGACCGGGCCCGGCCTGGCGCCGGCGCTTTCCGGCCCGACGCGCAGGAGACCGCCCTCGACCCGGGCGATGGAACCGCCGCCCGCACCCACGGCGCGGATGTCGATCATCGGCGTATTGAGGTGATAGCCGCCGGCCTCATGGGTCGCCGAAACCAGGGGCTTGTCGTCGACGATGATCGAAACGTCGAAGCTGGTGCCGCCCATGTCGGTGGTGATCACGTTGCGGTGCCCGAGGGACTTGGCGAGCTGGAGGGAGCCCAGCACGCCGCCGGTCGGACCGCTCGCCACCAGCAGCACGGGCTTGGCCGCCGCCTCATGGGCCGGCATGACGCCGCCGGCACTGTTGAGGATATGGAATTTGCCGCGGAAGCCGCGCCGGCGCAGCACCGTCTCGACCTGGTCGAGATAAGCGACGACCTTGAGGGCGAGGTAACTGTTGAGGGCCGTGGTCGCGGTGCGCTCGTATTCGCCGATGATGGGCGAGACGTCGCAGGAAAGGCTGACATAGGCCTCGGGGCAGATTTCGCGGATGATCTCCCCCACGCGCCGTTCGTGGGAGGGGTTGCGGAACGACCAGAGGAAGGCGACGGCGAAGGTCTCCACGCCTTCGGCGCGCAATTCCTCGACCGCGCGCCGGGCCGCCGCTTCATCGAGGGGCAGGAGCACCCGCCCGGCATGGTCGACGCGTTCGGGCACTTCGCGCCGGAGGCCGCGCGGGACGATGGGATCGGGATAGCGCCGTTTGCTGTACCAACCGAGCTGGTCGACGGTAAGTCCCGTGGTGAATCCCAGCAGCCGCTGCAGGCCGATGGTGTCGCCGAAACCGCGGGTGGCGATGAGACCGGTCCTGGCGCCCTTGCGTTCGATGAGCGCATTGGTCGCCTGGGTGGTGCCGTGGCCGAAGACCCGGACCCGAGCGAGCAGCTCGTCGGGCGCGAGCCCCTTGGCCTCGGCCGCCAGCGCGATGGCGGCCAGCACGCCTTTCTCGAGCTCGCCCGGCGTGGTCAGCGCCTTGGCGGTGCTGATCCGCCCGTCTTCCTCCATCATCACCAGATCGGTGAAGGTGCCGCCGATGTCGACCCCGAGATAGATGGCGTCTGCCGCGGTCATCGGGCGTCGCTTTCGGCGACGACGCGATTGCGCAGCACGCCGATCTTCTCGACTTCGACCTCCACCACGTCGCCGGGTTTCATCCAGATGGGCGGCTTGCGGGTGAACCCTACGCCCTGGGGCGTGCCTGTCGCGATGATGTCTCCGGGCGCCAGCGGCGTGAAAGTCGAGACATAGGCGGTCACCGCCGGCACGTCGAAGATCAGGTCGCTGGTATTGCCGTTCTGCAGCTCCCTGCCGTTGAGGCGGGTCGTCACTGAGAGCTGGCCGGGTTCGGGGATCTCGTCGCGCGTCACGATCCAGGGCCCGCAGGGACCCGTGGCGAAGAAATTCTTTCCGGCGGCAAGCGAATGCTGAACCTGGATGTCGCGGACCGAGGCATCATGGAAGCAGGTGTAGCCGGCGACATGGTCGAGCGCGCGGGCGACCGGCACATGGCGTCCGGCGCGGCCGATGACAATGGCTAGCTCGACCTCGTAGTCGAGCTGGGAAGAAATCCTCGGCACCACCAGATCGCCCTCATGGCCCACGAGGGTGTTGGCGAGGCGGATGAAGACCTGCGGATGATCGGGAATCTTGCCGCCGGCTTCCAGCACATGGGCTCGATAGTTGTTGCCGAGGCAAATGATCTTCTCGGGATCGGGGATCGGCGGCAGCAGGGTGACGGCCGAAAGGTGGTGGTCGGGCTTCGTCTGCCGGGCGAGCGCGGAGACCTCGCCGAGCGCCTCCTCCCCCAGGGCCGCGCGCAGGCTTGGGAACCTGCCCGCCAGGCGGCGGCCCATGTCGATCACCCCGTCATTGGTGACGACGCCCCAGGACGAGCGGCCCGAAACTGCAAAGCTGGCGAGCTTCATGCCCTCTTGCTCCTTTCGACCGCCAACACCTTGGACGACATCGCGAGGCTCATCCTATCAAAGGCGAAACATCAACAGGCCGCCGTCGACATGGATCGGCTGGCCGATGTTGTAGGGGAGCGCGCCGGTCGCGAGGCTCGCCACCGCCTTGCCGACCTCCTCGGGCAGGCCCCAGCGCCGGATCGGGGTCAGGCCTTCGGCCATCCTGGCGCTGTACTTCTCGCGCACCGGCGCCGACATCGCCGTGGTGATGAGGCCCGGACGGATCTCGAAGACCGGGATGCCGTGCTCGGCGAGGCGGGCAGCGAAAAGTTGGGTCGCCATGGAAAGCCCCGCCTTGGACACGCAATAGGCCGCCTTCTCGGGCGAGACCATGACGGCGTTGGCCGAGGTGATGGTCACGATGCTGCGCCCCTCGCGATCGGGATGCTCCGCGATCATGCGCTTGGCAGCGGCCTGGGTGAGGAAAAAGGTGCCGCGCAGATTGACCCGGACCAGGCGGTCGAACTCCGGGACGCTCGCCTCCAGGATGTCGCCGCGCTCGGCGAGTTGGACGCCGGCATTGTTGACCAGGCAATCGAGGCGGCCATGGGATTCGTAGACCTGGTCCAGCAAAGCCCGATGGGATTCGAGATCGCCGATATCGGCCTGAATGAAGGTCGCTTTGGCCCCGCGCGCGGCAAGCCCCTCCAGGGTCGCTTCGCCGTCCGCATCCCGCTCGACATCGTTCACGGCGACATCGAAGCCGGCCAGGGCCAGGGCGAAGGCGATGGCCCTGCCGATGCCGCGGCGCGCGCCGGTGACCAGGGCAATTTTCCGCTCGCCCAGGGGCCTTTCCTCCCGTCTCAGCTTTCTGCTCCGTTGACTGATGGCAAGCAGTAGAGAAATCGATTACATAGGAAATCGCCAGCCTGTCAAGCTGCCTTGCCGCCTTGACTGGCCGGGCGGCGGAACGATAGTGGGCCATGGCCGGGGCCAAGAGGCGCAAGCAGAAGCGGGTAGCCGCCGCCGTCAGGCTGAGCGACGTCGCCGAGCAGGCCGGCTGCTCCACCGCCACCGTGTCGCGGGTTCTCAACCGGCCGGATGGCGTGAACCGCGAGCTGCGCCTGCGGGTCGATGCGGCAGTCCGGGAGCTGGGCTATCTGCGCAACAGCGCCGCCCGCGCGCTGCGTTCGCGTCGGACGCGAACCATCGGCGCCGTCGTGCCGACGCTGGATCATGCGATCTACGCGCGGCTGCTGGCAGCGCTCCAGGGATTCACCAGCGAGCACGGCTACTCGCTGCTGGTCACCACATCCGGCTTCCAGGTAGACCAGGAGCTTCGCCAGGCCCGGCTCCTGGTCGAGCGCGGGGCCGAAGGGCTGGTGCTCGTCGGCCACAGCCACAGCCCCGACCTCTATGCCGCCCTCGAACGCCACGGCATCCCGTCCGTCAACACCTACAGCTATCTACCCGACAGCCGCCACGCCTCGATCGGATTCGACAACCGCGCCGCATCGCGGCAGATGACCGAATATCTGCTCGATCTCGGGCATCGCGAGTTCGCTCTCATCGTCGGCTACCGCAAGGACAACGACCGGGTCAAGGATCGCGTCGACGGCGCGCTCGAGGCGATCGCCGGGCGCGGGATCTCGACCGCCCATACGCTCATCGTCGAGGAACCCTACAGCATCGAAGGCGGCCGCGAGGGCCTGCGCCGGGTCGTGGCCGGCCGCCGGCCGACGGCGCTCATCTGCGGCAGCGACGTGCTCGCCTTCGGTGCCATCATCGAGTGCGACAGCAAGGGCATCGCCGTGCCGCGTGAACTTTCCGTCGCCGGCTTCGACGACCTGGAATTCGCTGCCCACCTGCGCCCGCCGCTCACCACCATCCGCGTGCCGGCGACCGAGATGGGCCGGCGGGCCGGCGAATTCCTGCTGGCCAAGATCGCGGGCCAGCCCCATGCCCCGCACTACCCCCTGGAAACCAGTTTTATCCTGCGCCAATCGACCGCCCCACCGCCGCCGCGCGGGCGCTGAATCCATGGCCTTTCGAGTAATCGATTGCAAGCGGACGGTTGGCCGTGTTACCTGAAGCATCCGTCCGGCCCCTAAGAGCCGAAGGCGGGGAGGAAACATGGCGGAGCGCTTCTCGCTCGCGGACGACCCGATCGCGCTGCCCAAGGGCGCCTGGGCCAAGACCGAAAGGCGCACCCTGCGGCTCGGCGCCCGGCCGGTCTTCAGCCTGACTCAGGGCCGGCATCGTCCCTATCTCTATCCGCTCTACACGCCGGCCGGTTTCGCCGTGACCTCCGAATGTCCGGCCGACCATCCCCACCACAACTCCTTCTGGATCGCCTCGGATCACCTGCATTGCTGGATGCCGGCGGCCGAGGGAAGGCTGGAGGAATACACCTATAACTTCTATGTCGACGAGACCTTCCAGGGCCGGGCACCAGGCCGGATTCTTCAGACCACGGCCGTGGGCGAGGAAGTCGGGCCTGGCCGCTTCAGGATCCTCCAGACCATCGAGTGGCGCGGTCCCTCCGAATGGGCGGCGCCGGACGGGCGCCTGGCCGCGCAGGAGACGCGGACTCTCGATATCGCCTTGGACGGGACCGTCTTCGTGATCGACGTCCGCTCGCAGCTTTCGGCCGCTGCCTGGGACCTGTCCCTGGGGCCCACGCGCCACGCCTATTTCAATGTCCGCGTCGCGGGATCGATGGCCGTCACCTCCGGCGGCATGGTCCGCGACGACCGCGGCCATGAGGGCGGTGCCGGCGTCAGCGGCAGCGGGGCGCGCTGGATCGACTATTCGGGCCCAGTCGGGGGCGGCAACCAGGCCGGGATCGCGGTATTCCCCGATCCGCGCGACCACGGTGACCCTTTCTGGTTCGTGTCCGACTGGGGCGTGGTCACGGTCGGCCCCTTCCGGAAGGACCGGCGCGATATCCGCCAGGGCGAATCCATGGTCTTGCGCTACCGCGTGCTGATCCATGACGGCGACGCTCGCGCGGCAGACGTCGCCGGCCGCTTCAAGTCCTACCTCGATACCCTTCCGGCAGGTTAGGCAAGCGGGCGCCGACCGATGAAGCGGATCGACATGATCGGCTCGCCGCTTGCCCATGTGCTGACGCCGGCATTGTTGAACGCGCGGCTGGCCGGCAACGACCTCGGGCTCAGCGTGACGCCGCGGGAAATCGGCACCTCCGATCTCGCTGCCTACGTCGCGGCTGTCCGCGGCAAGGATGCGGTGATGGGATTGGTCGTGACGACCCCGCTCAAGGAAGCGATCTGCGGCCATCTCGATCGCAAGACGGCGCTGGTCGAGCTCATCGGCTCCTGCAACTGCATCCGCGCGGACGACCGCTCCTGGATCGGCGCCAATTTCGACGGCTTCGGATTCGCCCGCGCCCTGGCCGACGCGGGCGTGCCGCTCAAAGGCAAGCGCGTATTGCTGATGGGCTGCGGCGGCGCCGGGAAGGCGATCGCCGAGCGCGTCGCGGGAGAGGGCGCGGCGGCGCTGTTCATTTCGGACCCCATGGCGGGGAGGGCGGCGGCTTTCGCCCATCGCCTGGGATCGAAGACCGTGGCCGCCGGAGACTTCCCCTCCGGCGGGATCGACATCGTCGTCAACGCATCGCCCCTGGGCATGAAGCCGGACGATCCGTCCCCGGTCCCCGCCGAGATCGTCGCTGGCTGCAGCGTCGTCGTCGATATCGTCGTGGCCGCGGATTCCCGCCTGCGTCGCTTCGCCCGCGAACGGGGCAAGCGCGTCGTCGAGGGCGAGGCCATGGTCAGAAGCCAGATCGACCTCTTCCGGTCCTTCATCCTGTCCGGCGCGACATCTGAGCCGGCGGCGATGCGGCACGCTGCCGGCGGCGCCTTGGCCGAGAGCGCCTCATGAGGGACTTTTCCGGCGATCACCGGTGGCTGGCCATGAACTGCATCACCGTCGATCGGCAAGGCGATCTCCTCGCCATCGTCGAGGCCTGCGCGCGCCTCGACATCGCAGCCGTCTGTCCCTGGCGGCATCAGGTCGCGGCCGTCGGCCTCGCCCGCGCCGTCCGGGCGATCGAGGACGCGGACCTCGCGCTGTCCGGCTACTGCCGCGCCGGCATGATGGTCGCCGACGCGGATCATCGGCAGGAGGCGCGCGACGACAACCGCCGGGCCTTGGAAGAAGCCGTGGCGCTGAAGGCACCCTGCCTCGTCATCGTTCCCGGCGGGCTGCCGCAGTTTTCCCGTCCGGGCAGCGCTCCCAGCAAGGATCTGGCCGCGGCGCGGGCCATGGTGGAAGAAGAGGTTGGCACGCTGCTCGAGCACGCGCGCGCCGCGGCCATGCCGCTCGCCCTCGAGCCCTTGCATCCCATGCTCGCGGCCGACCGCGGCTGCGTGAACAGCCTCGGCCAGGCTCTCGATATCTGCGACCGGCTCGATCGCGGTCGGACCGGCGCGCTGGGCGTCGTCGTCGACGTGTATCATTGCTGGTGGGATCCGGCGCTCGAAAGCCAGATCGCGCGCGCCGGCGCTGGCCGCCTGCTGGCCTTCCATGTCAGCGACTGGCTGGTGCCGACCACCCACCTGCTGAATGACCGCGGGATGATGGGCGACGGCGTGATCGACATTCCAGCGATCCGCGGCTGGATGGAGCGCGCCGGCTACGCCGGTCACGCCGAGGTCGAGATCTTTTCCGAACAGTGGTGGCAGCGCCCGATGGAAGACGTGCTCAGCGTCTCAGTCGAACGTCACCGGTCGGCGGTGTGAATGCCATGACCGGGGTCCGAACCAAGACAGGCGACTGCGGATCAGCCGAGAAGGTCCAGGAGGACCCGCGCCGCGCCCTCGATGTCGGCCCGGATCGCCGCCGCCGCGCCGGCCGAATCGTTGCGCTTGAAGGCCGCCAGCGCGCGCTCATGCTCCTGGTTGGCCATGACGTAGTTGCCCGATGCGTGCAGGAGATGGAAATAGGGGCTGACCTGCAGCCACAGCCCCTCGATGATCGACAGCAGCGTGCTCGATCCCGAGGCGCGGTAGATCACGAAGTGGAACTCGTGGTTGGCGCGGACATATTGATGGGGATTGGCGTCGGCCACTGCCTTGCCCATGGCGCCGACCAGGGATTCGAGCTGGCGCAGGTCGCGCGGCGAAAGTCTTCCGGCCGCCCAGGCCGCGGCCATGGTCTCGACTTCCAGCCTGACGCGGTAGAGGTCGCTGAGCTTCTCGGCGCTCAGATCGGGAATCCCGACCGACCGCCCCGAGACGACGGTCAACGCCCGTTCCGCGGTCAGCCGCTGGAGGGCCTCGCGCACCGGCATGGCGCTGACGCCGAAGGCGTCCGCCAGGCTCTGGATCGTCACCAGTTCGCCTGGCGCGATGCCGCCGTCGAGGATGAGCTCCCGCGTTCGCCGGTAGATCTCGTCGGGCAAGGTCGCGCGCGGCAGCGGCTTCTGCGGCAGCTTCGCCGTTCGTCTGCGCGTCTGCGCCATGCTCTCCGCGGCCTCCCGGTGCCTCACGAGTGCGCCGGCAACAGCGGCGCTCGATCGGCTTGTCGATATGTAATATATGATTTATGATCAAAACAAAACAGCGTTTGCCCGCTCGCGGCGTCTGCGCGCCCGCCCGGGTGGATCCGTGGACCTGATTTCAGGAGCCTGGGTTGTCGGCGCGCGGACATGGGAGGAACTGCGATGAGAGCGTGGTCCAGCGTAGCGATGTTCGGCGCGGCGGTTGCCGTGGCCTTCGGCTTGTCGGGGCATGTCTTCAATGCCGCCGCGGCAGGCAAGTACAAGATCTATCTCAGCATGAGTTACGTCGGCAACGACTGGCAGACCGAGTCGGCCAACAACATCAAGGCGATGGCGGAGTCCGCCGGACTGAAGGACAAGGTCTCGCTGGAAGTTCAGGTCGCCGGCCCGAATGCCGAGCGTCAGATCCAGCAGATCAACGCCATGGTGCAGGCGGGCGCCCAGGCGATCGTGACCTTCCCGATCTCGCCGACTGCCCTCAACCAGGTGGTCAAGAACGCCTGCGACAAGGGCGTGAAGGTCTTCGCTTATGATGCCGAGATCACCGAGCCCTGTGCCTACAACATCCATATCGATCAGCCGGAAGCCGGCCGCGTAACGGCGGAATGGCTGGTCAAGGCCATGGGCGGCAAGGGCAACGTCGTCGTCCTGACCGGCGTGCCGGGCACGTCGGTGGATACTCAGCGCACTGCCGCCGCCATGGCGGTGTTCGCCAAGTATCCTGACATCCATATCGTCGCCTCGGCGGTGGGCATGTGGAGCCAGGCGGTGGCGCGCACGGAGCTGACCAAGATCCTGGCCACGCACCCGTGGAACACGATCGACGGCCTGTGGCTCCAGGTCGGTTGCTACACGGCGGCCTCGATGGAATCGGAAGCCGGCATTCCGGACGAGAAGATGATCCCCTGCGCCGGCGAGGGCTCCAACGGACACCGCGTGCAGATGCTTGCGAAGGGCACCGCCGTCGACGGCGCCCACGACACCTACCGGCCGATGGGCTATCCCAGCATCTCTTATGCTTCGCCGCCCTATTCCGGCGCGCTCGCCCTGAAGCGGGTGGTCGACATCCTGGACGGCAAGGATGTGCCGCATTTCATCAGTCTGCCGCTACCGATCTACACCAACGAGACCAGCAAGCTATGCGTCGAAGGCACCTGGAAGGAGATGGCCGGCGGCTGCAGCGCGTTCGCGCCGTCGCTGATCAAGAATCCGGGCTGGTTTGCGGCCATCTATTCGCCCGATACGCCGGAGATCGGCGTCCAGGCGGCACTGGGCGGCAAGCCGGAAATGTAACAACCGAAGGCGCGGGTCCGGTTCGAGGGGCCGGACCCGCGTCTTTCGAGTTACAGTCAATGACGATGTCTGCCGCAGCCGCCATCAAGGCGTCCAAGGTTAGCAAGGCCTTCGGCGCCACCGTCGCCCTCGATGACGCCAGCTTCGAAGTCGAGCCCGGGCAGGTTCACGCGCTGCTCGGCGAGAACGGCGCCGGCAAATCGACCATGGTGAAGCTGCTCAGCGGCTTCATGCGGCCCGACGCCGGAACGCTGGCCTGCTTCGGCCAGGAGCTGCATCTGAACGGGCCGCGCGACGCGCACCGCGCCGGCATCCAGACCGCCTTCCAGGAACTGACCCAGGTTCCGAATCTGACGGTGGCCGAGAACATTCTGCTTCCCTATCAGCCGGTCAACCGGTTCGGGATGATCCGCGCGCGGGAGGGCGCCGAGCGGGTCGACGCCCATCTGAAGGACCTGGGCATCACGAACATCGAGCCCTATCTGGAGGTGGGCCGGCTCGAGCTGCCGCTGCGCCAGAAGATCGAGATCGCGCGGGCGATTTTCCGCAAGCCGCGAATTCTGCTTCTGGACGAGCCGACCTCGGCTCTGTCGGGCCGCGATATCGATTGGCTCGGCGGATTGATCGCCCGGCTGAAGCGCGAAGGGGTGACGATCCTCTTCATTTCCCACCGGCTGCTCGAGGTCCGCGCCTTCTGCGACAGCCTGACCGTGCTCCGCAACGGCAAGGACGTGGGCAGCTTCGCCGTCAGCGAGATTAGTGACGAGCGGGTGATCGAGCTCATCATCGGCCGTTCGATCGTGGCCACCTTCCCCGAGAAGCCGCAGGCTGAGCCTGGTGCGAAGCCGCGGGTCGCCTTGCGCGGCCTTTCCGCCGGGCGTCTTCGCGATGCGTCCCTCGAGCTCTTCCCCGGCGAGATCCTGGGCGTGGTGGGGATGCAGGGCATGGGGCAGCTCGACCTGTTCCGGGCGATGTTCGGCGACGTGGCGCCAGATGCCGGGCAGATTTCCGTCGACGGCCGGCCGGTGGAGCTGACCTCGCCGCGCGCCGCCATCGACGCGCGCATGGGCATCAGCCTGGTCCCGGAGGAGCGCAAGGTCGAAGCCCTGGCGCTGCGTCTGGACGGCCGGCGCAATGTCTCGCTGCCGATCCTCGATCGATTCCTGAAGCATGGCCTCATCGATACCGAGGCCGAGATGCGCGGCGTGGCCGCGGCGCTCGCGCGGGTGCAGGTCGATCAGCGGGCCCTGTTCCAGCCGGTCAGCGCATTCTCCGGCGGCAATCAGCAGAAGATCGTGCTGGCGAAATGGTTCCTCGCCGGCAGCCGCGTGCTGCTGCTCTACGATCCGACCCGCGGCGTCGACGTCGGCACCAAGCACGAGATCTATATGCTCATGGCCGATTATGCGAAGAGCGGCGGGGCCGTGTTGTTCTATTCCACGGAACTGGCCGAGGTCATCAATCTCAGCCGGCGCGTGCTGGTCATCTATGCCGGCCGGATCGTGGCCGAGCTTTCGGAGGAGCGCGGTCAGATCAACGAGGCCACCATCATGCGCCTGGCGCTCGGCGAATCCACCGCCGTGCTCGGGTTGCTCAATGCCGGCGGGACCGCCGCATGAGCGCGATGACATCCTCTCTGCCGCAGTCCCGGCTGGCGCTCGGGGTTTCGCGCAACCAGGGCCTGATCGTCGCCATCGTCGTCTTCGTCGTGCTGTTCTCCACCGTCTATGCGCTGTCGCCCCACGGGCTCGGCTTTTTCGATATCAGCTACATGTCCGTCGGCGGCACCATGCTGTCGCTCGCGACCGTGGGCGAGACCCTGGTGATCCTGACCGGCGGGTTCGATCTCTCGGTGGGTGCGGTGATCTCGCTCGTGAACGTCGTGCTCGCGACCCAGATGCAGCCAGACCCTTCGGTGGCGCCGGGCCTGGGGATGGAGATCGCCTGGGGCCTGGCCGGGCTCGGCATCGGCGCGCTCGCCGGCGCCTTCAACGGCTTCTTCGTCGCCGTGCTCCGCCTGCAGCCCATCGTGGTGACGATCTCGACCATGTTCATCGTCGAGGGCGTGACCCTCCTGGTGCAGGACAAGCCCGGCGGACAGGTGCCGTCGGATTTCTGCACCTTCTTCACCGGCACGGCCATCCCGAACCTGTTGCCGGCACCCATCGTCATCCTGATCGTGCTCATGGCCATCTGGGCGGTGCTGCGACGAACGCGTTTCGGCACCGGCCTCTACGCCATCGGCGGCGACCGGGAGGCGGCCCGCTCGGCGGGCGTCAAGGTGCGGACGACCGAGTTCTTCGCCTATGTCCTGGGCGGGATGCTTTACGGCGCCTCGGGCATCTTCATTTCGGCCCAGACCGCCTCGGGCGATCCGCTGGTGGGCGATGCCATGCTGCTGCAAGTGTTCGCTGCCGTCGTCGTCGGCGGCACGTTGCTGGGCGGTGGCCGGGGCGGCTGTCTCG
>DATNJA010000114.1:0-25860 GCA_035604155.1 Candidatus Udaeobacter sp. | reverse complement strand
ATGGCGGAGGGGGAGGGATTCGAACCCCCGATGCCCTTGCAGGCATAACGGTTTTCGAGACCGCCGCGATCGACCACTCTGCCACCCCTCCGACGGGAAATGCTGGCGGTGCTCCTAGAGCCTAACATGTAGAGCAAGATTCACGGGTCAGCTTGATTCAAGCTGACCCGATCTTGCTCTAGGGCACCGTCGGGCCGAAAACGGGGCCGGACAGTAGCCGAGGGGCGGCGCGCCATCAAGCTTCGGCCGGCCGTCGTCCCGCTCCGGCCGCCCGACCGCCGGCTCACCGCATCAGGAACCCGGCGGCCGAGGCGGAGTCCAGTCCCGCCGCCACGTCGGCCGGCGCTTCCTCGATCCCATCGAAGCCGCCCGACTGCCGGCGCCAGAGCTGGGCATAAGTGCCGCCGGCGGCCAGCAGCGCCGCATGGCCGCCTTGTTCGACGATGCGGCCATGATCGAGCACCACGAGCCGGTTCATCCGCGCGATGGTCGAAAGTCGGTGGGCGATCGCGATCACCGTCCGGCCCTTCATCAGGTCTTCGAGCTGTTCCTGGATCGCCGCCTCGACCTCGGAATCAAGCGCCGAGGTCGCCTCGTCCAGGACCAGGACCGGCGCGTTCTTCAGGATCACCCGGGCGATGGCGATGCGCTGGCGCTGGCCGCCCGAGAGCTTCACCCCCCGCTCGCCGACATGGGCCTCGAAGCCGCGCCGGCCATGCCAGTCCTCCAGGCCCTTGATGAACTCGAGCGCATGGGCGCGGACGGCGGCGTCGCGGACCTCGGCATCGCTGGCGGCCGGCCGGCCATAGGCGATGTTGTCGCGGATCGAGCGGTGGAGCAGCGAGGTGTCTTGCGTCACCATGGCGATATGGGTCCGCAGGGACTCTTGCGTCACCTGGGCGATGTCCTGGCCGTCGATCAGGATGCGCCCACCCTCAAGGTCGTAGAACCGCAGCAGCAGGTTCACCAGGGTCGATTTGCCCGCACCCGATGGCCCGACGAGGCCGACGCGCTCGCCCGGCGCGATCGTAAGGTCGATGCCCTTCAGCACCCCGCGCTCGGTGCCGTAGCCGAAACGCAAATTCTCGAACTTGATCTCGGCGCGCTTGACCTGAAGGGTCACAGCACCTGGCCGGTCCGGCATTTGGCGCGGCACGGCGATGGAGCGCATGCCGTCCTGGACCACGCCGACGTTTTCGAAGATGGCGGTCACGTTCTGCGCGACCCAGCCGGCGATGTTGGCAATCTGCCAGGATAGCGGCAGCGCCATGGCGACGCTGCCCACGGTGATCCGGCCGAGGCTCCAGAGCCAGATGGCGGTGGCGCCGGTGCCCACCACCAGGCTCGCATTGAGGCCGGTCAGGCTGAGCGCCAAAAGGGTGATGAGGCGGAGCTGCTTGTGGAAGGTCTGGGTATGCTCGTCCACCGCGGCGCGCACGAAGGCATCCTCGTCCCGGGGCCTGGCGAAGAGCTTCACCGTCAGGATGTTGGTATAGCTGTCGACGACCCGCCCGGTGAGGGCCGAGCGCACTTCGGACATCTCCCGCGACCGGTTGCGCAGGCGGGGCACGAAAACGCGCAGCATGACCGCGTAGCCGGCGAACCACAGCAGCATGGGAATGGCGAGGCGCAGGTCGCTGGATGCCATCAGCAGGACCGCGCCGCCGCCATAGACCAGGATGTACCAGACGGCGTTGGTGCCGGCGACGACGCTTTCGCGCAAGGCCGGACCGGTCTGCATGATCCGGTTGGCGATGCGGCCCGCGAAATCGTTCTGGAAGAAGGTCCAGCTCTGGCGCACCACATGCCAGTGACTCTGCCAGCGGATCAGGTTGGTGAGGCCCGCCGCGATGGCCTGGTTGGTGATCAGGTTCTGCATCAGCAAGGCGGAAGGGCGCAGCAGCAGCAGAACCAGCGCCATGCCAAGGAGCTGGATCCCGGCCGAACGGAACAGCGTCTCGGGCCGATGGCTGGAGATGAGGGCGACGAGCCGGCCGATGAAGACCGGGATCGTGGTGTCGAGCGCCGCCACGGCGAAGCCGGCGACGAACAGCGCGATCACCAGCCCCCGGGCCTGGCCGGCATAGTGCCAATAGAAGGCGCCGAGCCCGGCCGGCGGCGGCCGCTCGGGCGAAATCTCCGTCGGCTCCAAAAGATGCTCAAAAGTCCGGAACAGGCCCATGGCTTCAGATCCTGTCTTGCATGTCGGCGAAACGCCGGTTCGGCCATCGGAACGTCCGACGCCTTCCCAGACTGCCCATTCCCGAGTTTGGAGAATGCGGGGTGGCCTTCGGATATGCTTCCGCTCTGGCCCCCGCGCCGGATGAGTCTTACACCGGCATGCTGGGCCCTCGCAAATTTCCGGCCTTGTCAGGGGCTTGGTGCCGGCGTCCCGTCCCGACTCGGATGCCGGCCGCCGCGGGCGATCGGCTAGGATATCCGTCGAACATGATGCCGGGCGATTCATCCAAATCGGCGCATTATCCAAGTCTCGACGGGCTGCGGGGGTTGGCGGCCTGCATGGTGGTCTATGGCCATGCCGGCTACTTCGGCTGGGTGCCGCTGGTGGGGGGCATGGCCACCATCGGCGTGCTCCTGTTTTTCTTTCTGAGCGGCTTCCTGATGGGCCATCACTACCTGCCGGACGCCTCGTCAGGCCGTCTCGGCAAAATAGCCTTCAACTACTGGGCCGCGTTCCAGTTCCGACGATTCATGCGGGTCTATCCGCCCTTCGTCCTTGCGCCGATCCTGGGCTACCTGTTGTTGATGCCGCGTCTGCCTCCGGATTTCCGGGAGGCAATGCAGTCCCAGGGTCCTTCCATCGCCCATGCGCTGGCCGAGCTTGCCGTCTTCAGGGGGCAACTCGGGATCTACTGGACGATCGAGGTGGAGCTTTTCTTCTACCTGCTCTATCCGTTCATCATCACCTTGTGCTTGTGCTGGCGAAACACGGCAGCCGCATTGCTGTTGCTGTTCGCCGCCCTGACGCTGTTCAAACAGCAGATTCTGCTGCCGGGTCAGTGGGCTGGATTCACCTCCATCTTCGTCGCCGGGGTCCTCGCCGCCGTGGTGGCGAAGCAAAATCGGGACTTGCTCGATCGCCAGCTCACGCGCCCGAATGCGCTGACCTTAGCCAGTTTCCTGGTTCTTGCTCTGGCCGTCGCCCGGATCAGCCACGACAACCCGACCCAGAAATTCATATGGACACTGGACTGGCTCTTCGCCGCGCTGTTTTTCGTGATGTTCACCAGCCTGCTGCGTTCGAACGGAGCCATCAGCAAAGTCTTGTCGAGCCGGTTCGGCGGCGCCCTGGGGGGAGCGAGCTACTCGCTCTACCTGGTTCACATCATCGCCTTCCAGGTCATCGTTGCCCAGGTCGGCCGGCACTATCAAGGGATGCTCGCGGCCATCGTCGTTTTGATTGTCCTGACATCACTTTACCACCTGCTGGTGGAAAGGCCGTTCATCAGGCTGGGCCGGAAAATCATCATCGGCGACAGGATCGGCCGGCCGGCGCCGGCCGGGCCTGGGTGACGCAACTGTGCTGGCCATTCAAGGGGCGCCTGACCCCCGAATCCCGTTGACAGCCGGCCGCTCGCGGCTATAGTCCGCGGCTTCCGGCGGGGCCCTCGGGCGCCCGCGCATTCCGTTATGTGCGTAGACATCATGTTCGCAGTGCTGAAGACCGGCGGCAAGCAATACAGGGTCGCCAAGGACGACGTGATCCGCGTCGAGCGTCTGCCCGGCGAAACGGGCGGGCGCGTCGTGTTCGATCAGGTGCTGATGCTGGGCGAGGGCGACCAGGCCACGGCCGGCAAGCCCTTCGTCGAGGGCGCCTCGGTCGCCGGCACCCTGGTGGAGCAGGTCCTGGCGGACAAGGTGATCATTTTCAAGAAGCGCCGGCGCCACAACTACCGGCGCAAGCGCGGCCATCGCCAGCAGCTCTCGGTCATCCGCATCGACGAGATCCTGGCCGGCAAATAGATTCGTCAAGGAGTGCTCCATGGCACATAAAAAGGCAGGCGGCAGTTCCCGCAACGGGCGCGACAGCGCCGGCAAGCGCCTGGGCGTGAAGCGCTACGGCGGCGAGATCGTGATTCCCGGCAACATCATCCTGCGCCAGCGCGGCACCCAGTATCATCCGGGCCGCAACACCGGCATCGGCAGGGACCACACCATCTTCGCCACCGTCGAAGGCAAGGTCTCCTTCCGCCGGTCGACCGGCGAGCGCATCTTCGTTTCGGTGGAGCCCCAGGGCTAAACCCCCTCGTATTGCCGAGTTCGGCCGAGGGGGGATGGCGCGCCATTCCCCCTCTTCGTTTTCGGGCCCTGCTTTGCCTTTCCTGCCCCTCTCGCCTATAGACCATAGCCATGAAATTCCTGGATCAGGCCAAGATCTATCTTTCGAGCGGCCATGGCGGCGCCGGTTCGGTCTCGTTCCGGCGGGAGAAATTCATCGAGCATGGCGGGCCTGACGGCGGCGACGGCGGGCGGGGCGGCGACGTCATCGCCGAGACCGTGGACAACCTCAACACGCTCATCGACTACCGCTATCAGCAGCATTTCCGGGCCGCGCGCGGCCATCACGGCATGGGCAAGAACCGGAGCGGTGCAGCAGGCAAGACGATCGTCCTGAAGCTTCCCGTGGGCACCCAGATCCTGGACGAGGATCGCAAGACCGTCCTCTACGATCTGACCCGGCCGGGCATGCGCATCCGCCTTGCCCGCGGCGGCGATGGCGGGCGCGGCAACGCCCATTTCAAGTCCTCCACCAACCGGGCGCCGCGCCAGTCCGAGCCGGGCTGGCCCGGGGAGGAGCGCTGGCTTTGGCTGCGCCTGAAGCTGATCGCCGATGCCGGCCTAATCGGCCTGCCCAATGCCGGCAAGTCGACCCTGCTCGCCGCCTTGAGCCGCGCCAGGCCCAAGATCGCCGATTATCCCTTCACCACCCTTACTCCTCAGCTTGGCGTGGTCCGCCATGGCAGCCGCGAGTTCGTATTGGCCGATATCCCCGGCCTGATCGAGGGCGCCCATGAGGGGGCGGGCCTGGGCGACCGGTTCCTCGGCCATGTCGAGCGCTGCGGCGTCCTGATCCATCTCGTGGACGGCACGGCCGAGAAGGTGGGAAAGGCCTATCGCAGCATCCGGACCGAACTCGCGGCCTATAGTCCGAAGCTGGTGGAAAAGCCGGAGCTCGTTTGCCTCAACAAGATCGATGCCCTCGATCCCGAGGCGGTCGCGCGCAAGTCCCGTGAGCTTGCCCGCGCCGTGAAGGCCGCCGGCACCGGCGGGACACTGCTCAAGATTTCCGGCGTCAGCGGCGCCGGCATGGCCAAGTTGCTCGAGATCGCCTTCGCCATCATCGAGGCTCACCGCGCCAAGGAGGCGGCAGCGAGCGCATCGGTCGAGGCCGCGGCGGCGGAGCTGGTGGAATGAGCGTGGAATGAGCATCAGGGCGCTCGCTTCCGCCAGGCGCCTGGTGGTGAAGATCGGCTCGGCTCTCCTGGTGGAAGCATCGACCGGCGGCTTGAAACGGCGCTGGCTCGAGGCCCTGGCCGAGGACGTGGCCCTGCTGCGAAAGAACGGCCAGGAAGTGATCCTGGTCTCCTCCGGCGCCATCGCCGTCGGCCGGCGCCATCTGGGGCTGGCGGAAGGAACGCTGCGCCTGGAGGAAAAGCAGGCTGCGGCGGCCACCGGCCAGATCCGCCTCGCGCACGCCTATCAGGAGGCCCTCGCCCGCCACGGCATCACCGTGGCCCAGGTTCTCCTGACCCTCGAAGATACCGAAGACCGGCGCCGGCATCTGAATGCGCGCGCGACCCTTGCCGCCCTCATCAAGTTCAACGCCGTGCCGGTGATCAATGAGAACGACACCGTGGCCACGGCCGAGATCCGGTTCGGCGACAACGACCGCCTTGCCGCCCGGGTCGCCGCCATGATCGGCGCCGACGCCCTCGTGCTGCTCTCCGACATCGACGGACTCTATAGCGCCGATCCCAAGCGCGACGATGGCGCCCGTCACATTCCTGAAGTGGCCGAGCTGACGCCGGAGATCGAGGCCATGGCCGGCGAGGCCCCGCCCGGCTACAGCTCGGGCGGCATGGTGACCAAGCTCGCCGCCGCGCGCATCGCCGTCGGCGCCGGCTGCCGCATGGCGATCGCCGACGGGCGCCGACCCCATCCGCTGGCTGCGATCGCCGGGGGTGCGCGCTGCACCTGGTTCCATCCGACCGCTTCGCCGCGCACGGCACGAAAGCGCTGGATCGCCGGCGCTCTCAAGCCGATCGGCAGCCTGACCGTCGACGAAGGCGCGCTGAAGGCGCTCGCCCAGGGCAAGAGCCTCCTGCCCGCCGGCGTCACCGCCGTCGAAGGAAGGTTCGAGCGCGGCGATGCCTTGCGCGTGCTCGACCCGGCCGGCCGCGAGGTGGCGCGCGGGCTCTCGGCCTATTCCGCCCGCGATGCCAAGCGCATCATGGGCCACAGGAGCCGTGAAATCGAAGCGCTCCTCGGCTACCGTGGCCGGGACGAAATGATCCATCGCGACGACCTGGTGTTCGAACCATGAGCCTGCCGGAAGCCGCTGAGACGCTGGCCGATGGGGCGCTGGAGCGCGCGGTCCGCGCCGTTGGCCTGGCGGCGCGAGAAGCGGCCGGCCTGATCGCCCGCGCGCCGGCCGCGAGCCGGACGGCGGCTCTTTCGGCCGCCGCCAGCGCCATCCGCGCCGCAAGCGCTTCCATCCTCGCCGCCAACGATGAGGACATGGCCGCGGCGCGGCGCGCGGGCTTGACGCCGGCCATGCTGGATCGCCTGAAACTCGATCCCGACCGCATCGAGGCAATGGCCGCGGGGATAGAGACCGTGGCCGCCCTGCCCGATCCCCTGGGCCGAACCCTCGCCGAGTGGACCAGGCCCAACGGCCTGCATATCGCCCGGGTCAGCGTGCCGCTCGGTGTCATCGGCATCATCTATGAATCCCGCCCCAACGTGACCGCCGATGCCGCCGCCCTATGCCTGCGCGCCGGCAACGCTTCGATCCTGCGGGGCGGATCGGAAAGCAAGCGCTCCTCTGCCGCCATCCTCGACTGCTTTACCGCGGCTCTCGGTCATGCCGGGCTGCCCGAAGCATCGGTCCAGCGCCTGCCGACCAGCGATCGCCGCGCAGTCGGGGTTCTTCTCGCCATGAGCGACCTGGTCGATGTCATCGTGCCCCGCGGCGGGCGCGGGCTGATCGAGCGGGTGCAGCGGGAAAGCCGCATCCCCGTGCTCGCCCATCTCGACGGGCTCTGCCACACCTACGTGGATGCGAGCGCCGATCCGGCCGCGGCCCGGCGGATCGTGCTCAATGCCAAGATGCGGCGCACCGGCGTCTGCGGCGCGACCGAAACCCTGCTCGTGGATCGCGCGGTCGCTGCCAAGCTCCTGCCCGGCATCGTCGATCACCTCGTCAGCGCCGGTTGCGAGCTGCGCGGCGATGAAGCGGCCCGCGCCGTCGATCCGCGCATCGGCAAGGCGAGCGCGGCCGACTGGGATACCGAATATCTCGACGCCATCCTGGCCATCGCGCTCGTCGACGGTGTCGAGGGTGCACTCGCTCATATCGCGCGACACGGCTCGCGCCACACCGAGGCCATCGTCGCCGAGGACCGGGCCGTGGCCGAGCGCTTCCTCGCCGAGGTGGACGCGGCCATCGTGCTGGTCAACGCCTCGACCCAGTTCGCCGACGGCGGCGAGTTCGGCATGGGGGCGGAGATCGGGATCGCCACCGGCAAGCTCCACGCCCGCGGGCCCGTGGGCGCCGAGCAGCTTACCAGCTACAAATACGTCGTCCGCGGCACGGGACAGATCAGACCGTAATCGCTGCGGAGCTTTTTCGCCAAAGCTGGAGGGCAAGGGGCGCATGGCGCGGCGCATCGGCATTCTCGGCGGATCCTTCAACCCCGCCCATGGCGGGCATCTCGACATCTCCCGCGCCGCCATCCAGCGCCTGGGCCTGGACGAGGTCTGGTGGATGGTCAGCCCGCAGAACCCGCTGAAGCCGGTGGCCGGCATGGCGCCCTTCGCCGAGCGCCTGGCGAGAGCGCGGGCCGCAGCGGCGAAGGACAGGCGCATCAAGGTGACCGACATCGAAGCCCGGCTTGGCACCCGCTACACGGCCGAGACCCTGCGCCTGCTCCTCAGGCGCTATCGCGATGTCCGCTTCATCTGGCTCATGGGCGCCGACAACCTGTCCCAGATCGCCGCCTGGCGAAGCTGGCAACAAATCTTTCACCTGCTTCCCATTGCGGTTTTCGCCCGCCCTTCCTATTGTTTTGAGGCACTGGCCGCCAAGGCGGCGCGGCGCTTCGCCCGGCACCGGTTGAAGGAAGGTGCGGGTCGAAGCTTGGCGAAGGCCGACCCGCCCGCTTGGCTGTTCGTGCATAGCCGGCTCAACCGGACCTCGGCGACCGAGATCCGGCGCGGCCGGACAAGAGGCACAACAGTGAAAGGGTGATCGCCATAGCACGCAAAGCCAAGGCCGGTCCGTCCAAGGCTCCGGCCGCATCGAAGAAGCTCCTCGGCCTGGTCGAGAGATCCCTCGAAGACGACAAGGCCGAAAATGTGGTCGCCATCGACCTCAGCCGCAAATCCTCCATCGCCGACTTCATGGTCATCGCCACCGGCCGGTCTGCCAGACAGCTGGGCGCCATGGCCGAGCATCTCATGATCAAGTTCAAGGCCTCGGGCGTGAAGAGCGCCGGGGTCGAGGGCGTGGCGACGGGAGACTGGCTGCTCATCGACGGCGGCGACATCGTCGTCCACCTGTTCCGCCCCGAGATCCGCTCTCTCTACAATCTCGAGAAGATGTGGGGCATGGAACTGCCCGAACCGGAGCGCGCGCTCGCTGTGGGCTAAAGCCCCAGCGCCTCACGCCAACGCTTCATCTGCGCCGCGCGCGAGCACGCGCGACGACGGGAACGAATGCGCCGCGGGTTACCGCAACAGCCCGCTGGTCAGTTGCACGATCGCCAGATTCCGGTCGAGGTAGAGGCGCTGCGAAGCGAGCTGGCCGCGCTTGTCGAACGAGAACACGGCGCAAACCGGAAGGCTGAGGGAACGTCCGCGGGGCGCCATGCCGAGCCATTGCTGGCGGTGGGTGCCTTGCATGAGGTACTCGACGATGACGCTGTCGGGCGACTCGTGCTCCGCGGTAACCTCGAGCTGCAGGTCGGGAAAGGCCCGGAAGAGGTCGCTGAAGATCTGGCTGACCCGCTCGACGCCCACATGGCGTGGACCGCCGGCGGATTCCAGCATCGGCTCGGGTCCGAAACAGGCGAGCACCGCGGTCAGGTCGTGCTGGCGCTGGGCCTCCAGCATCGCGCGCACCGCCGCCAGCTTCGGGGATGCCGCCAGGGCCTTGGTGCTTGGCCGAGCCGGCTTGTGCGCCGCCGGTTTGTGCGCCGCCGGCTTATGCGCCGCCGGCTTATGCGCCGCACTGGGCCGGAGAGCAGCCGCCGGCGTCCGCCGGGGCACAGCCTTTTTCACCGGCGAAACCTTCTTGGTTCCCGTTCTATTCCCCTTGCTCGCCTTTGGCGCGGCCTTCTTTGCCGATTTCGCCATGCTTGCCCCCAATTAGGGGGCGGTCAGCTGCGCCGCCGCCGCCGGCGCGGACCCCCCTCTTCACCAGCCTGCAACAACTTCTTGGGGGCTGGCAAGCGGACAACGGCCGAAAGATGGGGGTAGGGGCGAGTTTTGTGCGGAATCGCCATCGCTTCCACGAAATGTTCCTGAAATTTGGGCTCGACCGCCGTCTCCACCTTCTCCACTTGCTTCACGACCCGGGCGATCTCCTCCCTGGATTTCAGGTTGAGGAGGGCGATTCGGGCGCCCGTTCCCGCTGCGTTCCCGGCCGAGCCGACCTTGGCCAGGTCGCAATCGGGAATCATGCCCAGGATCATGGCGTATTTGACGTCAATGTGGCTGCCGAAGGCCCCGGCGAGGGTGATCCGGTCCACCTGCTCCACCCCGAAATGGTCCATGAGCAGCCTTGCGCCGGCATAGAGAGCGGCCTTCGCGAGCTGGATCGCCCGGACGTCGTTCTGGGTAATGCGCAGCACCGGCGGCCCTTGATGGAGCAGATAGGAGAAGGTGCGGCCCTCGGGCTGGATGCGCGGGCTGCGGGCGGCGAGGCTGCCGTCGATGATGCCGTCCTCGGTGATGATGCCGGCAAGGAACATCTCGGCTAGCGCCTCGATGATGCCCGAGCCGCAGACGCCGGTGATGCCGATGGTCTCGATCGCTTCGGCGAATCCCGGCTCGTCCGACCATTTGTCGCTGCCGATCACCTTGAAACGCGGTTCCAGGGTCTCGGGATCGACGCGCACCCGCTCGATGGCGCCGGGGGCGGCGCGCTGGCCGCAGGAGATCTGCGCCCCTTCGAAGGCAGGACCGGTCGGGCTCGAGGCCGCCAGCAGCCGGTGCCGGTTGCCCAGCACGATCTCCGCATTGGTGCCGACGTCGACGATGAGCGTCACTTCGTCCGCCTGATGCGGGGCCTCCGACAGGATGACGCCGGCGGTGTCGGCGCCGACATGGCCGGCGATGCAAGGAAGCACATAAATCCGCGCGTTGGGGTGGATTCTCAGCTCCACTTCCGAGGCCCAGATGGCGATCGGCCCGTCTGTCGCCAGCGCGAATGGCGCGCCACCCAGCTCCGTCGGATCGATGCCGAGGAACAGATGATGCATGATGGGATTGCCGACGAAGGTGACCTCGAGGATGTCGCGGGGGCCGACGCCCGCCTCCTTGCAGACGCTGCCCACGAGCTGGTTCAAGGCCTCGCGCACCGCCTTGGTCATCTCCGCGTCGCCGCCCGGGTTCATCATGACGTAGCTGACCCGGCTCATCAGGTCCTCGCCGAACCGGATCTGGGGATTCATCAGCCCGGCCGACCCGACCACTTCGCCGCTCGCCAGATCGCAGAGATGCCCGGCGATGGTGGTCGAGCCGATGTCGAAGGCAAGCCCGTAGATCTTGTCGTGGAAGCCCGGCCAGACCGCGGTGATCTGCCTGCCCTGGTGGACGGCGACGGTCACCTTCCACTCGCCTTTGCGCAGTGCCTTCTGCAGGCCCTGGATGACCCTGAGGTCGGTGTCGAGCCCCTTTAGGCCCCACTGTTCGCGCAGCGCCTTTTCCAAGCGCTGCAGATCGCCGGCCGGATCATGCATGTCCGGCTCGGCCACCTCGACATAGTGCAGGCGCACCACGGGATCGAGCTCGATCGCTCGCATCTCGGCCCGCTTGCGCACGACCTGCTTGTGGACCTGGCTTTCCGGCGGCACGTCGATGACGGCGTCGCCGTAAAGCAGCGTCGAGCAGGACAGGCGACGGCCAGGCTGAAGGCCGCGCCGGTCGGCATAGCGCTGCTCGATGGCGCCGAAGCCCGAGAGATGCTCGGCCTTGGAGGTGACGCCGAGCTTGGCGAATTCGCCTTGCGAGACTTCGACTTGGCAGCGCCCGCAGATGCCGCGCCCGCCGCATACCGAATCGATGTCGACGCCGAGGCTGCGCGCCGCCTGGAGCAACGGCGTTCCGATGACAAAACGTCCGCGCCGGCCCGAGGGCATGAACACGACCAGCGCGTCGGGCTTGCCGGCACTCGCCACCGGCCGGTCGGCACGCGCCTCCGGCAGGGGTGCTGGATCAGGCACGCCGGCGCCTGCCTTCCCGCCGGCCGCGGGCGCCTTCCTGGCCTTCGGTCAACGGCTCGCGGAACTTCTGGATCCAGCGCATGCAGTTCTCGTCATGGCCCATGGCCACGTCCGCGCCCATGACCGCCGTCACCTCCTCGGGGTGAAGCGGATTGGTGATGGCCGAGGTCATGCCGGCGCCGATCAGCATGGAGAGGAACGAGGCATTGAGGCCGTGCCGGTTGGGAAGCCCGAAGCTGAAATTGGAGGCGCCGCAGGTGGTGTTGACCTTCAGCTCCTCGCGCAGGCGCCGGATCAGATGGAACACGCTGCGCCCGGCCTGGTTCAAGGCGCCCACCGGCATGACCAGCGGATCGACCACGATGTCCGAATGGGGAATGCCGAAATCGGCGGCGCGATGAACGATCTTCTTGGCCACCAGGAAGCGCACGTCCGGGTCTTCGGAAATACCGGTCTCGTCGTTGGAGATGGCGACCACGGCGGCGCCGTATTTCTTCACCAGGGGCAGCACGCTTTCCAGCCGTTCCTCCTCGCCGGTGACCGAATTGAGCAGCGCCTTGCCCTTGTAGACCTTGAGTCCGGCTTCCAGCGCCGCGACGATGGAGGAATCGATCGACAGCGGCACGTCGGTCAGCGACTGCACCAGCTCGATCGTCTCGGCCAGGATGCGCGGTTCGTCGGCCATCGGGATGCCGGCATTCACGTCCAGCATATGGGCGCCGGCCTCGACCTGGGCAATCGCGTCGGCCCTGACCCGGCTGAAGTCGCCGGCCGCCATCTCGGCGGCGAGCAGCTTTCGGCCCGTCGGGTTGATCCTTTCGCCGATCAGGCAGAACGGCCGCTCGAAGCCGATGACGACCTCCTTGGTCGCCGAAGAAATAACGGTGTCGGTCATGTCAGGCTGGTCCTTTCCTTGGCCGAACGCCGTGGCGTGCGGTTTGTCATGATGCCGGAGGCGGCGATGATTTCCGAAACGAGCTCTTCCTGGCGGTAGGCCATGACGTGAACGCCGGCGACGCCCGGAATCTCGCGCACCTGCTGGATGAGCTCGATGCAGATTTTCTTGCCCTCGAGCTTCTGGTCCTTGGCGCCTTCGAGCCGGGCGATGACCGGATCGGGCACATGGATGCCGGGAACATTGGCGCGCATCCAGCGCGCCCCGCGGGCCGAGGCCAGCGGCCCCACGCCCACCAGGATGAAACACTTCTCGTGCAGGCCCTGCTCGCGCACCTTGGCCATGAAGCGTTCCAGAAGCGGCATGTCGTAGCAGTATTGGGTCTGGATGAACTGGGCCCCGGCCGCGACCTTCTTGGCCAGATGCAGCGGCCGGTAGTCGTAGGGCGGCGAGAAGGGATTGGCGGCGGCGCCGAGGAACACCTGGGGCGGCACCGTGATCTTGCGCCCCGACAGGAACACGCGCCGGTCGCGCATGCCCCGGATGGTCTCGAGCAGCGAGGTGCTGTCGAGATCGAACACCGGCTTGGCCGCGGGCTGGTCGCCCGCCTGCACGCCGTCACCAGTGAGGCATAGGATATTGGCGACACCCATGGCCGCCGCTCCCAGGACGTCGCCCTGGATGGCGATCCGGTTGCGGTCGCGGCAGGAGATCTGCATCACCACCGCATAACCTGCCCGGGTTAAGAGGCTGCAAATGCCCACGCTTGACATATGCACGTTGGCGCCCGAGGCGTCCGTGGCATTGATGGCATCGCAGACCTCGGAGAGCACGAGCGCCCGGTCGTAGACCTCCTGGGGATCGGCGGAATCCGGGGGATTGAGCTCGGCGGTGACGGCAAATTTGCCCTCGCGCAACACGCGCTCGAGCCGGCCGCGCGAACTGTGGCCGGGGATGGGCGGCAGCGGGCTCGCCGGATCGACGAAGGACTGAGACGTCATGTCGGGGCCTTGGCGCCGGTCTTGACGGCGCCGGCTGCAGGTTTCCCGCCCGGCTTGGCAGGCGTTTCAGCCGGTTCGGTCTTGTCGCGCACGACCTTGAGCCAGGAGGAGCGGCCTTTCAGCCGATTGTCGACCGGCTTCTGCACGTCCAGGATCTTGGCGCCGGTCCGCATCCGTCGGGAGCCTTCCCAGGCCTGCACCCAGACGCATTTCATCTCCGGCTTGACCTCGCAATGGCCGTTCTCGCGCACCCCGCCGCAGGGGCCGTTGCGCAAGCTCTTGGGGCAATTCATCGGGCAGGACATGCCGGTCGAGGAGAGCGCGCATTGCCCGCACATCTGGCAGTCGAAGAGGAAGCCCTTCACGGTCCGCTCGACAGCGGCGACCGGCCTTTCGAGCCGGCCGTAACCGACCCGCTTCAACAGAGGCGCCAGCAGGACCATGGCCGGCTCGAAGGCGTTGTAGAACACCTCCAGGGCGCGGGCATGGCGGATGGAAGAGAGCCTGACGGAATACATGGTCCCTTTAGGCCGCCTGGCGCTTTTTCAGGAGACCGGACTCGGCGATGGCCTCGGCGATGGCCGGCTCCTGGCGCGGCCCCATCAGATGGGCGCCGGCCACGCCGTCGATCTCGGACAGCTCCTGCAGCAGCTCGACGCAAATCTTTCGGCCCTCCGCCCACTGGTCGGATGCCGCCTCGAGCCGGGCGATGACCGCCTCGGGAATGGTGACGCCGAAAAGATGCTCGTTCATCCAGCGGGCCGATTTGGCCGAGGCGATGGGCCCGATGCCGACGATGACGTAGAGCCTTTCCAGGATCCCGTGATCGCTGAGGCGCGCGAGATATCGGCGCAGCATGGCGAGGTCGAAGCAGTATTGCGTCTGCACGAAATCCGCGCCCGCTTCGATCTTGGCCTTCAGCCCATCGGGCTTCCACTCGGGCTTCGGATCCTGTGGCGCATCGGCGGCGCCGATGAGAAGCCGCGGCGCCGGCGCCACCGGCCGGCCGGAGGGGAGCAGCCCTTCTTCCCTGAGGCGCCGGGCGGTCGTCATCAGGGTCCGGCTGTCGATGTCATAGACCGGCTTGGTCTCCGGCTGGTCGCCATTCTTCGGATCGTCGCCATGGAGGCAGAGGATGTTGGGAATGCCGAGCGCCGCCGCGCCGATCAGGTCGCCCTGGAGAGCGAGGCGATTGCGGTCGCGCACGGTGAACTGCAGCACCGGCTCGATGCCATGCTGGGCCAGGATAGCGGCGCACGCGATGGCCGACATATGGGCTCTGGCACCCGCCCCGTCGGTGACGTTGACCGCATCCGCCAGGCCCTTCAGGCAGGAGGCGCGATCGAGCACGCTCTCGGCCGAGGCCGCATCCGGGGGCGAGGTTTCGGCCGTCATCACGAAGGCCCGGCGCAGCAGCAGGGCCTCTAGCCGGCCGGCGGATCTGTGGGTCATACGGTGGCGGGCCCGGTCAAGGACGGCCGCCGCTGGCGACAAGCTGCTTCAGGCGCTCGTCGTCGTATTCCCGCTCCAGCTTCTCGGCCGCCGCCGCTGCTTCCGCCTCGAGATCATCGCCGCAGGCGACCGGCTCGGCCCGGCGCCATTCGGCAAGATAGGAGTCGGTGTCGCGCAGGCCGGCCCGCATGGCGGCCCGGTCGATCGCCTTTTCGAAGCGCTCGGTGAGCTGGCGCTTGGCCGTCTCGCGGCCGCGCCGGACGATCACCTGGGCTGGAATGTCACGCCAATAGACGACGATCAGCTGCGCCACGGCGCGCTCCCTTCTTCGCGGCTTCGGCCATGAAAGTCTCGAGCTCGCCATATGCCGTCAGGCGGTATTCGAAGGCAAGACCGAGCCGGTCCGCCGCCGCCATCGCCTTCGCCTTCAGCGCGGCGTCCTCGGTCTGGGCCAGATAGACGAGCTTGCGGTAGTTGCCGAAATAGTCGTCCCTCAGCTCGGGATGGCGGTCCAGGCCCAGGCCCCGGACGATCAGCCGGTCGAAATGGCGCGCCAGATAGTCGGTCAGGAAGAAAATACCGGGCTCCGCCTCCACCATCGCCTCGAAATCCTTGGTCCCGGCATAGAACTGGTAGCAGTGGGGCCCGTCGATCCGCTCCGCTCCCTCCTCCGCCAGTACCTTGTCCAGCAACCCGCCCGTGCCGCAGTCGCCATAGGCGACCAGCACATGATCATGGGTCTTGCGCCCGGCGCGGATCTTTCGGCGCACGCCTTCGGGAATCTTCTGGGGCGTGTTGTGCCAGCTGGCCGGCAGGCATGTGATCTCGAGCGAACCCCAGCCATGGGCCGCCTTCAAGGCCAGCATTTCGCGCGCCAGAGCGCCGCAGGCGATCAGCAATGTCGAGCAGGCTTTTACCATGGCGCGAATGTAGGAAGCAGGCCCTCCGGGGACCATAGCCCGCGCGACTGCGCTTGGCCCGTTTGCGACAGGTCCGGTCGCAGTTGCGACGGCGAGAGCCTGATCATCTCAAGCCTGCTCGGCTTGAGGCGTGAATCAGGCTCTCATTCTAACATGTAGAGCAAGATTCGCGGGTCAGCCTGACTCAGGCTGACCCGATCTTGCTCTAGGGTCCCCTTCCCGATAGCGCCATGGCCGAGCGAAGTCGGCAGATTTGAGGCAGTATGTCGCAGCCCGGCGTTGCCGCCCGGGCGCTTGACTTGAAGGGATGCCCCGAAGCCGTGAAGCGTAATCCGGTCGATGTTGTGGTCGCCGGTGCCGGATTCGCCGGTGCCGCTTTCTCTTGGCGGCTTGCCGAACGCGCGCCCAAGCTCTCGATCCTCTGCCTGGAGCGCGGCGACTGGCCCGAGACGAAACGCATGCCGGCCGCCTTCAGGAACTGGCAACGCGCCGGCCTCGGCTCCTTCGCGACCTCGCCCAATCTCAGGCTCCAGGCCAAGGAAGGCTCGCCTTCCGCGGATTATCCCATCGACGATTCCCAATCCGCGATTAAGCCGCTCATGTGGAACGGGGTCGGGGGTTCGACGGTCAACTGGGCCGCCCATTTCCCCCGGCTTCATCCTTCCGACTTCGCCACCCGAAGCCTGGACGGCGTGGGCGACGACTGGCCCTTCGGTTATTTCGACCTCGAGCCTTACTACGACCTGAACGATTCCATCATGGGGGTGAGCGGTCTCGCCGGCGATCCGGCCTATCCGCCCAAGCCCCGCAGAGCCATGCCGCCGTTCGCCCTGGGGCGCCTGGGCATGACGGCGGCCCGCGGCTTCGATCGCCTCGGCTGGCATTGGTGGCCCGTGGATGCGGCGATCAACAACACGGACCATGACGGACGGCCCGGCTGCAATCACTGCGGCACCTGCCTCATCGGCTGCATCAGCCGGGCCAAAGCCTCGGTCGATGCCACCTATTGGCCGAAAGCCATCGCTCGAGGCGTGAAGCTCGCCACCGGCGCAATCGTGCAGCAGGTGACCATCGAAGCCGGACGCGCCACGGGCGTCGTCTATCGCGACGCCGATGGGCGCGAACAGGTTCAGCCGGCCTCGATCGTCGTCGTCGCCGGCAACGGCATCGGCACCGCGCGCCTGCTCCTGGCCTCCGGCCTGGCCAGTCCGGCCCTGGGGCGAAACCTGATGTTCCATCCGGCGGGCTATGTCCGGGGCATGTTCGAGGAGGAGCTGGATGGCCCGGTCGGCCCGGTCGGCTGCTCCATCTATTCCCACGAGTTCTATGAGACGGACCTCGGCCGCGGCTTTGTCCGAGGCGTGCAGCTTCAGGTAACCCGGGAGAACAACCTGCTCCAGCAGGCCCTGCGCCTCGAGCGGCCTTGGGGCGAAGAGGCCCAGTACCGGCTCCGCGAGGAATTCCGCCATTCCATCGCCGTCCTGGTGACGGTGGAGGACCTGCCCGAGCCGGGCAACCGCGTGACTCTCACCGACAGGACCGAGGCCGACGGCCTGCCCGGCGTTCGGCTCGAATATCGACTTGCCCAGCGCGACCGCCTCAGCCTCGATTTCGGCCTCGACCGCGCAGAAGAAATGCTCCGCGCGGCCGGTGCCCGGCGCATCCACCGCCTGCCGCTCGCCCCACTCACGGGCTGGCATCTGCTCGGCACCGCGCGCATGGGAAGCGATCCCGCGACATCGGTCGTCGACGGCCACGGCCGCTGTCACGCCGTCCCCAATCTGCTGGTCGCCGACGGGAGCGTTTTTCCCACGGTGGGCGCGCTCAATCCCGGCTCTACCATCGGCGCCCTCGCCCTCAAGCTGGCCGACGATCTGGTACGGGAGGTCGCATGACGGACGCCTTCCTGGAAGCGGTACTGGATACGATCCTGCCATCCGAAGCAGGCATGGGGCTGCCGAGCGGCAGTGCTGCGGGGCTCGGTCTGGGCCGGCAGGATGCGGCGGCCGGGCCGGTGCTGAGGATTGTTCTGGCCGCCGCCGGGGGCGAGGAGTCCTTCCTGGGCGCGTCGGCTGAAGACCGGCGCGCTACGCTAGAAGCGGCGGAGCGTCAGGCGCCGGAGGCGTTCCGGGCGCTTCTGGCTGCTCTGCTTCCCGACTACTACGAGTGCGAAGCGGTGCTGAATGCCTTCGGCTGGCGGGCCGACCCACCCCAGCCCCAAGGTCACCGCTTGGCGGGCACGGACGAGGCCATCGGCAAGGCCCTGGAAAGAGTGCGCCGGCGCGGCAAGATCTGGCGCTCGCCGGTGAGATGAGGATTTGCCTCTGATGGCGGACCCGCCAATCCCGGAACCGCGCCAGGCACTGGCCGCCATGATCGCCCATGCGGCGCGCCATTCGCCCCACTACCGGGACCAGGGATGGGCAGCTTGCGTGCGCAATGGTCAAAGTCTCACCTTCCGCGACATCCCGCTTACGCCCGCCAAGACGGTCAAAGCCGAAGCGGCGCGGTTCTACAGCGCTTTCGTTCCTTCTGAGGACGGTGCAATCACTTCGAAGTACACGTCGGGATCGACCGGCGAACCGCTGGAAGTCCGCAAGACCGACCGGCATTTCCAAATCAACATGGCCGAGAATCAACGGCTCCAGGCGGGCTGGGAAGTTCAACGCCATAGCCGGCACGTCCATGTCATGCATCCTGGCGCCGAGCGCCCAATTGGCCGGATCGTGGAGAAAGATCGGAAGAACGGCGGCCGGACCTGGGAGCTGTCCTCGCTCGATACGAGGGCCGCGTTCGACCTGTTGTCCCGCGTCGGCGCCACGCACATCATCGCGTTCCCCTCGATCATCCAGGGCGTGTTGGAACTTTGCGCCGAGACCGGGCGGCCTCTTCCGCTGGAGCTGATCACCACCTACTCGGAGGTGGTGTCGGACGAGCTGCGCCGGCTCGCGCGTGGGCTCCCGAATTGCCGCGTGATGGACACTTACGGCGCCATCGAAGCAGGCTTGATCGTGGCCCAATGCGCCTCATGCGGCGACTACCACCCGGCGGACAGGCATCTCATCCTCGAACTCCTGGGAGAGGACGGGCGGCCCGTGGCGGCGGGAGAGATGGGCCGGGTCGTCGTCACGCCCCTGTTCAATCGGGCCATGCCGTTCTTGCGCTACGAAATCGGCGACTACGCCGTGCTCGGAAGCCGCAAGGATTGCCCACGTTCGCCCCGGGCGATCACCCGGATCGTCGGCCGGGAGAAGAACCTCTTCAAGCTGCCGGACGGCAGGAAAGTCGCGCCGACGATGCCCTCGAATGTCGCCCTCGAACTCGGCCTCGGCCAATACAAGCTCATCCAGACCACGCTTCACGACATCGAGCTGCATTATGTGCTGCGCGAAGGCGCTGCCGAGCTTGAGCCCGGGGTCATTCAGAACGTCATCGACCGGTATCTCTCCCCCGGCTTCAAGGTGCGGCCGGTGCGGGTCTCGGGGATTCCCCGGGCGCCGAGCGGCAAGTTCCTGATGCACGAGTCCCTGGTGTGACCGGGCGGGCGGATTCTGCCAAGCCTATTGCCAGCCTGGGCCAAAAGCCCTACCTCACCGGCGTAACTGCCGGCTACGAGGGGCTCTCCGGCTGATGAAACCCGAAGTCAGATGGAACCGGCGCGAGGCGGTGGTCGCCATGCTGACCCATGCGGCGAACCATGCGCCGTTCTACCGGGCGCAAGCCTGGGCCGAGCGCCTGCGCGCAGGGAATCCAATTGCCTTTCGCGACATCCCCATCACGGCCAAGGCCCTGGTCAGGGACCGGACGGCGGAGTTCTTCAGCAGCTTCATTCCTCCCGCCCATGGCAAGGTCACGATCAAGCCCACCTCGGGATCGACCGGCGAGCCGATGGAGGTCCGCAAGACCCAGCGCCACTATGAGATCAATTCCTTGGAGAACCGGCGGCTGAAGCGCGGCTGGGGTTTCGCCGACCATAAGCGGATGGTCCAACTTTCGGTGCCCTATGCCGACCATCCGGCCGGTCAGATCGAGGAGGAGGACACGGCCAACGGTGGCCGCTGGTGGAAGCTCCATACGTCGGAATCGCGCGTGGCCCTCGATCTGCTGCGCCAGGTTTCCCCGTCATTCGTCATGTCCTCGCCTTCCATGATATTCGCGGTGCTGGAAATGTGCCGGGAGGCGTCCGAGACCCTTCCCCTAAAGCTCGTCTCGACCGTTGCCGAAGTGCTGCCCGAGGAACTGCGCGATCTGGTTCGCCAGATTCCCGGCTGCCGCCTGGTCGACATGTACGGCACCATCGAGACCGGCCTGATCGCCAGCCAATGTCCGCTGTGCGATGCCTATCACCCAGCGGACCGGCATCTCATTCTCGAGCTGATCACCGAGGATGGCAGGAGGCCCGAACCCGGAGAGATGGGCCGGGTCATCGTCACCACCCTGTTCAACCGGGCCATGCCGCTCATTCGCTACGAGACCGGCGACTATGCCGAGGTGGCGCCGGCCAACGGCTGCCCGCGATCATCGCTGGCCATCCGGCGCATCGTCGGGCGCGAGCGCAATCTGTTCAAGATGCCGGACGGCAGCAAGGTCCTGCCCAGGCTCCCCCATCGCGTGGTCCATGATCTGGCCTTGCGGCAGTACAAGCTCATCCAGCGGACGTTGACCGACATCGAGCTGCTCTACGTCCCGCGCGATGACACCATGCAGATCGCCGAGGCTGTTGCCCAGGACTTGATCGACCGCTACATGGCGCCCGGATTCAAGGTGCGTTGCCTCAGGGTCGACGAGCTTCCCAGAGCGCCCAGCGGCAAATATCTCCTGCACGAATGCCTGATCTGATGGGTCGGTCCAGGCCGCGCAGAGGCATCGACCAGCAAGACGGAGGCTGCATGACCTTACGAGCCGGAACTTTCATCGCCGCGTCCGCCTTCGCCGTATTCGGGCTGCTTGCCGCGGCCGAGGCGGCCTCGCCGCCGGATACCATCGTCGTGGCCAAGGCGATCGACGACATACTGTCCTTCGACCCGGCCGAGGGCTATGGAATCTCCGACGGCGACGTCATCAGCAACACCTACGACCGGATCATGCGCTATGAGCCCGAGGATCTGCACAAGCTGGTAGGCGAGGCGGTGGAGAGCTGGACCGTCAGCGACGACGGCAAGACCTTCACCTTCAAGGTCCGTCCGGGGCAGAAGTTCCACTCAGGCAATCCGCTCCGGGCCGAGGACATCGCCTTCTCCCTGCAGCGCGTGGTCATCCTCAGCAAGGCGCCGGGGTTCCTGCTGACCCAGTTCGGCTGGAAGGCCGACAACGTCAAGGACCTGGTGAAGGCGACGGACGACAGCACGCTAAGCCTCACCATCGCCGTCAACTACGGACCTCAGCTGGTGCTCAACATTCTCAGCACCTGCGTCGCCTCTGTGGTCGACGAGACCGACACGATGAAGCATGAGGTCAACGGCGATCTCGGCAATGCCTGGCTGAAGACCCATGACGCGGGCTCCGGGCCGTTCGTTCTCAAGTCCTGGACGCCGGATGATTCCGTCGTGCTGGAGGCCTATCCGGCCTATCATCTGGGGGCGCCGAAGATCGCCCGCGTGATCCTGCGGCACACCCCGGAAGCAGCGGCCCAGCGCCTTCTGCTCGAGAAGGGTGACGTCGATATCGCCCGCGAATTGACCACCGACCAGATCGCAGGCCTGGCGGGCAATCCGGACATCACCGTCACCAGCTACCCGTCCGGCGAGCTCTGGTACATGGCGCTCAATATGAAGGACGCGCGGCTGGCCAATCCCAAGGTTCGCGAGGCCATCCGCTACCTGATCGACTATCAGGGCATGGCGTCGAGCCTGCTGAAAGGCCAGATGATCGTCCACCAGTCGTTCTGGCCGAGCGGGCTCTATGCCTCTCTCGAGGACAATCCCTTCTCGCTCGATCCCGCCAAGGCCAAGCAGCTGCTGACCGAAGCCGGCTATCCCGACGGCTTCGAGGTCCAGCTGGACACGCCCAATCTCTCGCCCATGGTGGAGATAGCCCAGTCGGTGCAGCAGACCATGGCCGCGGCCGGGATCAAGGTGAACCTGGTCCAGGAGGACGCCAAGCAGGTGAGCATGCTGATGCGGGTCCGCAAGGAGCAGATCGTGATCCTGCACTGGAATCCGGACTACCTTGATCCTCACGCTAATGCCTCCGTCTTTGCCTCGAACCCCGACAACTCTGACAAGGCGCGGGTCAAGACGCTGGCCTGGCGGGTCGATTGGGACATTCCGGAGCTGAGCGCCGAGACCGCCGCGGCGGTCGGGGAAAAGGACGCAGACAAGCGCAAGGAGATGTATCTCGACATCCAGAGAAAGGTGCAGGCCGACGGCCCGATACTGGTGCTGTTCCAATCGACCAAACGGATCGCGTCCCGCAGCAACGTGAAGGGATTCGTCTTCGGCCAGACCTATGGCGCCGTGTTCTATCGCTTGCTGACGAAGTAGGGTTGAAGCGCCCGGGGCCGATTTCGGCTATGATCGGCTTCGGTCCCGCAAAGCCGGACAGAAGTGGAGTCAAGATGCCCGCCGACACCGCCGAACGGCGCCGGATCTTCCGCGCCCTGCATGAATCCGGCTGCTTCGTCATTCCCAATCCCTGGGACGCGGGCTCGGCCCGCTATCTCCAGCATCTGGGCTTCAAGGCCCTGGCCACGACCAGCTCGGGCTGCGCCTGGTCCATGGGGCTGCCCGACAATGCCGTCGGGCTCGAGGCCATGCTGGCCCATCTCGGCGCCATCGTGGCCGCCACCGCGCTGCCCGTGAACGCCGATTTCGAGAACGGCTACGCCGACGAACCGTCCGGCGTCGCGGCCAATGTCGCCCGCGCTGTCGAGACCGGCGTCGCCGGCCTCTCGATCGAGGATTCGACCGGACGAAGCGATCATCCGCTCTATGACCTGCCCCAAGCCGTCGAGCGCATCAAGGCGGCGCGCCAGGCTATCGACCGGTCCAACTCCGGCGTGCTGCTGACGGCGCGAGCCGAATGCTTCCTGGTCGGCCATCCCGACCCGCTCAACGAGTCGCTACGGCGTTTGCAGGCCTATGCCGCCGCGGGCGCGGATTGCCTCTATGCGCCGGGGGTGAAGACGCCCGAGCAGATCGCGGCCGTGGTGAAGGCCGTGGCGCCGAAGCCGGTCAACGTGCTGACCGTGGTGTCGGACATGCCGGTCGCGACCTTCGCCGGTCTCGGCGTGCGCCGGATCAGCGTCGGCGGCGCACTCGCCCGTGCCGCCTGGGGCGAGTTCATGCGCGTCGCCAAGGAAATCGCCGAGGAAGGCCGCTTCACCGGCTTCGCCCGCGCCGCTCCCTTCGCCGAGATCAACGGCTTCTTCGCCGGCGAGGCGAAGAAGCGAAGCTAGGCCGCAAATTCACTATTCGGGGTTAGAGAAACCCGCGAATTGCCGCCCTACTTGCTGATCAAACGGTAGAACACGGCGTCGTAGATCGGCCCCAGCACGAAGCCCTTGACGTTCTTGCGCACCGCGGTCTCCCGGTTGATCTGGAACAGGACGACGAACGGCCCTTCGGTGCGAACCTTTTCCTGGATGTCGCGATAGAGCTCCGCGCGCTTCGCGAGGTCCTTCTCCTTGCGGGCCGCGTCGGTTTCCAGGCTGAGCTCCGGGATATACCAGGAGTTGCGCCAAGTCATGGGCTTGGATTTGGGATGGTCCGAGTTGTCCGTGTTGTATGCGAACCACAACGCGTTCGAGTGCGGATCGGCGTAGTCGGGAGCCCAGCGCGCCAGGGTGATCTGGTGCTGGCGCGCCCCATAGAGAGAGTTTGCCAGTTTGTGATCGTCCTCGACGATATCGAGCTTGATGCCGGCCATTGCCATGCTGTGCTGCATCGACTGGGCGATCTCGGGAAAGGGCGAAACGTTGTAGACATCGATCCGGACCTCGAAGCCGTTTGGATATCCGGCTTCGGCCAGGAGCTGCTTGGCCTTGGGCACATCGAGGCTATAGGGCGTGTCGTCGAGGGCCGCAAGGACGCCGCTTGGCTCAAAGGACTGGTGGACCACCACCTGGCCGGCGAGAAAGCTGCTCGCCATGCCCTTGTAGTCGATCAGATAGCGGATCGCTTCCCGTACCTTCGGGTTGGCCAACCGCGCGTCCTTCATATTCAAGCCCAGATACCAGATCTGGCTGAACAGGCTCTTGGTCACGACGATGTCGGGATCGGCGGCAATAGCGGCGATTTGGTCCGCGGTGAGGTCGCGCGCGATATCGGCATCGCCTTTTTCTAGCGTAAGCCGTTGCGTCGACGGTTCGGGTGTGTGCTTCAAGATGATATGCTTGATCGCGGGGGCGCCGAGGCGGTAGCCGGGATCGGCCTCGAGGATCACGGAATCATTTGGCGTCCAAGACCGCAAGGCGTACGGGCCGGAGCCGGCGTCATGAGTCTTCAGCCAGAGATTGCCAAGGTCGCCGTTGACGTCGTGGCTCATGGCCAGCTTTTCCTCGACGACCGAGGTGACGGTGGAACTGAGCAGGTTGAGCACCAGGCTTGGGGCGAAGTCATTGACAATCGTCAGCCGCACTGTGTCGCGCCCCTCCGCCGTGATCAGTTGCTTGACGTTGTCGGCAGCCCAACCGAGCTGGGTCAGAAGCAAGCCGGGCGCCTTGTTGAGGATGACCACGCGCTGCAAGGAGAAGGCTATGTCCTCCGCCGTCAGCGGATCGCCCGAATGGAACTTCTGCCCGGGCCGCACCTTGAAGGTAAAGGTCCTGCCGTCGTCGCTGACCGTCCAGCTCTCCACCGCCTCGCCAACGAGCTTGGTCAGGTCCTCAGGCTCGAACCGCAGCATCCTGTCGTAGCAGTTGGAGACGATCTCGGCCTCGTTGAGGGTATAGGCCTCCGCCGGGTCCAGCGTCCCAATGTCGTCAATGATGCGCGCCATGACGATCGTGTCGGCAGGCGTCGCCGCCTCGGCATGCGGAAGCAGCCCGAAAAAAGCCAGCACAAGCGCTCCGCCCAACAGCCGAAATGTCCTATCCATGAAGGCTCCCTGGTGTTTCGATTCGGTTCAGATTGCAGTCCCTCCAATCGGCCAAGTCCCCATCAAGCCATGCGTTGCGGCCTGGTTCAGACGAGACATTCATGTGACAGGAATTTGCCGTTGGCCGCCCTGGCCAGCTCTTTCACGCGCACGCAACGTACCTTGAAGCCCGGCGCCATATAGCGGTCGACCATGTCCTGGGCCTGTTCCTCAGGGATCTGCGCGGTCTCGTCTTTCGGAATATAGTGCAGTTCCACGTCGGTGAACGTCGTCTGGATGAGCTTGAACTGGCGCCATGGTATTTTGGTCACGACGCTTAGAGGTATTCTTGGAAATATTCTTCGGCCATCCGGCAACTTGAAAAGGTTCTTCTCGCGACCAACAATGTTCTTGATCGCCAGCGGCGAGCGCGAACAGCCGTTGTTCTCCGCCAGCACGGCGTAGTCGCCCGTTTCGTATCGAATCAGCGGCATTGCTCGGTTGAATAGCGGCGTGACGACGATCCGGCCCATGGCTCCCGGTCCGACGGGACGATCATCGTCGTCCAGAATCTCGAAAACGAGATGCCGATCCGCTGGATGATAGGCATCGCAGGCCGCACATTGAACCGCGATTAGGCCCGACTCTGTGCAGCCATAAGAATCCGTCAGCCGACAACCGGGGATCTGTCCGACCAATGCGCGTAGTTCGGCGGGGACCACTTCCGCCACCGTCGAAACCAGCCGGAGAGGCACCGTCTGCGATGTCTCGATGCCGTGCGCGAGCGCAGCGCAAATGAGGGATGGAAATCCCGACGTGAACGTAGCCGAGGTGCGGCGATAGAGATCGAACGCCGCGCGCGATTCGCATGTGTAGAGCTTCCAGCTGTG
>DATNJA010000113.1:0-6624 GCA_035604155.1 Candidatus Udaeobacter sp. | reverse complement strand
CGCGGCCGAGCAATGCGCGCCCACGGCCGAGGCGGTTGACGTGCTGCAGATTCCGGCCTTCCTCTGCCGGCAGACCGATCTGCTGGTCGCCGCCGCCAAGACCGGCCGCGCCATGAACATCAAGAAGGGCCAGTTCCTCGCCCCCTGGGACATGAAGCAGGTGGTTGCCAAAGTGGAGGCCGCGGGCAACCGGCGCATGCTCGTCTGCGAGCGCGGCGTCAGCTTCGGCTACAACACGCTGGTCTCCGACATGCGCAGCCTGCCGATCCTGGCCGAGACCGGCTATCCGGTCGTGTTCGATGCCACCCACTCGGTGCAGCAGCCGGGCGGGCAGGGAACCTCCAGCGGCGGGCAGCGGGAGTTCGTGCCGGTGCTGGCCCGGGCCGCTGTCGCGGTCGGGGTGGCCGCCGTGTTCATGGAGACCCATCAGGATCCCGATCGGGCGCCCTCGGATGGCCCCAACATGGTGCCGCTGAAGGACATGCCGGCCTTGCTCGGCCGTCTCCAGGCCTTCGATCGCCTGGCCAAGGGGCAGTAGCCCTTCGCCTATGCTGGTAGCGCATTTCCAGACCATGGCCCGCAACAACGCCTGGTCCAACGACCGTTTGCATCGGGCCTGCGCCAGGTTGCCCGAAGCCGAATATCGCGCCCGGCGGGTGAGCTTCTTTCCGACGCTCCCTGCGACCCTCAGCCACATCCTGACCGTGGACTGGTATTACATCGATGCGTTGGAGAATGACGGCCGCGGCTACGACGTATTCAAGGACGACGAGCCTTTCGCCAGCCTGGCCGAGCTGACGGCGGCCCAGCGCGCGAGCGATCTGATGCTGATCGCATTCTGCGACGGCCTGCGAGAGTCGCATCTCACGCGCAAGGCGGTCCTGGATCGGCGCGAGGCTGGGCGTTTCGCCGAGACCGTCGCGGCCATTCTCGGCCATCTCTTCATCCATCAGATCCATCATCGCGGCCAGGCCCACGCGATGCTCTCCGGCACGAGCGTCCCGCCGCCCCAGCTCGACGAGTTCTTCCTCGACCAGGATCTTCCGTTGCGCGCCGAGGAGCTGCGCGCGCTGGCATTGCCGGAAGCCCCGCCCTATAAGGGCTGAGTTTTCGATCGGGCAGGAGAGCTTTCCCCATGAGCGCCATCGTCGATATCCGTGCCCGCGAGATCCTGGACAGCCGCGGCAATCCGACCGTCGAGGTGGACCTGCGACTGGAGAGCGGCGCCTTCGGACGCGCCGCCGTGCCGTCCGGCGCCTCGACCGGCGCCCATGAGGCGGTCGAGCTCAGGGATGGCGACAAGAAGCGGTATGGCGGCAAGGGCGTGCTGAAGGCAGTGGCCGTGGTCAATGGCGAGATCTTCGATGCGCTCTCGGGCATCGAGGCCTCCGAGCAGGCCAAGATCGACCGCATGATGATCGCTCTCGACGGCACCGCCAACAAATCGCGCCTGGGCGCCAACGCGATCCTGGGCGTCAGCCTGGCGGCGGCCAAGGCGGCGGCGGCAGAGGCCCGCCTGCCGCTTTACCGCTATGTCGGCGGCGCCGGCGCAAGTCTGTTGCCGGTGCCGCAGATGAACGTCGTCAATGGCGGCGTCCATGCCGATAACCCGGTGGACTTCCAGGAATTCATGATCCTGCCCGCCGGCGCGGCCCGGTTTTCCGAAGCGCTGCGCTGGGGCGCGGAGATCTTCCAGGCGCTGAAGGCGCAGCTGAAGGCGGCGGGCCACAACACCAATGTGGGTGACGAGGGCGGCTTTGCGCCGAACCTGAAGAGCGCTGATGAATGCCTCGCCTTCATCGTCAAGGCGATCGAGGGCGCGGGCTTCAAGCCCGGCAGCGATGTGCTGCTGGGTCTCGATCCCGCCTCGAGCGAGTTCTTCCGCGAGGGGAGCTATCGGTTGGAAGGCGAGGGCAGGATTCTGAAACCCGCCGAGATGGCCCGCTTCTATGGCGAGCTCGTCGGGCGCTATCCCATCGCCTCCATCGAAGACGGCATGGCCGAAGACGATTGGGAAGGCTGGGCGGCGCTGACCAAACTGCTCGGCGCCGAAATCCAGCTCGTCGGCGACGATCTCTTCGTCACCAATCCGCTGCGGATCGGCGAGGGCATCAAGCGCGGGGTCGCCAATGCGGTGCTGATCAAGGTCAACCAGATCGGAACCTTGAGCGAGACCCTGGCGGCCGTGGACATGGCACACAAGGCGGGCTACCGGACCGTGATGTCCCACCGGTCGGGCGAGACGGAGGATGCGACCATCGCCGACCTCGCGGTTGCCGCCGGTTGCGGCCAGATCAAGACCGGCTCGCTTTCCCGCTCCGATCGCCTGGCCAAGTACAACCAGCTTCTGCGCATCGAGGAAGAGTTGGGTGCGGACGCCCGGTTCGCCGGCCTGGCGGCGCTCCGGCGCTAGAGCCTGATCGTCTCAAGCCTGCTCGGCTTGAGGCGTGAATCAGGCTGTAATCCTAACATGTAGAGCAAGATTCACGGGTCAGATTGATAGAAGCTGACCCGATCTTGCTCTAGGCAACCTGAGTCCTTCTTGCAACAGTCGCGACTCCTTGTCCCCCGGTGAGTCGCTTTTCCTTGACGACGCGGAATCGCCTGTGATTCGCTGACCCGATGGGCTGGCTCGGGGACATCAAGCGGCTCTTGCGACAGGTGGCGATACCGGTGCTCGGCATCGCCTTGCTGACCTATGCCGCCTATCACGCGATCGAAGGCGATCGAGGGCTTTTCGCCTGGATCGCCCTCAACCAGCGCCTGAAGGAGGCCCATGCTCTGGCCGACGCTGTCTCGGCCCAGAAGCAGGAGCTGGAGAACCGCGTCTACCGCCTCAGCAGTTCCAGCCTCGACCCCGATCTGCTTGATGAGCGGGTGCGGGCGATGCTGGACTTTGCCCGGCCGGACGAAGTCGTGATCATGCTGCCGCCGGAAGCCAAGCCTGCCGAAGCGAATTAACCGCCTGCCAGTTAATTTCCTGTAAGCTGAAACAAATCAATAACTTGGGCGCTGTTGCATTCGGACAGGGCCTAGGCTACATCGGGGCGCTGCCAAGCTCGGAATTGACCGCTGGCGGCGTGTCGATGCGGGAGGATCCATGGCCATAGCCGCGAAGCGCAAGCCCCGCGCCCAGGACGGCCCCGATAGCGGCGTCCTGCTGGGCTATTACCGCAATATGCTGCTGATCCGCCGGTTCGAGGAGAAGGCGGGCCAGCTCTACGGCATGGGGCTGATCGGCGGCTTCTGCCACCTCTACATCGGCCAGGAGGCGGTGGTCGTCGGCGTCCAGGCGGCGCTTCAACAGGGCGACAGCGTCATCACCTCGTACCGTGATCACGGCCACATGCTGGCCTGCGGCATGGACCCGAAGGGCGTCATGGCGGAGCTCACCGGCCGCGCCGGCGGCTATTCCAAGGGCAAGGGCGGCTCGATGCATATGTTCAGCATCGAGAAGCGCTTTTTCGGCGGCCACGGCATCGTCGCGGCCCAGGCGCCCATCGGTACCGGCATCGCCTTTGCCCATCGCTACAAGAACGATGGCGGCATCTCGGTCACCTATTTTGGCGACGGCGCGGTCAACCAGGGCCAGGTCTATGAATCCTTCAACATGGCCGCGCTCTGGAAGCTGCCGGTGCTCTACGTGATCGAGAACAATAAATACGGCATGGGGACTTCCGTCGCGCGCGCCTCGGCCCGCCAGGAGCTGCATCTGCGCGGCGACGCCTATGGCATCCCCGGCACCGAAGTCGACGGCATGAATGTGCTCGCCGTTCACGCCGCCGCCGAGAAAGCCGCCAGCTACGTGCGCAGCGGCAAAGGCCCTTACATCCTCGAGATGATGACCTACCGCTATCGGGGCCACTCCATGTCCGATCCGGCCAAATACCGAAGTCGCGAGGAGGTGGCGAAGGTGCGCCAGGAGCATGATCCCATCGATCATCTGCGCCAACGGATCCTGGACGAAGGCTATGCCGACGAAGCGGCGCTGAAGGACATCGACCGCGAGATCAAGGACATCATCTCGGCGGCGACCGATTTCGCGCAAGAGAGCCCCGAACCGGATGCGGCGGAGCTCTACGCGGACGTATTGGCCGAAGCCTGAGCGACCTCACTCCGGGACAGGGCAGGACATGACCATCGAAATCAAAATGCCGGCCCTGTCGCCGACCATGACCGAGGGCAAGCTCGCCAAATGGCTGAAGGCCAAAGGCGACGCGGTCAAAGCGGGCGACGTGATCGCCTAGATCGAAACCGACAAGGCGACCATGGAAGTGGAGGCGGTGGACGAAGGCAAGCTCGCCGAGATCCTGGTCCCAGAGGGCACCGACGGCGTCAAGGTCAACACGCCGATCGCGCTGCTCCAGGGCGATGACGAGCGCGCGCCGGCCGCTGCCCCGGCAGCGGCGGCACAAGCCCCAAACCGGCCGGCGCCCGCCGTGCCGACGCCGGCTCCGGCGCGGCCGCAGCCCGCCGCTGCAGTTGCTCAAGCGAAGCCGGCTCCTCAGGCCGTGGCACCCGAGCCGACAGCAAGCGGCGCCACCCAAACCATGACCGTGCGCGAAGCCTTGCGGGATGCCATGGCCGAAGAGATGCGCCGGGATCCGACCGTGTTCCTAATGGGCGAGGAGGTGGCCGAGTATCAGGGCGCGTATAAAGTCAGCCAGGGCCTGCTGGAGGAATTCGGCGCCAAGCGGGTGATCGACACGCCCATCACCGAACATGGTTTTGCCGGGCTCGGCGTCGGCGCGGCCTTCAACGGGCTCAGGCCAATCGTCGAATTCATGACCTTCAACTTCGCCATGCAGGCGATGGATCAGATCATCAATTCCGCGGCCAAGACCCGCTACATGTCAGGCGGCCAGATGCATTGCCCGATCGTCTTTCGCGGACCCAACGGGGCCGCCTCCCGGGTCGCCGCCCAGCACTCCCAGTGCTATGCCAGCTGGTATTCCCACGTGCCGGGGCTGAAAGTGATCGCCCCCTATTCGGCGGCCGATGCCAAGGGCCTGCTGAAGGCCGCCATCCGCGATCCCAATCCCGTCATCTTCCTGGAGAACGAGCTGCTTTACGGCCACAGCTTCCCGGTGCCCACCGACCCCGATCTGGTGCTGCCTATCGGTCGCGCGCGCGTCGCGCGGCCCGGGCGGGACGTCACGATCGCCGCCTTCTCCATCATGGTCGGCCATGCCCTGAAGGCGGCCGAGCAGCTTGCCAGCGAAGGCATCGAGGCCGAGGTGATCGATCTGCGTACGCTGCGCCCGCTGGATACCGAGACGCTGGTCGATTCGGTGAAGCGCACCAACCGGCTGGTCACGGTTGAGGAGGGCTGGGCCTTTGCCGGCATCGGTGCGGAGCTGGCCGCCATCATGATGGAGCAGGCCTTCGACTGGCTCGATGCGCCCGTCACCCGGGTCGCCGGGGCCGACGTGCCGCTTCCCTATGCCGCCAATCTCGAGAAGCTCGCCCTGCCGCATCCCGAGCAAATTGCCGCCGCGGCACGGCAAGTCTGTTACCGGGGGTAGCGATGCCGACCAACATCCTCATGCCCGCGCTGTCTCCGACCATGACCGAGGGCAAGCTCGCCAAATGGCTGAAGAAGGAAGGCGACGACGTCAAGGCGGGTGACGTGATCGCTGAAATCGAGACCGACAAGGCCACCATGGAAGTCGAGGCGGTGGACGAAGGCCGCCTGCAGAGCATCCTGGTGCCCGAAGGCACCGACGGCGTCAAAGTCAACGCGCCCATCGCCGTGCTGCTGGGAGAAGGCGAGGATCCGAAGGCCGCCGCAGCACCCGCACGAACTCCGAAGCCTGCTCCGGCGGCAGCTGCCGCGCCGGCCGCCAAACCAGTCGCGACTTCGGCGGCTCCGCCAAGCCCGCCGCCCACGGTTCCCGCCGCACCCGCCGCGCAGCCGGCCGCGAAGGCCATGGACGGCGAAGCCGGGCGCATCTTTGTGAGCCCTCTCGCCCGCAGGCTCGCCGCCGAAGCGGGAATCGAACTCAAGTCTCTTTCCGGCAGCGGTCCCCATGGCCGCATTGTGAAGACGGACGTGGAAGCGGCGAAGGCCAAGGGTTCCGCGCCGCGTCCGGTCGCCGCTCCGCCAGTCGCGGCAATTGCGCCGGCGGCTCAGCCGGTTGCGCCGGCACCGGCGCTTTCCGCCGCGTCGGTCGCCGGCAACATCGCCCATCACGTCGTGCCGCACACGACGATACGCAAGGTCATCGCGCGGCGCCTGGTGGAATCGAAGCAGCAGATACCGCACTACTACCTGACCATCGACTGCGAAATCGACGCGTTGCTGAAGCTCCGCGCCGATCTCAACGCCAAGGCGCCGGAGAAGGGCGAGGGCGTCTACAAGCTTTCGGTCAACGACCTCGTGATCAAGGCCTTGGCGGTGGCGCTGCGGCGCGTCCCGGCGGCCAATGCCGCCTGGTCCGACGAGGGGATCGTGATGTTCGATGCCGTCGACATCTCGGTTGCGGTCGCGATTCCCAGCGGCCTCATCACGCCCATCATCCGCGATGCCGACAGGAAGGGCCTTGCCACGATCTCCAACGAGATGAAGGGACTGGCCGCCCGGGCCAAGGAAGGCAAGCTGAAGCTCGAGGAGTTCCAGGGCGG
>DATNJA010000112.1:0-2715 GCA_035604155.1 Candidatus Udaeobacter sp. | reverse complement strand
CGTTCTGCACCGTGCCGGCGAGGTCGCGCCTGGCCGTTCCCTGGCGCTCCGCCGCCGCGATATAGAGCGCGAAGAGCCAGGGCGCCGTGGCGTTGATGGTCATGGAGGTGTTCATGGCCGCCAGCGGCAGGCCCTCGAACAGGCGCATCATGTCGCCGAGATGGCCAACCGGCACACCCACCTTGCCGACCTCTCCCTTGGCAAGCGGGTGGTCGGCGTCGTAACCGGTCTGGGTCGGCAGGTCGAAGGCGACCGAAAGCCCGGTCTGGCCCCGGGCGAGGTTGGTCCGGTAGAGGGCGTTGGAGGCGGCGGCCGAGCTATGGCCCGAATAGGTGCGGAAGATCCAAGGCTCGTCACGCCTGGGCTCGTCGCGCCTGGCGCCGCCTTCCAGCCCGCTTCCCGCCGTCTTATCCAGCTTCGCCAAGCCCTGCCCTCCCTGCGAAGCCCGAGCTTATCGGCGGCCCTGCTGCACCGCAACAACCCGCCCGCCGGCCCCAGTATCGGATCGCAGAAATTCGTGACTCAGGCTTTGTCGCGAATTTCTGCGTGAATCCGATACTAGAACTCAAAGCGATGTGCCGACTTTCTCCGAAAGTCGGCACTGGGGCCGGCGAGCCGTGGGCGTAATCCCGTCTTACTGCCAGGGCACGTAGTCCAGAAAATGCAGCACGTCGGTCGTGAATTGCTGCGGGTCCTGGAGGAAGGAGAAGTGGCTCACCTCCGGCTGAATCAGCATGCCGGCGTTGGGAATATTCGCCGCCATGAACTCGGTGTTCTCCCGCTTGATCGCTTCGTCATGGTCGGCATCCACGATCCAGGTCGGCACCGTGATCGTCTTCAGGTCGGCGGCGGTCCAGTTCGGCTGGGTCGCCCACATCTTGCCGATCTGGTCGAGGAAGGCGTTGTACTGGGTGGGCGTGGCCGAGAGATGCTCATACTCCTTTTGCGCCCGCGCGATATAGGCGTTGAACACGTCGCTCTTGGAAATGTCGGCGACGCCCGAGGGATCCGAGTTCGCCGCGAAGGCGAAGAGCTTGGAGAGGCGCTCGGGGTGATGCAGCGCAATGTCGAGGCCGAGGATGGCCCCATCGCTCCAGCCGACGATCGCCGCCTTCTTGATCTTCAGGTAGTCCATCAGCCCGACCACGTCCGAGGCCATCAGGTCATAGCCATAGGGCTGGTCGTTGCGGGTGCTGCGGCCGTGGCCGCGGCTGTCCATGACGATGACTTCGTAGTGCCGGGCCAGAACCGGAACCTGGTTGCCCCAATAGTTGGAGTTGCCGAGCCCGCCGTGGAGCATGATCACCGGCTTGCCGTGGCCGAAGACGGCGTACCAGATCTTGATGCCGTTAACCGGCGCGTAGCCGCTGTGAAGCGCCTTGGGAAGGCTGGGCGTGGGCGGCAATTTCAGCCATTGGGGATCGGCGCTCGCCGCCGTCGCGTAGGCGAAGAGGCCGATGAGTGCCATGAGAATTCCCGATCGACGCATGCTGTCCTCCTGTTGCTTGTCGCTGTCAGTCTAGAGAAGAAGCCGAATTGATTGCCCGATGCTGAACGCGCTGCGACCGAGCGCAAGAATCGGAGCGCGGCCAAGGCTCGCCGGCGCCATCTTACGCGCCAGGACAACAAGGAGCCTCCGCCATGAGCTTTCGCATCACCGGCCTGCCGGCCGAACCCTTCGCCCCGCTGTTCGCCCTTTCCGAGGATGAGCTGAAAGCGCACGGCGCCCTTCGCAAGATGGTCGACCAGCCACATGCCTATCCCTGCCGGATCAGCCTGACTGACGCTGAGCCGGGCGCCACTGTCCTTTTGACGCACTTCGAGCATCATCCCGTGGCTTCGCCGTTCCGCTCGAGCTACGCGATCTATGTCCGCGAAGGCGAACAGACCTTCGACGCCATCGACGAGGTGCCCGACCAGCTCCGCCGGCGCCTGCTGGCGGCGCGCGCTTTCGACAAGGACGGCATGCTCATCGGCTGCGACGTCGCCGAAGGCGCGGCGCTGGAGCCTCTGATCGAGCGCCTCTTTGCCGACGAGAACGCCCGCTATCTCCATATCCATTTCGCCAAGGCCGGTTGTTACGCCGCGAAAGTTGAGAGGGCTTAGACGACCGCCAGCGCCTGGGCCAGGTCAGCTTCGATGTCGGCACGATCCTCGAGCCCGACCGAGAGGCGGACCATGCCGTCGCCGATTCCCTGCTGGGCGCGAAGCTCGGGCGCGAGGCGCTGATGGGTCGTCGTCGCCGGGTGGGTCGCAAGGCTCTTGGCATCGCCCAGGTTGTTGGAGATCACCACCAGGCTGAGCGCGTTGAGAAAGCGGAAGGCGGCGGCCTTGCCACCTTTCGCGTCGCCCCCCTTCACGTCACCCCCCTTCACGTCAAAAGTGACGACCGAGCCGCCGGCGCTCATCTGGCGCCGGGCAAGCGCGTGCTGGGGATGGCTCTTAAGGCCGGGATAAAGGACAGTGCCGAGCTTCGGATGGCCGGTCAGGAATTTCGCGATGCGCAATGCGCTCTCGCAGTGCCGCTCCACGCGCAGCTCGAGAGTCTCGAGGCCCTTGAGCAATAGCCAGGCGTTCATCGGGCTCAAGGACGGGCCGGTGTGGCGCAGGATGGGTTGCAGCTGCTCCTCGATGTATTTGCGCGTACCCAGCACGATGCCGCCCAGCGCCCGGCCCTGGCCGTCGATATGCTTGGTCGCCGAATAGACCACCACG
>DATNJA010000111.1:0-9677 GCA_035604155.1 Candidatus Udaeobacter sp. | reverse complement strand
GCCGATGCCAGCCGCTCTTGGAGCGAACCCGTGCCAACCATCATCACCCGGGTGGCTCTTGCGAGCTTGTCTCGGGCGTAACCGAGACGATCCTCGCCTACCACGCCCAGACACCGGCCGATGGGGCGGCAAAGGTCCGCTTCCTGGGTGAAGGGAACCCTTCGACGAAATCACGAGCATTTGCGTCGACCCTGTGGAAATGGGTGCGCCTCAGCGCATCCACGGTGGATTGCTCGTCGATGTCGGGTGATCTGGTGAGCCGATTGAAGCTGTGCCAATACAGATTGGGAGCGATTCCGCCGGCATGCATTTGGGCCGAGCCGCTGTATGATCCGGCCGGCGCGCCAGGCCGCGGAGTGAGGATCGGTGGGGAGGAGTCGTGTCATGAACCAGGCTGGCCGAAGCCTGCCGTTGGACGGGATCAAAGTCTTGGACCTCAGCCGCGCGCGCTCAGGTCCCGCGGCAGTGCGCCAGCTCGCCGACTGGGGTGCCGATGCGTTGATGATCGAACCGCCTTTGTCCATCAACCCTGACTCCAACATGAGCGGCCCGCGCAGCGGCCCGGACTTCCAGAACCTAAATCGCAATAAACGCAGCATGACGCTCAACCTGAAGGACCCGGAGGGCCTGGCGATCTTCAAGCGGTTGGCCGAGATGTCCGACGTCGTGGTGGAGAATTTCCGCCCCGACGTGAAGCATCGCCTGGGCATCGACTACGACGCCCTGGCCGCGTCCAATCCCCGCGTGATTCTCGCCAGCATCTCGGGCTTCGGCCAGTCGGGCCCCTATCGCGACCGGCCCGGTTTCGACCAGATCGCCCAGGGTATGGGCGGGCTCATGTCCATCACCGGGCTTCCCGGCCAGGGTCCAGTCAGGGTCGGGATCGCCATCGACGACCTGACGGCTGGCCTGTTCACGGCGATGGGGGTGCTGCTCGCTCTCATCGAGCGGCAGCGCTCGGGGCGCGGCCAATGGGTCCACAGCTCCCTCCTTCAGGCTCAGATCGCCATGCTGGATTTCCAGGCGGCGCGCTGGCTGATGGCGGGTGACGTTGCGGGTCAGGCGGGCAATAACCATCCGACGGCGATCACCACCGGCCTGTTTCCCACCGCAGACGAGCCCATCAACGTCTGCGCCGACCCACAGCCCATGTGGCAGCGCTTCTGCGAGGTCGTGGAGGGCGAAGACCTGCTGGCCGACCCGCGCTTCGCCGACGACGACACGAGGGCCCGCAACGGGCCGGCCGTAGTGGAGGCCATGTCGGCGAAACTGAAGCGCCGGGGCGCCCGGGATTGGATCGAGCGCCTGAATCGCGCCGGCGTGCCCTGCGGGCCGATCAACCGGATCGATCAGGTTTTCGCCGACCCCCAGGTGCGGCACCTCGCCATGGCACAACCGGTGCATCATAAATCGCTGGGCGAGATCGATCTCGTCGCCCAGCCCGTCACCTTGGAGAGCACGCCGAGCCGGCTGGATCGTGCCGCGCCCGATCCGGGCGAGCACACCGAAGAGGTGCTGCGCGGGCTGGGCTTCGCCGAGGAACAAATCGCGGACTTGCGCCGCCGACAGGTGGTCTGATGAACGCGACCGGCGGCATCGACAGCGGCACGGAGCGGGTCATCGCCCGACGCGAAGGCTCCATCGGCTGGCTCGTCCTCAACAACCCGGCCAGGCACAACGCGCTTTCCCTCGTCATGTATGGCGCAATCGAGCGCGTGGTCGCGACGCTCGAGGCCGATCCGGAGGTCCGGGTCATCGTCGTCACCGGGGCCGGGGAGCGCGCCTTCGTCTCGGGCGCCGACATCTCCGAGTTCGCGGAGAAGCGCGCCACCCCGGCCCAGATCGCGGAATACGACATGCTCAGCGAGCGGGCGTCGGTCGCCCTCGAAACGGTTGCGAAACCCACGATCGCCATGATCCGCGGCTATTGCATCGGCGGAGGGCTCGACCTGGCGCTGCGCACGGATCTGAGGATCGCTTCCGAGGACTCCCGCTTCGGGGTTCCAGCCGCGCGGCTCGGCCTCGGTTACGGCTTCAGCGACGTGAGGCGCCTGGTCGATGTGGTCGGGCCGGCCTACGCCAAGGAGATTCTCTTCACCGGCCGGCAGTTCACCGCCGGCGAGGCCCTTGCCATGGGCCTCATTCATCGGGTTGTGCCGGCGGCGACGCTGTCCGAGGGCGTCGCCAAGTTGGCCGAGACCTTGGCCGCCAACGCGCCTCTGACGATCCGGGCCATGAAGCGCAGCATAGCCGAGGCGGTTAAGGATGCCGGAGCACGGGACCTCGCCGCCGTCACAGCGCTGGTGGAGGCCTGCTTCGACAGCGCCGACTATTCCGAAGGCCGCCGGGCTTTCATGGAAAAGCGTCGGCCCGATTTTCGCGGCCGGTGACTGAGGGGAGGCTCAAGGGAATGACGCAAATGGTGGTTCCGGCCTCGGAAGGCCGCGCGGTTCGAATGGCCAGGGGGAAGCGCCTGCGTCTGGAAACGCCCCGGGGCAACCAGGCCGCCGATTTCTTTGCCTTCAACGCCGAGAACGTGGGCGAGTGGCTCTCCTGCCCGCATAGCTGGGTCACGACCTTCTGCATCAAGCCGCGCCAGGGCGATATGTTCCTTTCGCGCTTCCGCCGGCCGATGCTGAGGCTGGTCGAGGACGGGGCCGGCGGCATCCATGATATGATGATCGCAGCCTGCGACCAGTTCCGTTACGAGTTCTTCGGCCACAAGGGGCCGCACGCCAGCTGCTCGGACAACCTTCAGCAGGCCATGCGCAGGGAAGGCTACGAGATTTCCGTGATTCCTCAGCCGATCAACTTCTTCACCCATACGGAGATCCAGGCCGACGGCCGGCTCAGTGCACCCGGCGGGAACATTCCCCCCGGCGCCTTTGTCATCGTCGAGGCGCTTATGGACTTGATCTGCGTCGTCTCCTCCTGCCCTTACGATCTCGCCAATGCCACGAAGGACTGGGAGGTCAATCCGGGCGCGAAGGTGACGGAGCTGCTGGTCGAAGTTAAGTGAGCAGGCCGTGATGCGTGGTTTGCTCGTTTTCCTCTCTGTTGCCGTGCTGGGGTTGCTGACGGCGAGTGCCGGCGCGTCGGCGGACGAAGCGCCCGCTCAATACTGCCGGCGCGTGGTGAATGACGATGTTTTGCGACGGCCGCCGGAGAGCCTGGCGCCCGCGATAGAGCGCGTGTTCGGCCTCGGCAATGCCTACCCACCGGGCGCGGCCTTCTATCGCTGCGCCGGCGGCGACGTGATGGTCTGCGCGGTGGGCGCCAACCTTCCCTGCGGCAAGGCGAACACAAGCACCGCGCTGCCGGCAGCAGCGGAATGGTGCCGGACCAACGCGAACGCCGAATTCGTCCCGATGTACGTCACCGGACATGACACCATCTATGACTGGCGATGCACCGCAGGGATGGCCACGATCACGGGCCAGCCTGCGAAGCTCAACGCCCGCGGCTTCTTCGCCGAGTATTGGCGCGGGTTGCCGTGAGCCTGCGCGGACCGATGCGGCTTGCCGGGCGGAGTCGCCGATGACTTCAGCGGGCCGGTTCGATTGGCACGGCGATCCGATTGCCCCCGACACGCCTGTGACGGAGAACTACAGGAACACCCAGAACGTGAGGCGCTTCTTGCGGGCGCAATGGGTAGCGGCATTCAAATTCGACCGCAGCTTCATGCAGTTGATCAAGCACGGAACCAGGAAGACGATGGGCGAAGTCGCCGAGGAATGGCTGAGGCGTCAAGCAGCGTTAGTGCCGGACGCCGTCCGCGGCGACCGCCGAGCGCCTGGTGAGCGCGACGCACCATCTCATCAAATCACGTTCCGATCCCCAAACGTCCCTCGATGAATGCCGCGATCTCCTTCAGCGACGCTTCGCCTTCCGGAATCTCGGAATAGAACTCGAACACATGCCACATCCCCTCCCAGACCCTGAGTTCGGCCGTGATTCCCGCCTGGCGCATCTTGGTCGCCAACCGCGCGCAATCGCTGAGGAACAGGTCGCGGGTGCCGGCGGTGATGAGAGTCGGCGGGAAACCGGCCGGGAAATGTGCATAGAGCGGAGACAGGGCCGGCGAGCGGAGGTCCTGGCCGCGAGCGTAGGCGCGAGCCATCGATTCCAGGTTCAACTCGTAATTCAAGTCCGGGGCGGCGGCGGCAAGGGTGGTCAGGGTGTCGCCGGTCTTGGATAGATCGGTCCACGGCGACATCAACGCCACGGCCTTGGGCATGGCGAGACCGGCGTCAGCCGCGCGCAGAAGCATGGCCAGCGCCAGCCCGCCCCCGGCAGATTCTCCCGCGACGACAAGAGACTGCGCCTCGGCTTTGTGTAAGAGCGCTTGATAGACCGCATAGCCGTCATCCACCGCGGCCGGTGACGGATGTTCCGGTGCGAGGCGGTAGTAGGGCACGTAGACCCTGCGCCCGAGCCAGGCCGCGAGCCGGGCGGTGATGGCCAGATCTTCCGCCGGGCTGCCCTCGACATAGCCGCCGCCGAAGAAATAGAGGAGGGACTGATCCGCGCGGGGCTTGGCCGGCAGGACGCACTGGACGCGAACGCCGGCAATCTCCTCGTCCCGAAGCTGAAGGCCGAGGGATTGCCGCAGCGCGTCGCCCGCGGGTGCATAGGTCGCATAGCTCTGCTTGCGCCGCTCGGCTATGCCTGCCGGCGAGCCATCGCGCCGTTCCGGCCCCGGCGCGCGGTCGATGAAGTCCCTAGCCTCGCGGCTGATGGACGATGGTGCAGCGTGGCGGCAACCGGCCATGGCGAGCATATTCTCAAGAGTTGGAAGAGGATGATAGCCGCGGCTCGCACGGACCTCAAAGCGGCCGCAGAGACGTGGCATTGGCGCAACGCTTCAGCGTCATTCGGGTGACATATGCCGCCTGAATTTGCCACCACGAATCTCCGGACAGTCGTTCCTATCATAGCCGCCACTTGAGACTGCGTTGCCTACTCTCCAGTCGGTGCTATGCCGGCAGGAGGGACGCCTGCTCCGCGCTTCAACAGGAGGAAAGGCCATGGCCCGGCTCATTTACGCTGCTGTCATTCTCCTCTCCATCGGTGGCGCGATCGGTTATCTGATACCGTCGCACTGACTGGGCCGGTTCGAGTTCGCCGCCCGCGCGCCCGTGCGAAGGGTTGGAATCCGTCAAGCCGGCCCCCCTAATGCTTCAGTTGATAAAAATAGATCGACTAATTGAATTTTAACGAAGTTTTTCCAATCTTGAGGTATCGCTTGGCACACGATCCCACTCGGCGGATCGCGGTCGGGCAAATACGGGCAAAGGGAGCAATGAGCATTATCACTTGGTTCCAGGGCGCTGTTGCGTGGCTTCAGACCGATGGCCGATGGGACTTGGTGACCCTGGGCCTCGCTTTCGCCACCTTCATTTATGTTGGCGTCGCCGTTGCGATCAGCATCCGGTCAGAACTTCAAACGCGGGATGACCAGATGAAAGCGGACCTGCGCGCCGCGTCGGTGAAGCGGGCGGCGGAGCAGTCGAGGATGGTCGAGGCAGCCTGAAGTCGAGTTCCGGCCAAAGCAGCTCGGCTTCTCGGACCTAGTTTCCCTTCTCGCGATCGCTCATCAAGGCCGCCACGGCCTGTTCGGCAGGGCCGCCTTCCTCCTTCAGCCCCGCGATAGCCCCGGCGCGATCCTCGGCCGTCCGATTCTGGCTCAGCTTCCATTTGCCTTCCAGGCGTTGGATCGCCATCTCGAAACCGACAATGGCCTTCAGCTGGGCATCGATAAAATCCTTCGGCGCATCGTCGACGGCCCAGGGTGCCGGGCGACGGGACTCGTGACGCTCCGTCAGCCGGCCTACCAGGGACCGTAGCCGGCCCGCGTCCTCGAAGAATTCGAGCCTGCCATAGGCGTGCACGGCAACGTAGTTCCAGGTCGGCACCACTTTCCCCGTGGCTCGCTTGGTCGCGTACCAGGCCGGCGAGATGTAGGCCTCCGGCCCCGGGAAAATGGCAAGCGCCTCGCTCTTGCCGTCGTAGCCGCGCCATTGCGGGTTCGCCCGCGCCACGTGACCAAGAAGCCGGCCGTTCGGCAGCGGGGTTGGGTCAAACAACATAGGGAGATGGGAGGCGACGATGCCTTGCGGCCCGCTCGTGATCAGGACCGCAAGCCGTGCCTCGCCGATGGCCCGCTGCAGCTCCGGGAGATTGTCCTCGCGGAAATGGGGGGGAAGGTACATGAAATGTCTCCCTGGGAAAGACTCCTCGGTTCAAGTGCCTTGTCTGCGATAGCGGCTCACTTCCTGGCCGGCTTCGGCGGAAAGGGAAGCGAAGAAGGGCATGGAGGCGAGGCATACGCAGGCCATGGCGACGAAGGCAAGGAAGAAATCCGATGGCGCCAGCCCGGCCGCGGCGTGATTGGGCTTGATGAGGGCCAGGATCGCCGCCGCCAGCGCCACGCCCATGCTGAGGGATAGCTGCTGGACGGCGCTCGACAGGCTGGTGGCCCGGCTCATCCGCGCCGGGGGAATGTCGGCATAGCCGATGGCATTGATGCAGGTGAACTGCAGCGAGCGGAAGAAACCGGTGAAGAGGAGGATCGAAGTCAGCATCGTGTAGGGCATCCATGGCCGGAAGAAGCCGCAGACCGCCAGCATGACCGCGCAAAGGACCGCGTTCCAGACCAGGAGCCGGCGAAAGCCGAAGCGCCGGACGATGGGCGGCGCGAAGAGCTTCATGAACATCGCGCCCAGAGCGGAAGCAAAGGTGAGCGAGCCCGATTGGAGCGGAGAAAGCCCGAATCCGACTTGAAACATGAGCGGCAGGAGAAAGGGGCTGGCCCCTACGGCGATCCGGAACAGCGTGCCGCCCAGGACCGAGGCGCGGAATGTCGGCAGCTTCAGCAGGGTCAGGTCTAGGGCCGGCTCCTGCGCGCGCCGGGCGTGGCGCAGAAACAGCCAGAGCAGCAGAACGGCCAAGGCGCAGGAGGCGATGGCGACCTGGGGCGGAAAGGCGCCGCGCCCGACATTGTCGAGGGCGAAGGCCAGCGCCCCCAGGCCGACGCCGCTGAGGAGGAGTCCTCGCAGATCGAGCCGGCCGGGTTCCGGCACCCTCAGATTCGGAATGAACTTCAGCGCCAGCAGAATCCCGGCTAGTCCGATGGGCAGATTGATGAGGAAGATCCAGCGCCAGGAGGAGTAAGTCGCAATGAATCCGCCGACCAGAGGGCCGATGGCGGGCCCCACCAGGGCCGGCATGGTGACATAGCTCATGGCCTGGACGAGCTGCGCCTTCGAGACCGAGCGCAGGAGCACCAGGCGGCCGACCGGCGTCATCATCGCACCGCCCAGGCCCTGGAATACGCGCGCCACGATCATCTCGGGCAGGTTCTGGGCCAGCCCGCAGGCCAGCGAACTCACCGTGAAGACCGCAATGGCGCCGGCGAAAACGTCCCGCGCCCCATGCCGGTCGGCGAGCCAGCCGCTGGCGGGGATGAAGATGGCGAGGCTCAAGAGATAGGACGTCATCGCTACGTTGAGGGTGAGCGGGCTCTCGTGGAGGCTTCTGGCCATGGCCGGGAGTGCCGTCGCCACCACGGTCGAGTCCAGGTTCTCCATGAACAGGGCGAAGGCGATGATTAGCGGCAGGAGAACGGGGGGCCGCTCGGCGCGGTCCCCACTGGTCATCGACGGAACGGACATTGGTGCCGGCACGATAGCCGCCCGCCCGGGCCCTGGCGATGGCCGGAGCAACAACGCCGCCTTGCGCAGAACGCAGGGCGGACGGAATGCCGCTCACGCTGTCTCGACCTCCGCCAGGCCCAGTTCGGCCATCATCTTCTCGCGCATCACGAACTTCTGCACCTTGCCGGTCACGGTCATGGGAAAGGCATCGACGAAGCGGACAAGGTGAGGAATCTTGTAGTGGGCGATCTGGCCCTTGCAATAGGCGGCCACGTCCTCGGCGGTCATCCGCTGGCCTTCATGGAGCCGTATCCAGGCGCAGAGCTGCTCGCCGTATTTGGCGTCGGGCACGCCGAAGACCTGGACGTCCACGATCTTGGGATGGGTGTAGAGAAACTCCTCCACCTCCCGGGGGTAGATGTTCTCCCCACCCCGGATGACCATGTCCTTTATCCGCCCGACGATATTGCAGTAGCCCTCGCCGTCCAGGGTCGCGAGGTCGCCGGTGTGCATCCAGCGGGCGGCGTCGATGGCCTCGCGGGTGCGCGGCTCGTCGTCCCAATAGCCGCGCATGACGGAATAGCCCCGGGTCAGCAGCTCGCCGGGCTTGCCCGGCGGCTGGATGCGCCCCTCGGCATCGACGATCTTGACCTCGAGATGAGGTTGGATGCGCCCGACGGTGGAGACGCGGCGTTCGATGGGATCGTCGACCGAGCTTTGGAAGCTGACCGGGCTCGTCTCGGTCATGCCATAGGCGATGGTGATCTCGCGCATATGCATCTTCTCGGTGCAGCGCTTCATCACCTCGATGGGGCAGGGGCTGCCGGCCATGATCCCGGTGCGCAGCGAGGAGAGATCGAAGCGGGCAAACTCGGGATGATCGAGAAGTGCAATGAACATGGTGGGCACGCCGTGGAGCGCGGTGCAGCGTTCGGCCTCCACCGCGCGCAATACGGCGAGCGGATCGAAGCCCTCGCCCGGATAGACGATGCAGGCCCGGTGCGTGATGCAGGCGAGATTGCCCAGCACCATGCCGAAGCAGTGATAGAGCGGCACCGGAATGCAAAGCCGGTCGCGCTCAGTCAACCGCATCGCCTCACCGATGAAGAAGCCGTTGTTGAGAATATTGTGGTGGCTGAGGGTGGCGCCCTTGGGGCTGCCGGTGGTGCCGCTGGTGAACTGGATGTTGATCGGATCGTCGAATTGCAAGCGGCCTTCCAGCTCCTCCAGCCTCTGCCAACCGTCCGGCGTGGCGGCAAGGGCGATCTCGGAGAAGTTCAGCATCCCGGCCGTGCGCTCCTCGCCCAGGCGGACAACAAGTTCGAGCGCCGGTACCCTGTCGGCTTTCAGCCGGCCGGGCGGGCAACGATCGATCTCGGGGCACAGCGCGCGGATCATGCCGATGTAGTCGCTGGTCTTGTAAATCGGCGATAGGATGAGGGCGCGGCAGCCGACCTTGTTCAGGGCATATTCCAGCTCATGTAAGCGATAGGCCGGATTGATGTTGACCAGGATCAGCCCGGCCTTGGCCGTGGCGAACTGGATCGTCAGCCATTCGGCGTTGTTAGGCGACCAGATGCCGATGCGCTCGCCCGGCTCGAAGCCTAGCGCGATCAGGCCGGCCGCCACGGCGTTAACCCGCTCGCGGAACTCGCCGTAGGTCCAGCGGATATCCTGATGACGGGAAACCAGCGCCGGGGCTTCGGGCGCGAGCGCGGCCATCCGATCCAGATGCAGGCCGATGGTATCGCCGATCAGCGGCAGGTCGCTGGCGCCATGCACATAGCTCTGGGTTATCCCTCCCATCGCTTCCTCCCGATCCGTCGCTGCTTTTCGCGGAGCATCGGGCGAAAATCCACCAAGCACAAGTGCGGCGGATCGCTCTGTAGTTAGCTCGCGATCTGTCCGGTGTTTGTAGCTCGTGATCTGTCCGGTTCTAGAGTCGCTCCAAAGAGGGGGCGGATATGGACCGGACGTTCGTTCACGAGGGAGTTCGACGGATGCGATTTGAGGGGATTTTGG
>DATNJA010000110.1:0-7032 GCA_035604155.1 Candidatus Udaeobacter sp. | reverse complement strand
TTGATCATCGGCAGCAGGATCCGATTGACGATGAAGGCAGGGAAATCCTCGGACACGGCGATAGTCTTGCCGAGTTTTTCCGACAGCTCCCTGACCGCGCTGAAAGTCTGGTCGTCGGTCGCCAGGCCGCGGATCAGCTCCACCAGCTGCATCAGCGGCACGGGATTCATGAAATGCATGCCCATGAAGCGCGCGGGCCGGTCGGTGGCGGCAGCCAGGCGCGTGATGGAAATGGACGAGGTGTTGGAGGCGACGATCGCCTCTGGCTTCAGCAGCGGACAAAGCTTCTTCAGGATGTCGCGCTTTATCTCTTCCTTCTCGGTCGCCGCCTCGATGACGATGTCGCAGTCCTTGAACAGGCCGTAGTCGGTGCCGTAGGCGATGTGGTTCAGGGCCGCCTGGCGCTCGCCATCGGTTATGTATTCGCGCTTCACCTGGCGGGCCATGTTCTGGCCGATGATGTCCTTGGCCTTCTCGATCTGATGCGGATCGATGTCCATCAACTTGACGGTGTAGCCCTTGAGGGACGCAACATGGGCGATGCCGTTGCCCATTTGTCCGGCGCCGATGACGCCGATGGTGTGAATCATGGGAATGAGGCCGCTCCTTTGGCCTACTTGCTCAGTTCCTTGGTCAGCTCAGGCACCGCCTGGAACAGGTCGGCGACGAGGCCATAGTCGGCCACCTGGAAGATCGGCGCGTCTTCGTCCTTGTTGATGGCGACGATGACCTTGCTGTCCTTCATGCCGGCCAGATGCTGGATGGCGCCGGAGATGCCGACGGCGATGTAGAGATCTGGCGCCACCACCTTGCCGGTCTGGCCGACCTGGTAGTCGTTGGGCACGAAGCCGGCGTCGACCGCTGCCCGGCTGGCGCCGACGGCAGCACCCAGCTTGTCGGCGACCGCCTCGAGAAGCTTGAAATTGTCGCCGCTCTGCATGCCGCGCCCGCCGGAGACGACGATGCGCGCCGAGGTCAGCTCCGGCCGCTCGTTCTTGCTGAGCTCCTGGCCGACGAAGCGCGAAAGCCCGGCATCGCCCGCCGCATTCACCGCCTCGATGGCGGCGCTGCCGCCGGTCGAAGGCGCCGCGTCGAAACCGGTCATGCGTACCGTGATGACCTTGATGCGCTCGCCAGACTGCACGGTCGCCAATGCATTGCCGGCGTAAATGGTGCGGATGAACGTGTCGGGCGAGACCACGGCATTGATCTCGGAAATCTGGGCCACGTCGAGGAGGGCTGCCACCCGCGGCATGACGTTCTTGCCGCTGCTGGTTGCCGGCGCGATCAGGTGCGTGTAATCGCCCGAGAGCTGGACCACGAGCTTGGCCAGATTCTCGGCCAGGCGATGGGCATAGAGGGCGTCGTCCGCCAGCAGCACCTTGGTCACGCCGGGAACGGCCGCGGCCGCCTCGGCGGCCGAACGGCAGTCTTGCCCGGCGACCAGCAGAACCAGCTCGCCGCCGATCTCTCTCGCCGCCGTCACCGCGTTCAGAGTTGCCGGCTTCAGCGCCGCATTATCATGCTCGGCCAGGAGAAGGACGCGCATCAGATCACCTTCGCTTCATTGCGCAGCTTGTCCACCAACTCGGCCACGCTTTTCACCTTGACGCCCGACTTGCGCTTCGGCGGCTCGCCCACCTTGAGGGTCTTGAGGCGGGGTGCCGGATCCACGCCAAGCTGCTCCGGCGTCAGGGTCTCGATGGGTTTCTTCTTCGCCTTCATGATGTTGGGCAGCGAGGCATAGCGCGGCTCGTTGAGGCGAAGGTCGGTGGTCAATACCAGCGGCAGCTTCAGGGTCACCGTCTCCAGCCCGCCGTCAACCTCGCGGGTCACGTTGGCAGTGCCGTCGCCATTGATGACCAGCTTTGAGGCGAAGCAACCCTGGGACCAGCCGAGCAGGGCCGAGAGCATCTGGCCGGTCTGGTTGGCGTCGTCGTCGATCGCCTGCTTGCCCAGGATGCAGATCTCCGGCTTTTCCTTGTCGACCACGGCCTTCATCAGCTTGGCGACCGCCAACGGCTGAAGCTCGACATTGGTCTGGACAAAGATGCCGCGGTCGGCCCCCATGGCAAGGGCGGTGCGGATGGTCTCCTGCACCTGCGGCAGGCCCAGCGAGATGGCGATCACCTCGGTTGCCTTGCCCGCCTCCTTGAGGCGCACGGCCTCCTCGACGCCGATCTCGTCGAACGGATTCATGGACATCTTGACGTTGGCCGTCTCGACGCCGGTTCCGTCCGCCTTGACCCGGATTTTGACGTTGAAGTCTACGACGCGCTTGACCGCGACCAGGACTTTCATGGGATTTGATCCGACCTGCTGCTCGATCTCGATGATGGCGCGCCACGGGCCGCATCCTCGCCTTCAAGGACACGCCGAACCGCCTTGCGACCCCGAATTTTTTGCGGGCGCACAATAGGTCGCCGTCATCGGACTGTCAACGAGCCGGGGGCTCAGCGATTGGCGCCGGGGCGCCACAGGACGTCCTTGCGCCCCTTGTCGTTCAGGTACCGGGAAAGGACGAAGAGATGGTCCGACAACCTATTGATATACTTGATCGCCACCGGGTTCACGGGACTCTTCTCGGCGAGCGCCGTCATGGCGCGCTCGGCCCGGCGCGCAATCGTGCGGGCGAGGTGGAGTGCGGCCGCCGCCGGCTTGCCGCCGGGCAACACGAAAGACTCCAGCGGTTGCAGCGCGGCATTCATGGCATCGATCTCGCGCTCCAGCCGATCGACCTGGGTATCGAGGATGCGCAAGGCCGCCTGCTGCTTGTCGTCGGGCCGGCAGAGATCGGCGCCGAGATCGAACAGGTCGTTCTGGATCCGCGCCAGCATGGCATCGGCGTCGTCCTTGGTGTGGAGGCGCGCGAGCCCGATCGCCGCATTGGTCTCGTCGACGGTCCCGTAGGCCTCGACACGGGGATCATGCTTGGCGACGCGGGCACCGCCGCCCAGCGACGTCCCGCCCTTGTCGCCGCCCCGGGTGTAGATGCGGGTCAGCTTAACCACGATGCCAGGCCATCATGAAAATGATGAACAGCAGCACGGCGATGCCCTGCATGATCACGCGCCAGCGCATGAAGCGGTTGGAGTTCCGCTTGGCGAATTCTCCCCCCCGGGCCATGGTGAACAGGCCGAGGAAGAGCACGCCCAGCGTCAGGAGCATCGCGACGATCAGGAGCGTGAAGACGAAGCCTTGCATGGGTGGAAGACTATAGCGACGGCTCGTCCCGGGACAGGGGCGCTAAATCACCTTCCCCGGATTGAGGATGCCTTTGGGATCGAGGGTCTTCTTCAGAAGCTCCATGAGCGCCAGCTCCGCCGGCCCGCGGGAATGACCGAGATAGGGTCGCTTCAAGGTGCCGATGCCGTGCTCGGCCGAGATCGATCCGCCGAAGGGACGCAGAACCTCGTAAACGACCTCGTCGACGTCGTGCATCACTTCGGGCCCGGCGCCAGGGACGGAGACCGAGATGTGCAGGTTGCTGTCGCCGACATGGCCGTAATAGACGTTGAGCAGGCCGGGCCAGCGCTTTTCCAGGGCCGCGCGGCACTGGCGCACATAGTCCTCGATCAGGCCGATGGGCAGGCTCACATCGAAATTGATGCAGAGCGCCAGGCTGTCCAGCGGGTGGCCCTCGCGGATCACCCAGAAGTCGCGGGCAGCTTGCTCCGACTGGGCGAGCAAGGCGTCCAGGACGAGGCCGTCGGCCATGGCCGCGCCCAGGAGATCCTGAAAGCGCGTTTCATCGCCGACGGGATCGTTCCCGGCGAACTCCATCAGCACGTAGTAGGGATGATGATCCGGCAGGGGCTTCTGTTTCGCCGTCGGATGATTGACCATGAAGCTGTAGTAGTCGTGCCACATGGCCTCGAAGGCACTGACCGCGCCCAGCTCCGCCTGGGTCCGGCGCAGGAGGCCGACGACGGCCTCGTAGCTCGGCAGCGCGCACAGGGCCGTGGCCTTGCTCCGGGGCTTGGGATGCAGGCGCAGCACGGCCCGGGTAATGATGCCGAGCGTCCCCTCGGCGCCGACGAAGAGTTGCTTCAGGTCATAGCCCGCGTTGTTCTTCAGCATCTTGTTGAGGGCGCTTACCACCGTGCCGTCGGCCAGCACCACTTCGAGCCCCAGGAGCTGCTCGCGCGCCATGCCGTAGCGGATGACCCGATTGCCGCCGGCGTTGGTCGAAAGGTTGCCGCCGATCTGGCAGGAGCCGCGGGCGCCGAGATCGAGCGCCAGAAGATAACCAGCCTCGTCGGCCGCGCGCTGGGCAATCTCGAGGGGCGTGCCGGCGCCGAGCGTCATGGTGGCGGCCGCCTTGTCGATCTCCTCGATGCCGGACATGCGGTCAAGGGAAAGCGCGATGTCGCCGGCGCGCGGCGTGGCGCCGCCGGCAAGCCCCGTCATGCCGCCCTGAGGCACGACGGTCTGGCCCGCTTCGTTGCAGAGCTTCAGGATCGTCGCGACCTCCGCCGTGCTGCGCGGGCGCAGAAGGGCCAGGGGCCGGGCGGGGGCTATGGCGCTGTAGTCGCAGCGATAGCGATCGCCGATCGCTTCGCCTGTAGCGACGACCTCGGCGCCCAGCGAATGGGCCAGCTTTGCAACGATGTCGGTCATCTCCGGTCCTCCAGTCGGCGAAGGATAGCATTCGCGGGACCTCGCGCCATCTGAACGCGGGGCTATCCTTCGGCCGAGCCCGTGGCGAGAGGGTCTCGCTGCCGCTACTGTTGCGCCGGCCTTCAAGGGGAGGGGCAGCGATGGCTCGGCGGATCGTGGTCATTGGCGGCGGCGTAGTCGGTTGCAGCGTCGCCTGGCATCTGGCCCAACGGAATCTCGGCGAGGTACTCCTCATCGAGCGCGACCGGATAGGCTCCGGCACGACCTGGCATTCGGCCGGCAATCTTACCTGGCGTCCGGCCGGCCGGTTCGATGCCGCGGTCCTCTATGCCTTCGAGACGATCCGGCGATTGACCGAGGAGACGGGGCAAGAGACCGGCTGGCTCAAGACCGGCCGGTTGTTTCTCGCCCATGGGTCCGCCGCAATCCAGCGCCTGGAGAAATATCAAGCTCACGCTGCAGCAGGCGGCATCGGGGCCCGGATGATCGAAGCCAGGGAGGCGGCCCAACTGCATCCCCTGCTCGAGGCGAGCGCAATCACGGCGGCTTGGTTCAATCCGCTCTCCGGCCGCATCAACCCCGCCGATTTCACCGCCGCCTATGCCAAGGGCGCGCGTTCACGCGGCGCTAGGATCATGGAGAACTGCAAGGCGACGGGGTTGTCGATGCGTGGCGGCCGGATTGTCGGGGTCGAAACCCCGGACGGCCCGATTGAAGCCGACGATGTCGTGGTTGCCGCCGGCCTCTGGTCACGCGGATTTCTGGAGCCCACAGGCATCCATCTGGCGCAATGGGCCTGCGAGCATTTCTATGTCATCGCCGACGTGAAGCCGCGGCTTGCCCGGGAGACGGTGTCCTTCGTCGCGCCCGAAGATCTCTTCTACGGACGAGAAGAAGTGGGCGGCATGCTGGTCGGCTTTTTCGACGAGAATGCCAAGACCATCGATGCTGCCGCCTTGCCGGAGCCCTTCTCCTTCACCCTGTTGCCGCCCGACTGGGACAAGATCGCGCCCTATTTCAAGAAAGCGGCCGCCATATTCCCAAGCCTGGCGACGGCCCCGATCCGCCGTTTCATCAATGGGCCGGAGTCCTTCACCCCCGATGACGTACCCCTGATCGGCCCGGCGCCGGGCGTCGAGGGGCTCCACATCTGCACCGCGCTGAATTCAGCCGGCGTCACCTGGTCGGCCGCCGCCGGCCACATGGTTGCCGACTTCATCGACGGCAGCGCGCCGCGCTTCGATCCGACGCTGTTTGCGCCCGGCCGCTTCGGCGACAGGGCGAAGGACACGGCTTGGCTCAAGCAAGCCGTCTCCGATGTCGTCGGCCATGGCTATCAGCAGGTGAACTTGTAAGGCGTGACGGCTTCCGACGGGAGCTCGTGGCTGAGCTGAGGGTCCGATTCCTTACGCGCCGGCCGGGAGCTCGACGTGTAGGGCCTTCATTTGCTGATCGATCGCCGGGTTGCGTTTGCGTGCTTCGGCGACGTCGACAGCTGCGGCCGCATCATCTCCCTTCACCGCATGCGCTACAGCACGGCCAAAAAACAGCGTTGGATCGCCCGCGCCATACCTTAGCGCTGCGTTGTAGTCAGCAAGGGCTGCGTCGATATTGCCCGCGCGCAGCTCGGCGAAACCCCGGTATCCTTGGGCCATGGTGTCGTGCGGCCGGAGACCAAGGGCGGTATTGCAGTCGGACATCGCCAGCGTCAGTTGACCCAAGATTGCATTGTCGTAGCAGGCCCCGATCCACGCGTTAAACTCGGCCCGGTCGAGTTGCGTTGCCCTCGTGAAGTCCGCTAGTGCGCGGTCATACTGACCAATCTGGTGATAGGCCATTGCCCTGTCATTGAACAGGTCAGCTGAGTCTGGCTTCAAAGCTACGGCTGTATCTAAGTCTCGGATTGCCGAATCGTAGTCGCCCTTTGCGAAGAAGGCCGTCCCGCGACTCATGTAGACCCGGTAGTCCTTTGGAAAATACTTTTCGGCGATGGATAAATCGGCGATGGCCCGATCATTATCCCCAGTCCCGATGTCGGCTATCCCGCGCTCTTCAAAGGCGGCTCCAAGGTGCGGATCAAGGTTAATGGCCGCAGTCGCGCTTTGAACGGCAAGGGGGAAGTCCTGCAGATCAAGATATACCGAACTCTGACCGAGATGGGCTTCAGCGTCGCTCGGTCTAAGTCGTATGGCCGTTGCGTAGTCCTCTAGTGCTCCCGTGCGGTCGCCCATGCTGTGTTCTTGGTCCGCCCGCTTCCGGTAGGACGCCTCGTCATTCGGATCGTGCTTGATCGCAGCGTTCAGCAAATCCAATTTTCGCAGAGCTTCCTTCGAAAATGAGTTTTGTGCGCCGTTGCTGGCGGACACATACGTGAAGTCGGTTTGCGCGGTCGGCCCCGCCGCAGGCGTTGAG
>DATNJA010000109.1:0-9235 GCA_035604155.1 Candidatus Udaeobacter sp. | reverse complement strand
TCTTCTGCTATCACCGCGAGGCGGACGTCATGACAGCAACCCGCGGCGGAATAGCGAGGAGCCCTCTCCGCCCGCGCGTGGGCGGAGAGGGCTCAGCCGCGTGCGAGATAGTCCTTTCAGGGTTTCCAGTAGTAAAGCGGCCAGCCCTCGGTCACGCCCCGGTGGTCATGCTGGGGCACGTTCACGTGGGTGAGATCGATGCGCCCGCCGCCAGGCGCCTTGTCGAAGCTGAGCACGAGGATGGAATCCGGATCCCTGGCCTTCCAATGGCGCGAGCGCCAAGCCTGGACGATCATCCGTTTGGGCAGGATCAGCAACGTGCTGCCGCGAAGCTCGCCGTCGAAGGCGGTGAAGATTCCCCCGATGCGCCGGTTGATCTTTGCCGGGGCGCCGGTGATGGCGGAATGGCGCCTCGAATCGAGGAAGCTGTCGAACAGCTCCGCGGGCGAGGCTTTCAGGAAGACCGTTTGCTGAATGGCTTTGGTCATGGCCGTCTCCCGGGATGTGAAAGCGCGTCGGGGCGAAGCGCATCGAGGACCGCGATCATAGCCCTGAAACCCAGGACCGAGGCAACGGCCGGGCGCGGGCCTGCTTTAGGTCAGCAGCTTGAACATGACGGTGGTGCTGTCGAGCGCGCCGGTCTCCGAGCGCACATAGTCCGGAATCACGCCCGTCTTGCGGAAGCCAAGGCTGGCATAGAGAGTCTCGGCCGCGTCGTCGGTGCGCGTGTCGAGGACGAGGAGCGTCCGCCCTTCGCGGCGAGCGAGCGCTTCGGCAGCCGTCATCAGGGCCCTGCCGATGCCCAGGCGCCGGCTTTCGGGATCGACGATGAGCTTGGAGATTTCGGCCCGATGCCGGCCGTTCGCGGGCATGGCGAGCACGACCATGACCGCGCCCAGGATTTTTCCGCCCTGGCCGCCCCGGCGCGCCGCCAGGAGCCGTCGCTCGCCGGCGCAAATCTGGACCGCCATCTTGCGCCAGAACTCCGCCGCCTCGCCGGCGTCGAAGGGCGGGAGAAAACCGATGCTGGCGCCCTTCGCCACGCAGGCCGCGAGCACGAGGGAGAGCGAGGGAATCGCGCTGTCGAGATCACCCGGCGCCAATTCCTCGACCAGGACGGATTCCAGCATGGGGCCGAAAATAAACCGGCGACCGGCCTCGAACAACCCGCACTCCGGTTCGCGCCCCGCCGTCGCACCGGAATCGGCTAGAGCGATTGCAGCAAGGCCCAGTAGTCCCGCCCAACCGTTTCAATGGCAATGCGGCTACGTAGATCCTCTGCGAACCGGCGCGTTCGAAGCCAATAGTCCCGGGAAAGCCAGGTTTCCTCCTCCAGCGGACTCGCGAGCTCGAAGCCGAGCTTGCGGAAATACTGGCTGGCAGCGGTTTCGCAATTGCAGGCGAAGGGTATGCCCGAGGAAATGAATTTCTGGGCCTTGGTCGGCGGCTTGGTCGACTGGCTGAAGTCCTCGCCCTTGACGTCGACGGCGACCTTGCACTCTTGCATCATGCGCCGCTGTTCCGCCTCGCTCCATTTATGCAGCCCATGGCCATTGATGGATCGCGGGCCGACCTCGAACCGGATATCGAGACGGCGCGCCAGGCTCAGGGCCTCGCCGGCTGCGATGCGATTGCCAGTGTCCGTCAGGATCCTGACTTCCTGCGGGGTGGGATGGCGCTCTAGCCAGTCCATGAGATAGGGGGCGTGCTGCAGCCCGCCGATCCACAGCACATAGCCGTCGGGCTTGTAGGGCGCCATTTCCGCCAACGTGTACTTGCCGTGATGTTCCACCAAGCCGACGCGGGAACAATAAGGCCGCAGGCATTCGAGCAGCAGTTCGTTGTGAGCCAGCACGAGATCGAAAGTTTTGAGCAGTGTTCTGTCCCGGTGAATCTCGCCACGGGAGGCATAGACGTCGACTGGGACATAGACGAGCTTGATCCGACGTCCGCGCAGGGCGCGAGCAAGCGCCAACGGCGGTCGGTGCTTCACGAACATGATCGCATCGCAGGGCGGGATGCCCCGGAAGCTCTCGAACAACGCGACGTCGGCGTACTTCGCCAATTCCCGTGCCGTATCGGCACCGACCCAGTTCCAGGACGGGTAGTCCCAGGCGGGACCGACGGCGAGGCGGATCACGCCCGGATCATCGCGGCCAGGCGGCGACCGGCCGGGTCACAGGGCACGCCGCCGCGCATCGTCGCTTCTTGCCGCATATTTGCGCCAGGCGAGGCGCCGAATGGTCCTGACGATCAGCGTCCGCGGCATCCTGGCAAGACGAAGGGCGGAGTCCTTCGCCTCGGCAAGGCGGGACCCCCAGGCGCGCGGCCCGTGCCGCGCAGCGTCGACGAAGGCCATGCGCAGCCAGTCGATCTCGTCGGCCTCAGCGGGCGCCAGGCCCGAGGCGAAGTCGATGCGATTCCTCCGGTGCGGACCGATCGCGAACCAGGGATTGTCCGGTGCGAGGCCGGGGATGTCCTCCACCGTCATCCCATGGCGGCGGAGCATGAATTCCAGGCTCAGCTGGTCACGGTGACTGAAGATCTTCAGCTGCCGCCACCAGTCTTCCAGCATCTTTGTGAGGGCCCCGTCCTCATGCCGGCGGAACATGATGCCGCCGAAATGAAGCCCGGCGCCGATCGGAAGGCCGTGGGCCCGATAGTACGCCATCTGGGCGTCGACGATCGCGCCGTCGTCATAGCGCAGCCGTTTGACGGCTTCGGCCTCAGTATAGCTGCAGTCGCGGTTCGGATGCCGGAACATGGCCAGCGGCGCGTTCAGCAAGACCTGCTCGAAGAGCGGGACGATCGGTTTCTTGATGAGAATGTTGGCGTCGATGTAGAGGCTCTCCCGGTAGTCGGGGAGAAGCCGGTGCGGATGCAGCTTGTGCCAACGCGCTGTCATGCGCGGATTGCGCTCTTGGGCCGCCAAGGGCCTGGCCTGCCAAGGCGAATGCGGGGCCTCGCCAGCATCCGTGAAGGCGATGTAGTCCAGTCCCGGCTCAGCGTGGAGAGGTGACAGGAAAGCGTCGGATCCTCCGACCAGGATCGTGTAGACCGCTCGCCGCAACGCTTCGATCTCCGTGCTTGGACCTCGAACTCCCTTGAGTAAACCCCGGGGGGTGCCACCCGTCCAGCCGGAAAGCCGGGCGATTCCTGTGGACGCATGGCCGGTGCTTGCAGCTCGGCCGCTACTTCGCCCGGCGCCCGAACAACCGTGAGAGGATGTGGATCAGAGGGAATTTCGGCGCCGACAGCGGCCGGTCGGGAAAGGCAAGCGCGAAGGCTCGCGCCAAGTCTCGATCGTATCCATAGATGAGCGGCGAGTAGCGCCGCCCCCGCCGGCGCGGTTTCCATCCTGTGTTGATCGGCCGGAAATGGCGGTAGAGCAGGCCGCGCTCGTGCCGCTTCCACGATCTCTCCCGCGTTCTCGCTTGCGGGCTTGCCGGATAGAGATCGTGGACTCCCCAATCGGCGTCTTCCGGACAACGGCCGGGCAACACGATCCATTTCGTGCGCAGGAGACGGCGGTACGGAAGGACGTTCCGGAAGGCGGCCCGCCAGCGCTCGCTATGCAGGCAATCGCTATGGCTGAGGAGACCGGCCGCCGGCGCGGCGCTCTCGGTCCACAAGCCTGGAAACATGATGGCCGCCTTGCCGCTCGCCTCGGCCCGATCGAAGATCGAGCCGCCCGAGGCCAATACAAGCAGCTCGTCGATATCGACGTTGAGGACGCCGCGGGCGAGCGCGCAATAGCGTCGCCGGGCGTGGTCGAGCGCGCCGGGCTGGCAATAGAACGAGTCCTGGACATTCCGCGGGCCAACGCCCGGCCCATAGGGGAAAGTCCAGGGGACGACGAGCGCTTCGGCCACGCCCGACACGGCCTCGAGCGCGCGGCGCAGCTCGGTTAGGTCATAGGCCTGCGATCCGTTGTCATACAGCAGCACCGCGTCCGCGCCGTGGACCTTGGCATTGAACTGCGCCCAGTCGCAAATCCAGGCGAGGGGATTGTCCTTCGAAAGCGTGGTGACGACCCGCCGCCCGCTGAAGCGCGGGTTGCCGCTGGGTTGGATCGCAACCTCGCTTCGGCAGCCGGCAATCTCGAGGATCACGCTCTGGGCGGCGGCGAGATCCTCGCCTGTCAGAACAACCTTGGCGCTCGGCTGCCTATGAGACCGCGGCGCCAGATACGACCAATCGACGGCAGCACCCGTCCCGGGCAATCGGACGATCAGTTTCGAGAGCGCCGGCTCACAGTTGAGGGGCGGCGGTCCGAGGCAGATGACCTGGCGAGGGTCGGCAGCCCGGAAGACGTCGTAGAACAAGGTATCGAAATCGAACTCAGCGTCGTATCCGGCGGTTCGCTCGCCGATCGGCCGAGGCGGCTCGCGCCTCAGGCCGAAGGTCGAAAGCCGCACCGCCGACAGGCTGTCGACGCCACCCGGCATCGCCGCCCCATCGCCCGTCTCCTCCTTTGTCATCGATGGCGCGTATGCGTGGGTTTTGTTGTGGGCCGATGTCAGCCGAGACCCAGCATCCGCCGTTCCTTGTTCTCCTGCATCAGCTGGGTTATGCCGGTGATGCGCACGAGCCCCAGCCCGCGGGGGATTCCCGTCTCCGGATCGGCCTTGATCGCGCTATAGGCCGCACCGGAAACCTTCTCCCATTTGCCCGCCGGCTTCTTGAACTCGATGCTGGCGACGGTGGTCTTGAAGACGAGCCTGACGACGGCCTCCTTCGGCCGGTGCGGCTTCACCAGGCTCGGATGCCCGCCCAGCATCTGCCAACCGTTGTTCAACGCCCAGGCCTCGATCTCGTCCTTGCCCATGTCCACTTCTCCTTGGATCGCCGCGCCAGGATACCGTCGGTCGGGGAGATCGGACAGCCATTCGAAGCGACACGGTGCCGCCGATCGATGGCGATGCTTGCCGTCCCTACGCCGGCAATTCCTTCTGCCGTGCCCTTGTCGCGACGGCGCGGATTTCGACCAAGGTTCCTTCGGTGATCAATTCGGTAATGCCGATGGCGGTCCAAGCCGGATAGGGCGGCCGGACAAATTCATCCTTGACCTTGATGAAGGCGCCGAGATGCCGACGCAGATCGACGTGATAGGTCGTCATTTCGACGACATCGTCAAAGGTCAAACCGGCCACGGCCAAGTTTGCCTTCAGGAAACCGAAAGCATCCCGGAATTGCGTCTCAACGTCCGCTGCGACCGACAGATCGGCGCGCGTGCCGGTGATGCCCGAGAAGAACAGGAAATCGCCGGTGTCGAGGACCGGCGAAAAATGCCAGTCGTCGGGGTAGTTGGCGAACTCAGGCGTCGTGAGCGTCCGTTTCATCGGCCTTCCTTTGGTCGCCTTCGATCCAGTCTAATGCGCCGCCGCTCACCTCGCACACCCCAATCCCGTCCCGCCTGCGTCGCTTTGCTTTGGCCGAAAGCGCGGCATGGACGGCCGCGGGCGCCGTCTTCTATGGTGCCGCCAGTGCGGACGAATGATGCGTCCAATAAGGAGAACCGCATTGGCTGAGCGAGGCCTGCGCAAGGGCCTGACGAGTTACGGGGACGCCCAGTTCTCCCTGTTCCTGCGCAAGGCCTTCATCAAGGCGGCGGGTTATTCCGACGACGCCCTCGACCGGCCCATCGTCGGCATCGCCGCCACGGGCAGCGACTTCAATCCCTGCCACGGCAACATGCCGGCGCTGGTCGAGGCGGCCAAGCGCGGCGTCATGCTCGCGGGCGGCCTGCCCATGGCATTCCCCACCATCAGCCTGCATGAATCCTTCGCCCAGCCCACCAGCATGTTCCTGCGCAATCTCATGGCCATGGACACGGAGGAAATGATCCGCGCCCAGCCCATGGATTCGGTGCTGCTCATCGGCGGCTGCGACAAGACCTTGCCGGCCCAGATCATGGCCGCCGTCAGCGCCGACCTGCCGGCCATGGTCCTGCCGGTCGGCCCCATGGTGGTCGCCCATCACAAGGGCGAGGTTCTGGGAGCCTGCACGGACTGCCGGCGCTATTGGGCCGCCTATCGCGCCGGGACCATCGACGAGGCCGAAATCGAGGCCGTGTCGGGCCGGCTCGCACCTTCCGTCGGGACCTGCATGGTCATGGGCACGGCCAGCACGATGGCGCTGATGGCCGAGGCGCTCGGCCTGGCCCTGCCTGGATCGGGCTCGATCCCAGCACCCCACGCCGAGCGTCTCAGGGCCGGCGAAGCGGCGGGGCGCCTTGCCGCCGAGATGGCGCGATCGGGCCACCCGAGGCCGAGCGAGATCGTGACATCCGGGGCAATCCGCAACGCCATGACCGTGCTCCAGGCGATTGGCGGCTCGACCAATGGGGTCATCCATCTGGCCGCCATCGCCGGACGCGCGGGTCTCACCCTCGATCTCGAGGCGCTCGATGGCATCGGACGCCGGACGCCGGTGTTGGTGGACCTGAAGCCTTCGGGCCGGCATTATATGGAGCATTTCCACGCCGCCGGCGGCCTGCCGCGGCTCCTCGTCGAGCTCGCCGATCTCCTCGATCTGTCCCTGCCGACCGTCGCCGGCGGACGGTTGGGCGATGCGCTGACCCAGCCGAAGGACCGTCACCCCCAGGACGTCATACGTCCGCGCGGCGAGCCGCTAAAGCGCGAGGGCGCCATCGCGGTCCTGCGCGGAAATCTTTGCCCGCTGGGCGCGCTCATCAAGCATTCGGCCGCGTCGGAAGCGCTGATGCGTCACGAGGGCCGGGCGGTGGCCTTCGAATCCCTCGCCGATCTCGCGGCACGGATCGACGATCCCGCTCTCGATGTCGCCGCCGAAGACCTGCTGGTGCTGAAGAACGCCGGACCCAAGGGAGCGCCCGGCATGCCCGAGGCGGGCTACCTGCCGATTCCGCGCAAGCTGGCGGAACGCGGAGTCAAGGACATGGTGCGAATCTCCGACGCTCGCATGAGCGGCACCGCCTTCGGGACGATCGTGCTCCATGTCGCGCCCGAGTCCGCCGCCGGCGGTCCTCTCGGCCTGGTCGAGACAGGCGACCGGATTCGCCTCGACGTGCCGGGCCGGCGCCTCGATCTCCTCGTCGAGGAAGACGAGCTCGCCCGGCGCCGCCAGCGGCGTGCGACCGTGGCGCGGCCGGCACTGCCCGAACGCGGCTACGCCCGTCTGTTCCAGGAGAGCGTGCTGCAGGCCGACCGCGGCTGCGACTTCGATTTCCTAGTGCCGGGAGGCAAGGGTTAGAGCGACTCCTTGAGGTTTCCGCGCTACTCCGCAAAAAGTCGTCATGCGCGGGCTTGGTGTTTAGCCCGGGGACATGGGTGACACTTGTCACGGCCATCCATGTAGCTGTAGCGGCGAAACACTTTCTCCCCCGCCCCCTCGACGGGGGCGGGTTGGGGTGGGGGTGGGGCAAAGGTTCGATCATGCAGTTCTGGACACCCCCCCTCCCTAACCCTCCCCCGCAAGGGGGGAGGGAATCGTCCGATGGCCGGGTTGATCCGCGGATCAGGTTCGCGGACGGCCATGACAGAGGGGAGGATCGGACCGGCTATGAGTTTTGGGTCAGGCCGCCTCAGCCAGATGGCCGAATTCGGCCAGCAGGTCGGCATAGAGACGGCGCTTGAAGGGCACGATGAGGGAGGGAAGCTCAGCCATCGGCGCCCATTTCCAGTCGCTGAATTCCGGACGGTGGGTCGTGATGTCTATGTCGCCATCCTGGCCCAGGAACCGGAAGGCGAACCATTTCTGGCGCTGGCCGCGGAAGCGGCCATGCCAGATCTGGTCGGCCAGGTCCGGCGGCAGGTCGTAGAAATACCAATCCCGACTCTCGGCCAAGAGAGCGGCCTTGTCGGTGCCGATCTCCTCGCGCATTTCGCGCCAGGCGGCGGCCTCGGGCGTTTCGTCGGCGTCGATGCCGCCCTGGGGCATCTGCCAGGCGTCGGACGGCATGTCGATCCGCTTGCCGACGAGCACCTCCGCCTGCCGGTTGAGCAGCATGACGCCGACGCCCGGCCGATAGGGCCGCCGTTCATAGGGAATCATTGCGAAGCCTGCTGGCCGACCAGCGCGCTCACCGGGGCGAGGGCCAGGTTCTTCTGCTCCAGGCCGCGGGACCACAGCGCGAGGCGCTCGATGGTCACCGGATAGCCGAGGGCGACCCCAACGGCGAAGCCGGTTTGCCTCGCCCGGCGCTCGAGTTCGGCCAGCTGCCCGTCGATATAGTCGCGGTCCGGCCGACCGTCGATGGAAAGATCGGCGACCGCCCGGGGCAGGCCGAGCCCGCCCGGCTCCGCGGGCCCGAGGAACATCAGGCCGTGCCGACCGATGTCGCTGAGGACCGGGTCCAGCCCCGATGCCGTGGCGCTGATCCCGCCGGCATCGACGCCGGCGACCCCGACATAGTCCTGGCCGCGGGCCAGCACCCAATCGAGCCGGCGGAGGTTGTCGGACTCGCCGATACCGCTGACCACCGCCTGGGGATTGCTCTCGTCCGCCCCGGCTGTCTCGATCCCCTGGCCGGATTGGATCATGGGCAGGTCGAGCATGACTTCATGGCCCAGCGACCTGGCCTCGCCGATCCAGCCCTCGAGGCCGTGGCTGTATGGGCTGAAGGAGAGCGTCACTTCCGAGGGCAGTTCGTCGATGGCCTCGGCGGTCTCGCTGTGGAGCAGGCCGAGGCCGATGACGACGATGGCGATGCGCGGGCGCGGATCGTTGATGTCGAACGGCCGGGCGAAGCGTTGCCAGGCGGGCGCCTCGGGACCGATCAGATTGCGCGGCTGGAGTTGAGGGTAGTCGAGGGTTTCCCCACTGGCGGGCGCCGCCGCGATGGTCGCGGCCGCCGGTGCCGAGGGTGGCGATGGCGCCGGCGGGACGGCCGCGACGACCTGGCTCGGCGCCTTTGCCGGCTGATTCGCCGCCGCTGTCGTGGGCTGCCGGATGATGGGCGGCCTGGTCTCGCCGTTCGGCTGAAGCGCCGCGGGATTTGCCGGGGATGCCGCGGAAGCGAGCCTGTCCGGCTCGGTTGCGGGACCGGGCCACGGGGTCGCGGCGAATGGCGCGACGGGATAGCTCGGCAGATTGAGGCTGATCACGACTTCCGGCGTGACGGAGGCGAAGCGGTCGAGCTCGCCGCGATAGGCGAGCCACCCGAAGGAAAGCCCGGCGCCGGCCAGGATCAGAAGCGCAGTCAGGCCGGCCGGATCCGGCCGCGAAACATCCGCAAGCCTGGCCGGCCGGGTGC
>DATNJA010000108.1:0-15996 GCA_035604155.1 Candidatus Udaeobacter sp. | reverse complement strand
CGGTACCCAAGATGGCAATCGATGCGGGAATGCGCTTGTGCTGATCGCTTCTTTCGTCATCCTCGGGTGTGCGGCCCTGCTGGGCTCCATACTCGCGATTCTGCATTTGCGCTCGGCGAGGCCTGTTTGGGCGTTCGGCGGCCTGCATGGCCTTCTCGGCCTGAGCGGCCTCGGTTGCCTCTCGGCCACGCTCGGCGGGCCGCCGCGCGGGCTAGGGTTTGGCACCGCAACTTTCGGCATGATTTCCGCCGGGCTGATTGCGCTCGCGGCGCTGGTGGGTGGAGGCATCCTCATGCAGCGCCTCCGGAAGAGGCGGCTTGAGGGGGGCCTGATCGGCATCCACGCGACGCTGGCGGTGTCGGGCTTTGTGGTTCTTGCTGCCTACCTATTCGTTGGATAGCCAGGCGGCGGCCTAATCGCTTCGCCAGCGCCGGACAGTGAGAGTCTGACCTTGCTCCCGGCGCTCGGCGCGGCGCGTCGTCGCTGGAATAGCCGGGCGGCCGATGCCAAGCGGTTATGCTTTTGTCACGCGCCACCACCCGCGCGCGGCGGGACACTCTGATTCCTTGATCAGACCAAACCGTCTGGCTCTGCGGGCGTCTTCAGGCTTGGGATGAGCGGTCCTTGCGCGGTCAGGGAAGGCCAACCGGTGGAGACGCGCTTGTCCGCACTCGCTCTTGCCCGAAAGGTCACGGTCCGCGTCCGGCGCATTCCCGGGACCTATCCGGTCTTGGATGCGCTCAGACGACGATCCTATTCGGCGGGTGTCGTCACGGTTTCGGATTACGATGGAACCTTGCGGATGGAACTCGACCTCGGCGAGCACATGGCGAGCCAGATTTTTTGGTTCGGCTACTACAGCCGCGACGTTCTCTTCGCGATCGAGCGGATGCTCACGCCCGGCAGCGTCTTCCTCGACATTGGCGCGAACATTGGCGAGGTCTCCCTGTTCGCGGCGAAGCGCGTGGGGGAGAGGGGATCGGTGATGGCCTTTGAACCGGTGGCCGAAACCGCGGATCGCCTGCGAAGAAACCTTGCGCTCAATGGCTTGCGGAACGTGGAAGTCATGGAGATGGGCATCTCGGACCAGGTCCGCGAGCAGGCGCTCTACGCCTCCGCCGCGAAGTTCCAAGATGGCTCGCGCCATGACGGGCTCGGAACGTTATACGCCAGCGGCGCGCGCTCCAGCCCGGTGGCAACGGTCAAGCTGACGACCCTGGACGCCTTGCTGTCCGCCCGGCCAATCGCGCGGCTCGACGGAATCAAGCTGGATATCGAAGGGGCGGAACTGCCGGCCCTTAGGGGCGCACGCCAAGTACTGACTCGCTTCAGGCCCTGGCTGGTGGTCGAGATCGGCGAGGAGACCTGTGCCGCCGCAGGCTACGAGCCCCGGGACATCTTCGAATTGCTCGCCTCGCTCGACTACGCGGGCTACTTGATCGGGCGCAAAGGCAAGCTCCGCGCCGCGGGCAGCGAGGCCATGGGGAAGTGGCAGAACGTCTTGTTCACCCCGCGCGGCCGCAAGACGGGCGACGGCCGCGGCCTGCAGTGAGCCGGGATGGATCGATGGGCCGTGCCGGTACGCCTCAGCCGACATGCCCATGGCCGCCACCGCCGCCACCGCCGTTACCGTTGCCGCCGCCCTGATGCGCGCCTCCGCCCGGAAGCTCGTCCCGGGTGCAGAGGTGGTTCGCAGCCTGTGGGCAGGCATTGGGATCGGGCGTCGGCGCGGAACAGTCGGCCGCGCTGAGCAGAAGCAACGCCAAAACCAGCAGCAAATCGCGCTTCATGGCGCTCACGTTGAGGAGGTTATCGGCCCGGAATTTATAGGCGGTCCCGCATCCGCTCCCCCGTGTCGATTTTTGGCCTTGCACCGAACGATCAGCCGTGAAATCGCCACATTGCCTCAGATATTCTGCTAAGTGGTCACTGCCCGCCGCTGGCCGGAAACCGTCGGCAAGGCGGTCAAGCCCGGGCGAACAATTCGCCAGAGGATTTGCATGGGTCATCGATATTTGCCGTTTTTGCTGGCCGGCCTGGTCCTGGCCACGGCTCTGCCTTGCCTTGCCGGTATGTCGCTCGAGGATCGGGCCAAGCGCTGGTTCGCGGCACATGATCGCGACCATGTCGGCTATTTGACCGCCGACGTGGTGGTTGCCTATGAGCTGAGGCGCTTCAAGCGCATGGATAGCAACAGCGCCGGCAAGCTGTCCCTGGCCGAGTTCTGCAGCGGCGTTCCGAGCGACCAGGCCGAGGAGTTCAGCCGCTGTCGCGGGCTATTCGTCGCCATGGACCATGACGGCGACGGTTACGTCACGGACGAGGAACTGTCGGCTTACTATCGTGAAGTGATCCACCGGGCCGACCAGAAAGGCGATGGTCGCGTTACCCTGGAGGAGTGGTTGGCATCGAAGCAGGACCCGTGATCCGAACCGGACCGGTTCGCAATGGAAAGACCGGCCTCGCTTGCGGGTCTCAGTCCTCCTGCATCCGGCGGCCCTGGTTGGCTTGAATTGACCGATAGTCGATCGTCACCTGGCCACTGGCATGGCTCTGAACCAGGAATTGATCGCCGATGTCTTCGGCGCAACGGCCGGGGAGCAAGTCGTGGGGCGTGTTGCCGGCGATCGTCACCGTCGCGCCACCCGTGCTGAAAAAGTCATTGCAGACGCGCATGTTCATGGCCGGCAACCCCGTGCGGATCTGCTGCGCCTGGCCCGGACTCAAGATGATCGAACCGAAGTAACTGGCCAAAGCCGGGCTCGCCATCGGGACGGCGGTGAGGACGGCGGCTACGGTCAAGATCATGGCGAAAGGCTTCATGGCGAAAGTCTCCGAATGCGATGCCCTTGACTGGCTCTTCGGGAGCATAAGTCTGTGCTCTCGCCGTCCGTGGAGCAAGGGCGACTCACCGCATCGTGAGAGAACCGGGCGGTAGCTGCCCGCCGTGTGTCAATTCAGCCTCCTACTAGCGCGCATTTTTTGGGAAGCAGGGGTGCTTATGCCCAGTCGCCTTGTCAATAGTTCCCCGCGAAGGGGTCATAGGGGTAGCCGGAGTAGATCAGGCTGGCGTCGCCCCCGGTTCCCAACAGGCTTTGCACTTTCTCGACAGTCTTGCCGATCGCGCGACGGGACTCTCCCGCGTGAAGTTGGCGCCTGACCTCGATCAGGGCCTGGTTGGCGCTATCGAGCCGCCGCGCAAGTATCGCGGCAACATAGAGGGTGACGGTCGCATCGTTGGCAAGCACCGTCGGCGCGTCCGCGATGTGAAATTCCGATTGCTCCAGGGCCCGGACGTCGGCCGTGTGCGGCTGATCCAGCAGCACGGCCAGTTCGCCGAACACCGCGCCCGGCGCCGAGACCTTGGCGATCTGCTCGCCATCCTTGACGACTTCGACGGAGCCGCTTCTGAGCACCAGCAGTTTTCCCGTCGTCGAACCGGCCTTCAGGACGTTTTCACCGGCCTGGTATTTCGTGACCGGGAGGCCTGCCAGCCTCTCTCGGAATGCGGAAGCATCTGGAGCAAGTGGCATTTTGAGTCCCTCCTACTGGTGCCCGAATGAAGACGCCTCGCCCATGCGCCGGAGCAGGCTCCTCGGCCATGAATGCCATGGCGTGAAGGATTGCTCGCGCAAGGCGCCTGATGGACTCGATCCTACCACGAGCTCCCGGGGCCGCCCGCCGTCATTTCCGGCTTGGCCGAAATCACCACGGGCAATCCGGGAATTGCAACAGAGCGAGCGAGATGAGGTCGGATCCTGCGCCGCTCAGAGCACGCGATCGGCCAGGCGGTGGACCTCTTTCTGAACGATCATGGTGACTTGGCTGCAGTCGGCTGCCGACCCGCTGCCGAGCAACGAAACCGTCGAGGATTCCGTCGCCTTGTAGCGCACCCAGATCGAGTGCCGCCTCGCGTGGTCGGGAAAGTCGGCGTGCAGGAGGTTTCGCAGCGCGGAACTGATCGGGGCCGGGTCTGCGTTGCAGGAGTCGGCCAATCCGGCCGTCGCTCCGGCCTCGACGGCGAGCGCGTCAAGGGTTGGATGGTCGTCATCTGTCGAGAGATCGCCCGGCTCCTGAGCAAGGGCAAGCGGCATTGTCCATAAGCCGATAACCAAGGCCGCCGTGAGCAGCTGGGCTCGTCCGGTCATTCTGTTCGCTACCCTTCAGCGCCGGCATGCAAGGTTCGACATGCCGACGCGCGTCTCTCGAACCAATTGGATTGATTGTCGAAGGTCGACAAGATCGACGCACGAAATTGTGAATTCGGATGCGGGCGCGTGAGACGTCGGGCCGGCGATTCGGAAGCATCGGCCCGGTGACTGATTCGAACCGGGCGCCCCCGGGGGAGAAACGAGAAGCCGCTTGCGACCGCCGCCCGGGAGGCCCTTCTCATTCCGGCGTTCGGAACTGGAGCTCCGCTCAATGCGAACAGGGCCAAAGCACAGGCAATACTTGCTCGATCGCCGTATCGGCGTTGGCCATGGCATTGGTCGAATCTTCCTCGACGGCTTGCTTCAAACTCCCGACCACCGAACTGGTCATGGTATCGATAGACATGCTTTCCGGGGGACAGTTTGCTCCTGGAATCGCATTTGACATTCGTTCGATCCTTGAGACCTCGTCCTGGCAGTAAGCCGGATCGGTGTCGCAGCGGGAAAGGAACTCCCCCACAGTCAGGGATTGCGCCCTCGCCGGCGCCCCGAGGCCGAGCGCCGGAATGATCAATGAGGCGAGGAGGAAGACGCGACGGAGCATGGGTTCGTTCAGAATAGCAAGTTGAGAGCCTGCGTCCACCTCCGGCTGGCTCTGGTCATCCTGCCACGCGGCGCCGACCGGATTCCTGCGTGCAGATTTATCGGCCGCTTCTGGGCGGCTGCCGAGGAACCAGGATCGGGAAGGCGGCAGGGAGAGGAGGTGAATTGATGAGCCGGATGGGGTCGAAACCGGACCGGCCACTGGCGTCTTTAGGGAGGTGGAACCGACGACGGCGCTGCCCTCGTGGGCTTTGTTTGGGCGGCCAACAGAAGCGTTACCGCGGGTGCCGTGACGGCGGCAAATCGCCCGAGCCTCTTAAGAACCGGACGGCGGGCCTGCACCGGCGCATCCTGGGATTCGGCAGCCTTGTCCACATTCGCTGCTTTGCTTGAACCGTCGTCGATCTTATCGGTCATCCTGAATCCTCCGCGCCGCTTAGCCATCGGCCAAGCTATCCTACGCGGTAGCGATGCCACGGGCAATGATCCCAACTACCTGGCGTCGCCACCGGCAGATGAGCGCGGCAGAGATTTGGGCCGCGTCCTCAAAGTTGTCGAGAAGCTGAGACGGGGATGGCGCGAGCGGGAAAAACGTGACCAAGGTGACGTGGTCGGCTGGCTATCAGCGCTTATTCTGCAGCCTTTGCTCATACCGAGCGGCAAATTTCGCAGCGTTCTTTTGCTCGTTGATCCATTCCCAGGCTTCGGCCTCGGAGTTGAATGTGTTGACGATCCGCGGCTGTGCGCCTGGCTCCGTCATTTCGACATCGCAGGTCCGCCCGTTTTTCCGAATGACGACTCGGTAAGTGTTTTTCGCCATGATCTCAATGTGGCATTGGGGTTACGGATCGCAAATCGGTTGGCTGGCCGGTCGCGCTCTAACTTGGTCCTCTTGACTGAAGCAAGGGAGGGCCGGGAAGCCACGCAGGGCCATGGCCGGGAAGAAGGCAGGCGGTGGGAGGGTGACTTCCCGGTAGCCGAACGGAAGAGCGTAGGATCGTCCATCATGCGGTTGCCCCATGGCCGATCATCTTGTCTCTGGCCGCGCCGCCAAGTGAAGAATTGATCATGGTCTGACGCTGGTGATGGCGGCCGTGAATCGAGGACCTTCGGGCGCTCGAATTGAGTGCTGCTGAGTACCCCCTTGAGTACCCAGACACGATCGATAGCTATGGATTTCGCAATAAATGGCGGAATTCCGGAGGTTCTAAATGGTGGGCGCTGTAGGGATTGAACCTACGACCCCACCCGTGTGAAGGGTGTGCTCTCCCGCTGAGCTAAGCGCCCATCCCCGAAAGACAGCCTCGAAGGAGTTGGCCTGGAGGACAGGGGGGCTCTCTTAGGTCCAGCCGTCCCATCTGTCAACCGCGCCAGGGGCTTGGCCAACGCCAGCGCGGGCCGGCAAGCTGCCCCGAATTAACCCGAATCTGGGCTATAGTCCGTTGCCATGGTCGCCCGGCGAACCGTCATTGCCGCCCTTCTGCTTGCCGTCCTCTTCTGCGGCCCGGCGATTTCGCGCGCGCCGGCGCGGGTGCGCCTGGACTATGCCGGCTTCTTGGTCGATGCCGAGGTGCTCTATGCCCGGGTGGACGTGAGCCTCGGCGACGGCGCGGGACCTTACCGGTTGAATCTCTCCAGCGGCCTCGTGGGCACGCTGGGCCAGCTTTATCCGTTCCACCTCCTGGCCTCGAGCCAGGGCAGGGTCGCCGAGCCTGAGCCGTTGCCGCTGCGCTACAGCAGCGAATTCACCCTGTTCGAGACGCGCCAGACCATGACCCTCACCTATGGCGCCCATGGCATGGTGCGCCTGGCCGACGACCCGCCGACCGAGGAGGGGCAGATTGCCAAGGCCCGCGGGCTTCTCGCCGGGACCATCGATCCCTTGAGCGCGGCCCTCGCGGTCGCCCAAGAGGTGGCGCGGACCGGGCGTTGCGAGGGCGAGCTCCATGTTTTCGATGGCGCCCGGCGCTACGACCTCAGCCTCTATCCCGCGCCCGACGGTCTGCCGATCCCCCGGCTCGCCGTCCCGGTCGAAACCGTGCCCATAGCCTGCGATGCGGCCCTGACCTTGATCTCGGGCTTTCCCGAGAACGCGGTCAATTCCGGCATGTATCCCAAGACGGCGCGCTTCTGGCTGGCGCCGAACCTGGCCGGCCCATTGCCGGCGCTCTTGCGTCTCGAGGCCGATAGCGGGCTCGGTCACATTCATCTCGATCTCCGCGACGTGCTGCCTCAGTCGTAAGCTGCCCGCTTGGACCGGCGCCGGGGCTGTGGCAGTTTGGCGCCGGTCCGCTGGCCCGCCCGGGGAATTACCGGCCATGCGCTTTCGGCGGGCCAATATCGGGCCGGCCTCTTGGAGGTCACAGGGACTAGGTTATGGCTGGTAGTGCTGCATCGATCGCCGGGCCTGGCTTGGCCGCCGTACTGCTGGCGGCGGGAAAGGGCACGCGGATGAAATCCCGCTTGCCCAAGGTGCTTCACCCCATCGCCGGGCGGCCGATGATTGGCTATGTCCTGGCGAGCCTGGCACCCCTGGCACCCGAGCCCGCGGTGGTCGTCGTCGCCCCCGACATGGACAGCGTGGCCGCCGCCGTGGCGCCGCACCGGACGATCGTGCAGGAGCGGCAGCTCGGCACCGGTCATGCGGTGCTGGCCGCGCGCGGAGCGCTGGGCGAGGGGACCGATGATCTTCTGATCCTCTATGGCGACACGCCCTTCATCTCGACCGCGACGCTCCGGCGTTTGGTCGAGCGCCGGCGTCAGAGCGATGCGCCCGCCGTGGTGGTGCTGGGCATGCGCCCTTCCGATCCTGCCGAGTATGGGCGGCTGGTGGTGGACGGCAGCGGCCGGCTCGAGGCGATCGTCGAGTTCGCCGATGCGGACGACACGCTCCGGCGCCAAGGGCTGTGCAATTCGGGCGTCATGGCGGTGGACGGGCGGCGAATCTGGGACCTGCTGGCGCGCCTCGGGTGCGACAATGCCAAGGGCGAGTACTATCTCACCGACATCGTGCGCCTCGCTCATGCCGACGGGCTCGGCGCCGTGGCGCTCGAAGCGCCGGCGGAGGAGCTGCTGGGCGTCAACAGCCGGGTCGAGCTGGCGGCGGCCGAAGCTGCCATGCAGAAGCGCCTGCGGCATCACGCCATGGAGGAAGGCGCGACGCTGATCGATCCCTCGACCGTGTGGTTGAGCTTCGATACCAGGCTGGGGCGCGATGTGACCGTGGGACCCAATGTGTTCTTCGGTCCCGGGGTCGAGGTCGCCGATGGGGCCGAGATCCGCGGCTTCTCCCATCTCGAAGGTGCGAAGGTTGGGCCGGGCGCCGTCATCGGGCCGTTCGCCAGGCTGCGGCCCGGCAGCGTCATCGGCGAGAAGGCGAAGATCGGCAATTTCGTCGAGACCAAAAACCTTCGGCTCGCCGCCGGGGCCAAGGCCAATCACCTCGCCTATCTGGGCGACGCCACGGTGGGCGAGGGGGCTAATGTCGGGGCCGGCACCATCACCTGCAACTACGACGGCTACGCCAAATACCAGACGACCATCGGGGCCGGCGCCTTCATCGGCACCAACAGTTCGCTGGTCGCGCCGGTTACCATCGGGCCGGGCGCAATCGTCGCCGCGGGAAGCGTGGTGACGGAGGACGTGGCGGCCGACGCCTTGGCCATCGCGCGGGCGCGCCAGGAGCAGAAGCCCGGCTGGGCGATCTTGTTCCGCCAAATGAAGCAGAAGCTGAAACCAGCCAAATCCTGATCATCGGAAGGTCGAAGCCATGTGTGGAATCGTGGGCATTCTCGGCAATCAACCCGCCGCCCCTCGCCTGGTCGAAGGGCTGAAGCGCCTCGCCTATCGCGGCTATGATTCCGCCGGCATCGCGACCCTGGTCAATGGCCATATCGACCGGCGCCGGGCCGAGGGCAAGATCGCCAATCTGGAAGCGCTCCTCGGCCGGTCGCCGCTTCCCGGCGCCGTCGGCATCGGCCACACGCGCTGGGCGACCCACGGGCGCCCCAGCGAGTCCAACGCCCACCCCCACGCGACCGAGCGGGTGGCCATCGTCCACAACGGCATCATCGAGAATTTCCAGGCCCTGCGCGAGGAACTGGCCGATGCAGGCCGACGGTTCGAGACCGAGACCGATTCCGAGGTGGTGGCCCATTTGCTGACCGATTGCCTGGAGCGCCAGATGTCGCCGGAGCAGGCCATGGCCGCGACGCTGCCACGGCTCAAGGGCGCCTTTTCGCTTGCCATCATCTTCGCTGGCCGGCCCGACCTGCTGATGGGCGCCCGGCGCGGCGCGCCGCTGGCGGTCGGCTATGGCGAAGGCGAGATGTATCTGGGCTCGGACGGCCTGGCCCTTGCCCCCTTCACTCAGCGGGTCTGCTACCTGGAGGAGGACGACTGGGCCGTGCTCCGCCACGACGGCGCCCGCTATTTCAACAAGGACCGCGAGGTGAAGCGCGAGGTGATCACCACGGCGGTATCCGGCGCGGTCGTCGGCAAGGGAAATCATCGTCATTTCATGATGAAGGAGATCTGCGAGCAGCCGGCGGTGATCGGCGAGACACTTCAGTCGTTGACGAACCCGCTCACCCGCAGGACGGAGCTCGGAAGCCTCCCCATTGATCTCGCCGCCATCGACCGGCTTTCGATCGTCGCCTGCGGCACGGCCTATTACGCAGGCATGGTGGGCAAGTACTGGTTCGAGAAGATCGCGCGGCTTCCGGTCGAGGTCGATATCGCCTCGGAATTCCGCTACCGCGGGGCGCCGCTGGCCAAGTCCGGCGCAACCCTGGTCATCTCCCAGTCGGGTGAGACGGCGGACAGCATTGCCGCACTCCGCTACGCCAAGAGCCAGGGCCAGAAGGTGCTCGCGGTGCTGAACGCGCCCGAAAGCACCATGGCGCGGGAATCCCACCATGTGCTGCCCACGCTGGCGGGGCCGGAGGTGGGCGTGGCCTCGACCAAGGCCTTCACCACCCAGCTGACAGTGCTCGCCTGCCTCGCCCTCGGTGCGGCCCGCGCCCGGGGCGAGATCGATGCCGCGGGCGAGGCGGCGCTCTTCCATGCCCTCAGCGAAGTGCCGGCGCGGTTAAGCGAAATCCTGGCCTCGGAGGCCAAGATCCACTCGGTAGCGGCCGAAATCGCGGAAGCACGCGACGTGCTGTTCCTTGGCCGCGGCTCGACCTATCCCATCGCATTGGAAGGCGCCCTGAAGCTGAAGGAGCTTTCCTACATCCATGCCGAAGGCTATGCGGCGGGAGAGATGAAGCACGGGCCCATCGCCTTGATCGATGAGGCCATGCCGGTGATCGTGGTCGCCCCCAGCGACGAGCTGTTCGACAAGACGGCTTCCAACCTGGAGGAGGCGGCGGCCCGCGGCGGCCGGGTGATCCTCATCTCGGACAAGGCCGGGATCGCGCGCCTTGGCGCAAAGGCGACCCGGACCATCGAGCTGCCCGCTTGCGAGGCCTTCGTCGCGCCGATTCTCTACGCTCTACCGGTCCAGCTCCTCGCCTACCACGCCGCCGTCATCAAAGGCACCGACGTCGACCAGCCGCGCAACCTGGCCAAGAGCGTGACGGTGGAGTAAGGCTGCGGTCGTCGGCTAAACACCTACGCAGGCATGGGTGTCGAGGGGCAGTTTGTCGGGATTGCCCGGTTTGCGATCAATGCTGTACGCATTTAGGAACCACAGGCCGAACGCGCCGCGAGCGAAGAAGCTCAGCTTTTCGCCTTGGCGGTACAGCTGGAAGCAGGCCGGCCGGCCCCCGTTGAACGCGTCGTAGCGGAAGCAGACCAGGCCGTCGGCGACCCACCAGTGGCCTGGATAGACGCAGCCGTTCTGGCGATAGCCCGTGCGCCCGTCGGGCGAATGATATTCGGACCACTCCATGCCAGCGCTGTAGCGGCCATAAACCGTCTGGTCCTTCAGCAGGCTTTCGATCGCGGACTTATCGCTGACGAGCTCGCCCCGCGAATCGTCGCCGCTTTCCTGGGCGAAGGCGCCGCCGGAGAGGAGGGCCAGCACCAGCCAGGCGAGTGCGAGAAGGCGAGGGAAAGGGATCGTCCGAGTTCGAGCCGGCATGCTGCGAGCTTGGCAAAGAACCGTGGCAAGATTATGGAATAGCCGATCGCCAAGCGGTTCAAGGAGGCGTCGATGATTCATATTCAACTCTACCTCGCCTTCGTCCTGGCGACGACGATCCTGATGCTCATCCCTGGGCCGAACGTGGCGCTCATCGTCGCCAACAGCGTTGCCTATGGCACGCGCTATGGGCTGCTGACGGTGCTCGGTACCAGCTCGGCCATGGTGCTCCAGCTCGCGCTCACGGCCATCGGCATGACGGCGCTGCTCTCCTGGCTTTCCCAGATGTTCGAGTGGCTCCGCTGGCTCGGCGTCGCCTACCTCTTGTTCCTGGGCATCCGCCAGTGGCTGGCCACGCCGGTGGATCTGACGCGTACCAAGCCTCAGATGAAATCGCTGAAGGCGATCTACGGCCGCGGCTTTCTGATTTCGCTCACCAACCCCAAGACCCTGCTGTTCTATGGCGCGTTCTTTCCCCAGTTCATCGCCGCCGATCTGCCGCCCGGCCCGCAGATCGCGCTGCTGGCGGGGAGTTTCATGGCAGTCGCCATCCTGGTCGACAGCGGCTGGGCCGTCTTGTCAGGGCGCGCCCGGGGCCTGCTCGGCTCGCGCGGGCGCCTGCGTAATCGCTTGACCGGCGGCTTGCTCATCGGCGCCGGGCTTGGACTTGCCTTGGCGCGCCGGCGATAGGGCCTCGGCCGCCGGGTTGCCCTTCGGCGTCTCGACGCTATATTAGGGGCCAGTCCGCCCCCGAAAACCGGTCTCCCCCGAGGTGCGCCATGCAGCAAGCCGTAAAGAAATCCGCTTCCGCTCCCCTGCCGCTTAAGGACATGCGGCTGTTCCGCCAGCAATGCTACATCAACGGCAAATGGCTCGATGCCGATTCCGGCAAGACCATCGAGGTGACCAACCCGGCGACGGGCGAGGTGATCGCGACCGTGCCCCAGATGGGGGCGCCCGAGACGCGCCGCGCCATCGAGGCGGCGAACGCGGCCTGGCCCGCCTGGGCGCGCAAGACCGCCAAGGAACGCGCCAATATCTTGCGCAAATGGTTCAACCTGATGATGGAGAACCAGGAAGACCTCGCCGTCTTGATGACGGCGGAGCAGGGCAAGCCGCTGGCCGAAGCTCGGGGCGAGATCGCCTATGGCGCCTCCTTCGTCGAATGGTTCGCCGAGGAGGCCAAGCGCATCTACGGCGACACCATCCCCGGCCATCAGGTGGACAAGCGCATCGTCGTGATCAAGCAGCCCGTCGGCGTCGTCGCCTCGATCACGCCCTGGAACTTCCCCAACGCCATGATCACCCGCAAATGCGCGCCGGCGCTCGCCGCCGGCTGCCCGGTGGTGATCAAGCCGGCGTCCCAGACGCCGTTGTCGGCGACCGCGCTCGCCGAGCTCGCCGAGCGCGCCGGCATCCCGGCCGGCGTACTGAACGTGGTCACCGGCTCGGCCAGCGCCATCGGCGGCGAGATGAGCTCGAACCCGATCGTGCGCAAGCTTTCCTTCACCGGCTCGACGGAGATCGGCAAGCTGCTCATGCAGCAATGCGCCGGCACGGTGAAGAAGGTTTCCCTCGAACTCGGCGGCAACGCGCCCTTCATTGTTTTCGAAGACGCCGATCTTGACGCCGCGGTCGAGGGCGCCATCGCCTCCAAGTATCGCAACACCGGCCAGACCTGCGTCTGCGCCAACCGGCTGCTGATCCATGAGAAGGTCTATGACCGGTTCGCCGAAAAGCTCGTCGGCGCGGTCGGCAAGCTGAAGGTGGGCGACGGGCTCAAGGGCGAGACCCAGCAGGGCCCGCTCATCGACATGAAGGCGGTGCAGAAGGTGGAAGAGCACATCGCCGATGCGGTCAAGAAGGGCGCCAAGGTCATGATGGGCGGCAAGCGCCATTCCCTGGGCCAGAGTTTCTTCGAGCCCACCATCCTCGCCAATGTCACGCCCCAGATGGCGGTGGCGCGGGAGGAGACCTTCGGTCCCGTGGCGCCGCTGTTCCGCTTCAGCACGGACGATGACGCCGTGCGCCTCGCCAACGACACCGAGTTCGGGCTGGCCGCCTATTTCTATAGCCGCGACGTCGGCCGCGTCTGGCGGGTGGCGGAGCAGCTCGAATACGGCATCGTCGGCATCAACACCGGCATCATCTCGACCGAAGTCGCGCCCTTCGGCGGCATCAAGGAATCCGGCATCGGCCGCGAAGGTTCCAAGTACGGAATCGAGGACTTCCTCGAGATCAAGTATTTGTGCATGGGCGGGATCTAGCCTCGATCGAAGCGCCGAGGGGCGGCCTCAAGCCGCTCCTCGGATCGCCATTCCACCCGGTCTTCCCGGAGCGCCGAAGGTTCTTCCAGTTGCCGTGCCGCCAACAAAACTGGCCTGCCGGCCCGATCGCTCCCGCTATTCCCAGAACGCCCACACGATCGTCTTGTCGTCGTCGCCCAGCACCAGATTCAGGCGATTCATGTTGTGGGTGATGCCGGCCACGCCCTTGGTCGGCGGGATGACGCGGAAGTCGCGCGGCAGATCCTCCTCGCGGACCACGCCGGCTGTTCCCGGCGCCGCCGTGCCTTTGGGCGCGAAGCGCTTGCCGACGCAAGCGCCGCAGTCCTCGACCGTGATCTTGGCATGGACCATGCCCGGGATCTGCGTGACTTCGATCACATTGGCCGCGGCGCGGACGCGCACACCCTTGAACACCTTGCCCGCCTCGATCGGGAACTCCGCTGCGATGGGCACGAACCCCTGAGCCTGTTGGGAGGTATCGGGCTCTTGGGCGATGAATTGTAGATCGAGGATGCCGTCGGCGGCGAGACCCACGAACAGAGGCACCACCTCAGGCTGGCTCCAGCCGATCGTTCCAGTCAGCCCGTGCACGAGGACGATTTCTTCATGGGGTTCCGAGGCGGTCTGAATCACCTCGACATTGGTGACGTAGAGGACCGGCGAGAATATCGGCGTGGATATGGGCTGCGGCGCCTCGCTTGGTAAAGCCTGAGTGACGTCCGGCGCCTGCTGGTACCCGCTATTGGCGGCCCCTTGATCTCCGGACTGGGTCTGATCGCTCTGGGCGGCCACAGGGCCGGCCGGGGCGATCTCGAAGGCCGCGACGAGCGCGAACGCCGCGAACCATGCCAGAACTTTTTTCATTGCATCCTCTCCTGTCAATCTTGCATCCGCGTTGGAGCCGTGCCGTAGCCTTTTCACATCGTGGCCAAACCGACCGCCTCGAGCATTCCGGCCGATTCCGCCGACTGGGTCGCCAACCGCTTGGCCGCGAGCTCCTTCGGATCCAGCCGCTCGATGGTATCGAGGATGAGGTCCGTCGCGTGCATCCTGGTCAAGCGGCAGAACGCGGTTTCGGTGCTGACGAAGCTGCCGTTCTCGCTGAGTTTGTTGACCGGCTCGCCGCCGCCGCAAACGCTGAAGTACTGGCAGCGCTCCCGGCACAGCGCCACGCCCGCAGCGACGTCGGCATGCATGCGTTGCAGCACGGGAGAAGCGGCGAGGTCGGCAAGATTATCGCGATTGACATTGCCGAGGATGAAGTCGCCGTACTCTTCGTTCTTGAGGCCGAGCAATTCGGGCGAAAACGTCGATACATTTCCGGCGCAATCCATGCTCGTCACGGCGAACGGCTCGACCAATTCGTTGAAGAACGTGCCTTCGGCCGGACGAAGAACCGCACTGAGCGCGTGCTCGATCTCTCGAATGAAGGTGATCTTGCCGGGCAAGGCGCCGGACAGGCGCCAGAACGTCTCGAGAAATTTCCGATAGGCAAGGCCGGCATCGGCCCGGCCGAGGGACGGCGAGGCATGGCTCCCCTCGGACTCCTCGACATTGAAGCAGACCCGCTCAATACCCTCGCCGACGTAGAACTCGAACATGGTCTCCGGCGCGTTCATGCTGGCCGTCGTCAACACCGAGATGACATGGAACGGCACCTGCCGGCGACGCAACAGGCGGATGCCGGCGATCGTCCGCGCGAAAGTGCCCTGGCCTGAGCGCGTGCGCCGGCTCAGGTCGTGGAATTCCCTGGGTCCGTCGACGCTGACGCCCAGGTTGACCCGCTCCGCCAGGAAGAAGTCGCACCAGGCCTCGTTGATGAGAGTCCCGTTCGTCTGGAAGGAATGGATGAGTTGTAGACCTGCCGGTTTCAGCCGGTCGACCAGACGGAAGGCCTCGGCATAAAAAGCGACCGGCATGACCATGGGCTCGCCCGCATGCCAGACGACCGTCAGATGGTCGCGAGCCCAGCCCGAGGCGAAGACCTGGGAAAAGAGATTAGCCAGCGTCTCCATTGCGACGACGTGCTTGGAGCGCCGGTCGGGGAGATAGCAATAGGTGCAGTCGATGTTGCAGAACGGCGTCGGCTGAACGATCAATAGCCTAATCTTGGGCATAGCGGCCTGCCGGCTCTGCTTCCCGTGGGACTCGCGGGTTCAGTAGTTGTGCCAGTTATGCCAGCCGCCGTTGCCCCAGCCGTTGCCCCAGTTGTTGCGAAAACCGTTGCCCCAGTTGTTCCAATTGTTCCAACCGTTGCCCCAAGGCTGCACGAGCGGGATGCCGATATTGACGAAGCTGCCGTTGCGCCAGCCGCCGTTGCCCCAGCCATTTCCCCACCAGGCAAGCTGCTCCAGATCGCCTGGCTTGGCTGCTTCACCGGCGACGCTCGAAACCGCGTCGCGGATGGCCGCCAGCCTGTCGGCGACGGGCGCGGTCTCGCTCTTGGCCTCGCCGGCGCTCGGGGTCTGGGAGGGGAGTGCCGCAAGAGCGGTGGTCGACAACAGGAAGGACGCGCCGATCAATCCGGCGGGCAACAGCACAGACAAAATTTTACGGTATTTCTCCAGGGCTGACATGAAACCTCTCCGTGGCGCACACACTGTGGTCACGCAACGCCGGCCTCAGGCTTGCCCGCAAACAAGCACCGCGGCCGGCCCTTGCGCCACAACATCGCCCCCGATACCCAAGTTTGAGGATTTTTTCAGCGTAACGCAAGAGTGAACGCGACCTCTGTAGTTAGCTCGCGATCTGTCCGGTGTTTGTAGCTCGTGATCTGTCCGGTTCTAGAGTCGCTCCAAAGAGGGGGCGGATATGGACCGGACGTTCGTTCACGAGGGAGTTCGACGGATGCGATTTGAGGGGATTTTGG
>DATNJA010000107.1:0-3995 GCA_035604155.1 Candidatus Udaeobacter sp. | reverse complement strand
GATCGACGCCCATTACGCCCGCCAAGCCGCGGCGCTGCCGGAAGCCGAGGGCGAACTCAGGACCACCATCGAGAAATTCCGGGGCGAGGAACTGGAGCATCGCGACCTGGCGCTCGCCCATGGCGCCGGCGAGGCGCCCGCCTATGAACTGCTCACCTCGGCCATCAAGGCCGGCTCCCGCCTCGCCATCTGGCTGGCGGAGAGGATCTGACCGGTTTCGCCCCTAGAACAAGATCGGGTCAGCTTGATTCAAACTGACCCGATCTTGTTCTGCATGTTAGGAGTAGAGCCTGATTCACGTCTCAAGCCGAGCAGGCTTGAGACGATCAGGCTCCAGGGTCGCCCGGTCAGTCGGGATCTCAGTTCGAATCCAGTTCCGTATCCCAGTAGAGGAAGTCGCGCCAGCTGTGGTGCAAATAATTGGGCGGGAAAGCCCGCCCATTTTCCTGCAAGTCGTAGGTCGACGGCTGTGCTGGTCGGCTTCTGGGGAACAGCCCCGACTGCTGGGGCAAACGGTTCCCCTTCACCAGATTGCAGCTTTGGCATGCGGTCACGACATTGGACCAGGTCGTCCGTCCGCCCCGCGAGCGCGGCACCACATGATCGAATGTCAGGTCATGGGTCGGGCAACAGCGTCCGCAGTATTGGCAGCTGAAGCGATCGCGCAGGAACACGTTGAACCGGGTGAAGGCCGGACGCCGGTTGAGCGGGATGAATTCCTTGAGGGCGATGACGCTGGGCAGCTTCATCTCGAAGCTCGGGCTGCGCACCACGCGGTCGTATTGGGAAACGATGTTCACCCGGTCGAGGAACACCGCCTTGATCGTTTCCTGCCAAGGCCAAAGAGACAGCGGGAAATAACTCAAGGGCCGGAAATCGGCGTTGAGCACCAGGGCGGCGCAGCTCTCGGGCGATGCGTTCATAACGGTCTAGGACGCTCTCGCATAAGGACTCCTGCCAGCAGGTTTAGCCGCTGACAGCGAAAAACACAAGATTTGGTAGGCTGGGGTTCGAACTCTTCACCAGCTTGTCATCGCCGTCACCGGATCGTCACGATCCAGTCAGCGCAGCGGCGAAAGCGCGCTGCAGAAACTCGCCGCCGAGCACGAGACCGCGCTCGTCGATGCCATGGGCAAGACCGGGCCGCCTCTCGGTCGTGATCGGCACGCCCGCGGCCTTCAGAAACCATTCGGCGCGGGCGAGCTTGGCGAAGGGCACCACGGAATCGGCATCGCCATGGACCAGCAGCACCGGCGGGCGCGATCGGATTTCCCCGGCAAGCTCCTCTTCGCCCACGAGGGCGCCTGAATAGCCGACCACGGCGGCGGGTGCGTTCGTCCGGCGAAGGGCCACGAACAACGCCATCATGGCGCCTTGAGAGAACCCGACCAGGGCCACGTCGCGCGCCTCGAGCTTTCGCTCGGCCAGCGCCTCGTCGAGGAACCCATCGAGGATCGCTCCGGCCGCCTTGGCGCCGGCCCTCACTACCTCGGGCGTGCGGTTCTCGAAGCCGAACCACTGGCGCCCGAAGCCGCCGATCTCGCAGGGGAACGGCGCGTGGGGCGAGAGGAACTCGGCGTCGGGCAGGAGCCCCGCCCATTGCGGAGCGAGGCTGATCAGATCATTGCCGTCGGCGCCGTAGCCGTGGAGCATCACCACGAGCTGCTTCGGCTTGCCGCCGGAGAGCGGCGGCTCGGAAGGTCCGTTCAGATCGAAGGGTCCTGGCATGTTAGTCTTGTTCCTCTGGGCGGGCCTTGGTGCGGGAGTATGCGTAGTAATGCCAAAGCAGGCGTGCCGCAACGCTCCGCCACGGCCGCCAGGATTCGCCCATGCGGCGCAGGTCCGCTTCCAGAGGCCGCTTTCGCTTGCGCTTCACCACGCCCGCGGCCTCGCGCAACGCCAGGTCGCCGGCCGGCAGCACATCGGGCCGGCCGAGACAGAACATGAGATAGATCTCCGCCGTCCATCGCCCCACGCCCTTGAGACCGACCAGCTCGGCCATGGCTTCCTCGTCGGCAAGACGAGCCACGCGCATCAGATCGAGCCGGCCCTCGGCCACCGCCTCGGCGAGGCCACGGGCGTACACCACCTTCTGCCGGCTGAAGCCGATGGCGGCGAAATCGGCTTCGACCAGGCTCAGCAGGCTCTCCGGCGTGACGCTCCCGACCTTGTCCAACAGGCGCTGGGCGATGGCGCGGTGGGAGGCTGTCGATACCTGCTGGGCAAGCACGATATCGACCAGCGAGGCGAAACCCGCCGGCCGCGAGCGCGGTGGCGGCGTACCCGCCTCGGCGAGGGCGCGGGCAAGGTCGCGGTCCTGCCGGCAAAGCGCCTTGAGTGCCTTCGCGAGCCGCTTGCCCTCGAGTTCCGGCTGCACCAGTGTCATGCCTCTCTTTCTGCCATGTGCATGCACCGAAGTTGAAGCCCCTCGTCACCCGCTTCGCCCCCAGCCCTACCGGCCGCCTGCATCTGGGCCATGCCTATTCGGCATTGCTCGCCCACCGGCTCGCGCGCGACGCCGCGGGGCGCTTCCTGCTGCGCATCGAGGACATCGATCCCCAGCGCTGCCGCCCCGAATTCGAAGCCGGGATCTACGAGGATCTTCACTGGCTCGGCCTCGAATGGGAATTGCCGGTGCGCCGGCAATCGGCCCATGTGAACGACTATCGCGCCGCCCTCGATCGGCTGGCCGCGGCGGGGTTTGTCTATCCCTGCTTTTGCAGCCGCAAGGAAATCGAGGCCGAAGTCGCCCGGTCCGTCGCAGCACCCCATGGGCCCGAGGGCTCGCCTTATCCCGGCCTGTGCCGCCGGCTCTCCGAGGCCGAGCGCCAGACCAGGATCGCCGCCGGAAAGCCCTATGCGCTGCGCCTCGATATCGGCCGCGCCCTGGCCGCGACCGGTCCCTTGACCTGGCATGATTTCGGCAAGGGCGAGGTTCGGGCGGAGCCTGAGCTTCTGGGCGACGTGGTCCTCGGCCGACGCGATGCGCCGGCGAGCTATCACCTTGCCGTCACGCTGGACGATCACATCCAGGGCGTGACCCTGGTCACCCGGGGAGAGGATCTTTTCCACGCCACGCACATCCACCGCCTTCTCCAGGCGCTGCTTGGCCTCGACCTGCCTGGCTATCGCCACCATCGGCTCCTGACCAACGGCAAGGGCGAGCGGCTTTCCAAACGCGACGGGGCGATGACGTTGGCGGCGCTGCGCGAGGCGGGCCGGACGGCCGGCGAAATCCGCGCCTTGGCTGGGTTTCCGGATTGAACCAAGCAGAGTGTCGCGGCGCCTTGCCGTTGCGGCCCTGGCTCACAACATGCAAAGTCCGGGGCAGCGGCCGCCGGCTCCCTGGCCGACCTCTGCCCAAGCCGAGTTGGTGCATTCCGGCCGATGATCTCCTTCGCCTCATTGAGCGCGTTAGCCCAGGTTGTCCTGGTCGATCTGGTGCTGGCCGGCGACAACGCCATCGTCGTGGGGCTGGTCGCATCGGGCCTGCCCAAGGGCAAGCGCGGCCGGGTCATCATGATGGGCACCCTGGCGGCGACGGCGCTACGCATCGTCTTCGCGCTTGCCGCCACCAGGCTGCTTCGGATCATCGGCTTCACCCTTGCCGGCGGCTTGCTGCTGCTGTTCGTGTGCTGGAAGCTTTGGCGTGAGCTCTGTGCCCAGCGCCGGGCCGCCAAGGCGGGCCACGTCGCCACGCCGGCCAAGACGGTCCGCCAGGCCGTGCTCCAGATCGTGCTCGCCGACGTCTCCATGTCTCTCGACAATGTCCTGGCCGTGGCCGGCATCGCGCTGCAGCACACCTGGGTCCTCGTCTTCGGCCTGGTGCTGTCCGTCGCGCTCATGGGCGTGGCGGCGGCGATGATCGCCGGCGTTTTGAAGCGCTATCCGTGGATCGCCTTCGTCGGGCTCGCCGTCATCGTTTATGTCGCCCTCAAGATGATCTATCTCGGCTCCATGGATGTGGCGGGCGCGGCGGGCGCATTCCACGGCCC
>DATNJA010000106.1:0-8198 GCA_035604155.1 Candidatus Udaeobacter sp. | reverse complement strand
CCTCACAGTCGCCTATCGCATCGGTCCGGTTTCGATCGTGGCGCCCTTCGAATACACCGGGCTCCTGTTCGCGACCGGCTTCGGCTTCGCCATCTGGGGCCAGGTCCCCGACCGCTTCGTGTTCCTGGGCGCCGTCGTCGTCATCGCCAGCGGCCTCTACATCCTCCATCGCGAGCGGGTGCGCATGCGCGAGCTGCCCGTATCGCGGACTTCGGAAACCGGGCACTAGGGAAATGTGGGCGTCGCCTCGCCGGCGAGGCGCTGGAAGTCCTCGCCGAAGCACTTGACCGTGAGGTCCCTCTCGGATTCCTGGGCAATGCGGCGGTAGAACGCCCGCGCCCGTTCATTGCGACGCATGACTTCCCAGGACATGCCGAGATGGCCGGCCGCCGCGGCCTGTCTTGCGGTGGCCGCCATCAAATCTTCGGCGACGCCCTGGCCGCGATATTTTTCCTCCACCAGCAGGTCCGAGAGAAACATGAGCGGCCCGCCGGTATCGGTGTCGTAGATCGGCCAGAAGAGAGCGTGACCAACCGCCTCTTGCTCTACTTCCGCGATGACGGCACTGAAACGAGGCGTAGCGCCAAACCCGTCGGCCGCAAGCCTTGGCCCTGCGTCGAAGCCGAGCGGAGCTTCGCCGAGGTAAATCAGAAGCGCGTTCAAGTACCGCGCGAGGATCGGCGCGTCGGAACGAAGCGCCTGGCGAAGGACCGCCCGCGAGCGCGGCTGGGAATGGGCCAGCCGGCCGAGGGTCGCTTGAGGCATGAAGCAATGGAGCAGCGCGTCATCCTCATGCGCGAACTGCGCATAGAATCTGCGGGCAGCGGCATTGTTCCTGAGGACGCTCCAGTGCATGCCGCGGTCGCCCTCAGCCGCCGCGAGGCTCGCGACCTTGGCCGCGAGGCGCCGGCCGACGCCCCGCCGGCGCGCCCAGCTTTCGACATAAAGATCGGCTAGCCAGACGGAAGGGACGACCCGATCCGTGTCGTAGGATGGATGATAGAGCGCGTAACCCGCGGGCCGGCCATCGACCTCGGCGAGCAGGCTTCCGAATCGGGGATTGGGTCCGAAGCCGTCGCGCCGGCAGATGGAGGCGTCGAAGCCGGGCGGCGGACTGCCCTCCGCTTCGGACAGGCGGGCGCAGAAAGACGCGAGGATATCCGCATCCTCGACGCGCGCGCGGCGAATGACGGTTCCGGTCATGGCCGCGCAATATGTGGGGAAGCCAAATTGACGGCAAGGGACGATGGCGCTCGCGCGCCAAATCGCCTAAAGAAGCGTCCGGCATGAGCAAGACCGATGACGCAAAAGGCAAGCGCAAGCGCAAGAAAAAACGCGGGCGCAGCGGACGGAAGGCGCGCGCGTTCGGCATCAAGCTCGCCAAATGGAGCGCGGTCGCAGCAGTCTGGACTTTTTTCATCGGCCTCTGCTTCATCGCCTGGCTCGCCTACGACCTGCCGGACCTGAGCCGGCTCACCAGCGCCGAGCGCCGGCCGTCGGTGACCCTGGTCACCGCCGACGGCCAGATCCTGGCGAGCTACGGCGATCTCTACGGCAAGCCCATCCGCCTCGACGAGGTGCCGCCTTATCTGCCCGAAGCCTTGCTGGCGACCGAGGACCGCCGGTTCTACAGCCATTTCGGCCTCGACCTGCGCGGGCTCCTCAGGGCGACCATCGCCAACATCCAGGCTGGGCACGTGGTCCAGGGCGGCAGCACCATCACCCAGCAGCTGGCCAAGAACGTGTTCCTCACCCCTGACCGCACGATCCGGCGCAAGGGCCAGGAGATCATGCTCGCTCTCTGGCTCGAGCACATCATGACCAAGGAGCAGATCCTGACCCTGTATCTGAACCGGGTCTATTTCGGCGCCGGCACCTATGGCGTCGATGCCGCCGCACGGAAATATTTCGGCAAGCCGGCGGCCAAGGTGACGCCCTTCGAGGCGGCGATGCTGGTCGGCATGGTGAAGGCGCCGTCGCATTTCAACCCGCTCGTCGATCCCAAGCGCGCGGCGGAGCGGGCCAAGCAGGTGCTGGTCAACATGGTCGATGCCGGCTACATGGTCGCCCCGGACGCCGCGCGGATCTCGGCCCAGGGCGAAGCCGCCATGAAGACGGCGCCGGCGGCAAGCGGCCAGTATTATTCCGACTGGGTGCTCGACCAGGTGTCGAGCTACGTCAATTACAGCGACCGCGACCTCGTGGTGGTCACCACCATCGATCCCAGGGCGCAGCAGGCGGCCGAGGCGGTGGTGGACAAGGCGCTCTCCGACGCCGACGTGGCCAAGAACGCGAGCCAGGCGGCTCTCGTCGCCATGTCGCCCGACGGGGCGGTGCGCGCCATGGTCGGCGGACGCGATTACGGCGCCAGCCAATACAACAGGGCGACCCAGGCCTTGCGGCCGCCGGGATCGACTTTCAAGCTGTTCGACTACCTGGCCGCGCTCGAGGCGGGGATGAACCCCGGCGACAGCTTCGTCGACGCGCCGATCTCGGTCGGCAACTGGCGGCCGACCAACTTCAACGACCGGTATCTGGGCCAGGTCACGCTCCACGAGGCCTTCGCCCAGTCCCTTAACAGCGTCGCCGTGCAGATTTCCCAGCGCGTCGGCCTGCCCAAGGTGATCGATACGGCGCGCCGGCTCGGCATTACCGCCGAGCTCGACAACGTGCCCAGCGTCGCCCTGGGGGCGAGCGGCGTGTCGCTGCTGGAGATGACCGGCGCCTATGCCGTGTTCGCCAACCGCGGCCGCGGGGTCTGGCCGTACGGCATCACGCAGATCCTCGATGGCCAGGGCAATGTGCTCTACAAGCGCGCCGGCTCGGGTCCCGGGCAGGTGGTGGGCAGCCATGCCGCCTCGGAGCTCCTCGACATGATGCAGGAGGTGGTGACCTCGGGCACGGGCCGGGCGGCGGCACTCGGCGACTGGCCGGTCGCCGGCAAGACCGGCACCAGCCAGGACTATCGCGATGCCTGGTTCATCGGCTTCACCGCCGACCTAGTCACCGGCGTGTGGCTGGGAAACGACGACAACACGCCCATGAACAATGTCGTCGGCGGGTCGATCCCGACTCGCATCTGGCATGATTTCATGGATCAGGCCGAGGCGGGCAAGATGCCCGTGGCGCTGCCCGTGCCCAACGGCGAGCTGCCGGAAGTGGCGCTCAATCCCATGACGCCTTTGACGCCGAGCAGCACGGCGAGCGGCACCGTAGCCATCCAGCCGCTGGGCGACAACACGCCCTCGCCGGAGATTCAGGGCATCATCGAGAGGCTGAAGTCGAACCACCAGGGCCAATGAGCAGGCGGTAGACGAGCGGCTGCAGCAGCCCGCAGAGTGCGATCGCCGCCGCCATCGGCCGGGCGGTGCCGTCGGCGAGATGACCGATGGCGGCGCCGATGAGGGCCGCGGCACCCATCTGGATGAATCCGAGCAGCGCCGCCGCGGTGCCGGCGAGGCGAGGGAAGGGGCCGATGGCGCCGGCCATGGCGTTGGGGAGAACGAGGCCGGTTCCCGCCATGTAGAAAACCGTCGGCAGAAGTATGCCAGGAACACTGGCGCCGAAGGCGAGCACCGAAAGCAGGAGCGCAAGCCCGCCCGCGGCGGAGACCAATCCGCCATTGCGCAACATCCATTCGATGCCAAGCCGGCGGGTCAGTCTGCCGCCGGCCAGCGTTCCTGCCATGTAACCCAGCACAATGGCGCCGAAGCAGAGGCCATAGACCGGCGGCGAAAGCCCGACGATCTCGACGAAGACGAAGGAGGAGCCGGAGATGAAGGAGAAGATGCCGCCATAGGCGAGCGCGGAGCAGACGACGTAGCCCATGTAGGAACGCTCCGAGAGCAGGCCGAGATAGCCGCGCAACAAGCCGTCGAGAGTTGTCCCATCGGTTCCTGAATCCGGAACGGTCTCGGGCAAGGCCGCGAAGGTGAGCGCCAAGCCAGCAATTCCGTAAGCGGCAAGGATGGCGAAATTCGCCCGCCAGCCGGCCGAGGCCTCGACCAGCCCGCCCAGCACGGGGCCGAGCGCGGGGGCCAGCGCCATGGCCGCGCTCATGTAGGACAGGATGCGCGCCGATCCTTCGCGGCCATGGACGTCGCGCACGATGGCCCGGCAGACGACGGGTCCCGCGCAGGCGCCGGCGGCCTGTACGAAGCGGGCGGCGATGAGGCTGCCGATGCTGGCCGCCGCGACGCAGGCGATGCTGGCGAGAACGTAGATGGCCACACCCGCCAGCAGTACCGGCCGGCGGCCGAAGCGATCGGAGAGCGGCCCGTAGACGAGCTGCCCGCTGGCGAGCCCGACGAGGAACACGCTCAAGGTCAGCTGCACCTCGCCGATGCTGGTACCGAAGGCCACGCGCAGCGCCGGCAGCGAGGGCAGATAGAGATCCGTCGAGAGGGGCCCCAGCGCCACCATCGCGGTCAAGAGGGCGGTGACGGCAAGGCCGCTGGGCTGGGCGCGCATCGGGGCAAGATGGAGGACGGAGGACCCGGCTACAAGGCCAGAGCCTGATCGTCTCAAGCCTGCTCGGCTTGAGGCGTGAATCAGGCTCTAATCGTAACATGTGGAGCAAGATTCACGGGTCGCCTTGAGTGAAGCTGACTCGATCTTGCTCCAGCCGCGGCTTGTCAGCCGCCTGCGAGGCTGCTTTCCTGGCGGGCTGTCGTAGCGGGAGATAGAGGGCCATGGCCAAGCACAGGGGCGAGCAGAAACCTTGGATGGCGGCACCGGACTACGGACGGTCGCTGCGCGGCTTCCAGGTCAACCTCCTGGTGAAGCAGGTGGCGCGCTCGGTCGCCTTCGCCCGCGAGGTGCTGAACGCCACCGTCGTCTATGACGATCCGGATTTCGCGGTGCTGCGCCATGGCACGGCCGAATGGATGCTCCACGCTGACCACACTTACGGCAGTCATCCGATCCTGGCACTGACGGGCGACGGTGCGCTACGCGGGGCGGGGGTCGAGCTGCGCCTGCACGACCATGATCCCGACAAGGCCGCGGCCGACGCGGCGCGCCACGGTTATACGGTCCTGGCGCCGCCGGCCGATAGGCCCCATGGCCTGAGGGAATGCTATATCGCCGATCCCGACGGCTATGTCTGGGTCCCGGACCGGCCGCTCAAGGCGTAGTCTCAGCTGTCAATCCTCGCCGTCGCCCTTGGCGCCCGGCCGGCGGACATAGCGCCGCCCGCAATAGGGACAATCGACCTTGCCCGTGGCATCGACAGTCAAATAGACCAGCGGATGGCCGGCCGCGGGGTCGGTACCGCCGTCGCAGCCCACCTTGTCGGTTTCGATTTCGATTGTCTCGGGCGGCTGCATGGTGTTCATCGTCCGACGTTGACCGCAAAACGGCGCGGATGATACCCATGGCGCGGCGCCCGGATCAACCTGCAGCATGTCCCGACGGCGTTCAATCGGGACTTGCTCCGGAACTTATTGTGTTGTCGCATTTTCCGCGCCGGACTGGCGCCCAGTTCGGCGGAAAATGCTTTGGTCGGCGGATCGACGGAAAGTCCGATGCTCGACAGTTCTTCGCTCCCGGCCGACGCCGTCGCCGTCCGCGGGCTCGACAAGACCTATGGAGGGAGCCGCAAGCGCCCGGGCAAGGAAGCCTTGAAGGGCGTCGATCTGGCGATCCCGCGCGGCAGCCTGTTCGGCCTGCTGGGGCCCAATGGCGCCGGCAAATCGACCCTGATCAACATCCTGGCCCAGCTGGTGATCAAGAGTGCCGGCGAGGTCAAGGTCTGGGGCTTCGATCTCGACCGGAGCCCGCGGGACGTGGCGAGCGCCATCGGCGTGGTGCCCCAGGAACTCAACATCGATCCCTTCTTCACGCCGCGCGAGCTCTTGGAGCTCCAGGCCGGTCTCTACGGCGTGCCGAAGGCGGAGCGGCGCACGGCCGAGATCCTCGAGGCCGTGGGCCTCAGCGACCGGGCCGAGGCCTATGCCCGCACCCTCTCGGGCGGCATGCGCCGGCGCCTGCTGGTGGCCAAGGCCCTGGTCCACAATCCGCCCGTGCTGGTATTGGACGAGCCCACGGCAGGCGTGGACGTGGAGCTGCGCCAGCAGCTCTGGCGCTATGTGCGCCGGCTGAACGCCGAGGGCGTCACCGTCCTCTTGACCACCCACTATCTCGAGGAAGCCGAGCAGCTCTGCGACCGCATCGCCATCATCAACCACGGCCGGCTCATCGCCTGCGACAGCACCGCGGCCCTGCTGCGCCGGCTGGATGCCAAGGAGCTATCGCTGCTGATCGACCATGACCTGGACGCGGTGCCGGCCGGCCTTGGCGCCTTCGGCGCGCAGCTGAAGGGCCCGCGGCGCCTGGTCCTGCGCTATCAGCCGAGCCGCACCCGGGTCGCCGAGATCCTGGCCGCGGTCCACGAGGCGGGGCTCGAGATCGTCGACCTGACCACGCTGGAGGCCGATCTCGAGGACATCTTCCTCCAGCTCACCCGGGACGATGAACGCTGATGCGGGCGCGCCATGTCCGAACCCTCGCCATTGTCGCCCTATCGATGCTTCTTTGTGCCTGCGCGCCCAGGCTTCAGCCCCTCGGACCCACCGTGACGACCCCCTCCATCGGCGATGCTAGCCTGGTCATGGACGACGGCGTGGCGCTGCCTCTGCGCCATTGGCCGGCCGAGGGAAAACCGAAGGCAGTGATCCTGGCGGTGCACGGCTTCAACGACTACAGCCAGGCCTTCGAAACGCCGGCCGCCCAATGGGCGGGCTTCTGCATCGAGACCTACGCTTATGACCAGCGCGGGTTCGGGCACACGGCCTATCGCGGGCTCTGGGCCGGCGACGACCGGATGCAGAAGGACCTGCTGGAGGCATCCCGCCTGATCGCGGCCCGGCATCCCGGCCTGCCGCTCTATATCCTGGGTGAGAGCATGGGGGGTGCGGTGGTGATGAGTGCGGCGACCGACGGCGATCCGCCCCGGGCGGACGGCCTTATCCTGGTGGCGCCGGCCATCTGGGGGCGCCAGTCCATGGGGCCGGTCGCCAGCGGGGCCCTCTGGTTCTTCGCCCATACGATCCCCTGGTACACGGTCACCGGCCAGGGCCTGCATATCCAGCCCTCGGACAACCGCGACATGCTGGAAAAGCTGTTCCGGGATCCCGTGGTGATCAAGGCCACCCGCGTCGACACCATCTATGGCCTGGTCGGGCTCATGGACCGGGCCTGGGCTGCGGCGCCGAAAATGCCGGCCCGCGCCCTGGTGCTCTATGGCGAGCACGAACAGGTACTGGACGACGACGCGGTCGCCGCCATGCTGCGCCGGCTGCCGCGGGGGCCCTCGGCGCCGCGCGTCGCGCTTTACGCCCATGGCTATCACATGCTGTTGCGCGACCTGAACGGCGACGTGGTCAACCGCGACATCGCCCATTGGATTCTCGATCCCGGGGTGCCGCTTCCTTCGGGCGCGGATGCGCTGGCGGAGAAGCTGCTGGCCAAGCCCAAGGCCGGCCTTGCCGCGGTGAACTAGGACCTAAACTTCCGGCGCCCAGCCGGGGAGCTGCCGGCGGGCCCAGGCGAAGGATTCCGGCGGAACGTCGAATTCCGCCGCCAGCGCCGTCACCAGCCTTTCGTCGCCCAGCACGAAATCCAGCACCCCGCCGAGGACGGCCCGATCGCCGGCGCCGGCCTTGAGGCTCGCTCCATCCAGGCCGGAGAGGGCGATGAAGCGCGGCAGCAGGACCTCGTCCCCGGCGATATGGGCGAGCGCCCTGAGGGCGAGGGTCTCGGGATCGGGCCGGTTCCTGGGCGGGCGCGGCGGCATGGCCAAAGAGTTTATCGCGCCCGGCGGGGCGCATGGAGGCCCGACTTTACCCTTCCGGGCGCATTGGCTATGGTGCCGGCGGCTCGCACGCGAAGCACCCGTAGCTCAGCTGGATAGAGCGCTGCCCTCCGAAGGCAGAGGTCGTGAGTTCGAATCTCGCCGGGTGCGCCAACAAATTCAAAGACTTACAAGTCCTTTGGTCACTCAGAAATTCCTTCGCGGAAGCGCTGCGGAAGCAGATAAACGACATTATGATCGAAGGCGATCTCTCTAGGGGACATCGGTCCTGGCCGGTGCCCAAACACATGAAGTCAGCCGGTCGCCCAGCCAAGCCGAAGTCAGCCTCGCTGCTTCCCGGTTGTCCTTTGGTGTCTCCATCGTTTTCGATGCCACCAGCTGGCGG
>DATNJA010000105.1:0-4224 GCA_035604155.1 Candidatus Udaeobacter sp. | reverse complement strand
TCCCTATCTGTCGGCCGCCGGCACGCTCGCCGCCGGCCTACTGGGGCTCAAGGGCAAGTTGAAGCTGAAGCCCCAATCCACGGGCCCGAGCGAGGACGATCCCGCCCACGAAAAGTTGCCGCGCAGCCTGGAAGATTCGCTCGCCCATCTCGAAGGCGACAAGGCGTTCGGGGCCATGCTGGGACCGGAGTTCCTGAAGCTCTTCCTCGCGGTCAAGTGCCATGAACTCGCCCGCTTCCGCAGCCATGTCACCGACTGGGAGCGCAACGAGTATATGGAGATCTTCTGAGTCGCTAGGCCGCCGCAGCCACGATGTCTTGAAGCTGGCTGGCGAGCCGGCCCTTGCGCATCGAGAACGAGCCGTCGAAGGCGGCCGAGCCGATGGTGAAGGCATCGCAGCCTGCCTGCTTCAGGGCCTGAATGCGCATGGGGCTGTCCACGCTTCCGGCGCAGATCAGATACCCCTCCCGCCCAAGACCGCGCCGCGCCGCCTTGACCAGCTCGATGGGGTCGGCCTCGGTCGCCCGATAGGCCAGCAGGTCGACGCCGGCGCAGCCCATGGCAAGGAAGCTTCGGCAATGCTCCTCGACCAGCTGCGCGCTGCCGCCGAGCTTGGTCGGATGGCCCACGGGCTTGCCGGGGAATGGGTAATAGGCAGTGCGGGATTGGCCCACGAGCTTCATGATTTCGGCGACGTCGGTGCCGCCCATGAGCCGGTCGATGCCGATCTCGACCGCCGTGCGCGCCGAGTTGAGGGCGGCCTCCCGGCTCGTCGAAACGACTTCGAGATAGCTGACGGCGCCGGAGTCCTTGATCGCCCGGGCGAGGCGGTGAAGCGTGCCGCGATCGACGCCCACGTCCTTGAAACCGACATGGCCCAAGGCCAGCGGCCGGATTTCCTCGAAGACTTCCAGGCAGTCGGTGACCGTCTGGTCCTGGCGCGTCAGCATGAAGATGAAGTCCACCGGGCGATTCTCCTTGTCTGCTGGGGCGGCGCTCACGGACGGTATGGGCTTTTTACACGAATGTTGGGAGAACCGCAAAATGCTTGGTGATCCCCAAGTCGAACCTTGGTCCCGGAATCCGACCAGTGGCTATCGCGCTGGTGGAACGCGAAAATCGGGCGGAAATCATGTTGGCGGCTCCAACAGATAATGTTATCCTGCCCGCAGTTTTTGTGTCGCTTGCCACCTTCCGGCCATTGGCGGGGGCAGGCGAACAAGAATCGGGTCATTTCGGACGGAAGCGGTAACCGCTCGACGGCGGGCTGCGAATCTGGCGAAAATGGCCTGCTAGGCGAATCCGCGGCGCGCCCGCAATCGAACGGGCGAAAGCGGGTGGATGGCCGAGAGTTCCGGGGAACGGGGCCGGCCCAGTCAACGGGTGACGTCAAGCCAGGAGGGAGACTCTTCATGACGATGGAACGCAGTGCAGGGCAGGGGAAAAGCAGCGCTTCTTTGGGCTACGACGTCGCCGGCCGGGACGATGTCCATAAATTGCATACAAAGGCCGTCGGGCTCATCGGCGTGCTGTTCTTGACCCTAACCGGATCAGCGCCGATCTCGGCCATGCTGTTCAACGTGCCGATCGTTATCGGCAACGGCAACGGCTTCGGCGCTCCCGCCGCCTTTGTGGCGGCGACTATCGTGCTGCTGATCTTCTCCATCGGCTATTGCGAGATGGCCGGCAAGGTGACCGCCGTCGGCGGGTTCTATTCCTTCATCAGCCACGGCCTCGGGCGCGAGCTCGGCATGGGGTTCGGCTTCGGCTCGGTGTTCGCCTATTCGATGTTCGAGGTGTCGCTTGCCGGCGGCTTCGCCTATTTCGGCAATGTCGACATCCTGCAGTGGACTGGCATCAATGTGCCCTGGCCGATCCTGGCACTCGCCATGATCGCCGGCATCTCGGCCCTGACCTATTTCGATGTGAAATTGTCGACGGCGATCCTGGGCGTGGCCCTGGTCTGCGAGGTCGCGATCCTCATCATTTTCGCCATCGGCGTGTTCGCCCATGCCGGAAACGGCGCCAACGTGCAGCTCTCGGCCCTCAATCCCATCCTCGCGCTCCAAGGCTTCCCGGCCCAGGGCAAGCTGGCGGCGGGGGCGGCGGGCATCGGTCTCTTCTTTGCCTTCTGGTCCTGGGTCGGCTTCGAGATGGCGCCGAACTATGCCGAGGAATCCCGCGATCCCAAGCGCATCGTGCCGATGGCGATGTACATATCGGTGGTCGGGCTCGGCATCTTCTACACGGCTCTATGCTGGGCCGGCCTCTCGGCCTACCCTAAGCTCGACGACGCGATCAACGTGGCGCAGAACAATTCGGCCGTATTCTACTTCCAGCCGGCGACGCAGTTCATCGGCGGCTGGGTCGCGGTCGCGATGAGCGTCCTGATCCTGACCGGCTCATTCGCCTGCGGCATGGCGTTCCACAATACCGCGGCGCGCTATTTCTATGCTCTCGGCCGCGAACGCCTGCTTCCCGCCTCCCTCGGCAAGACCCATCCGGTCTACCGGTCGCCCCATGTGGCGTCTTTCGTCCAGAGCGCGATCGCTGCGCTCTGCATCGTGATCTACGCGCTCCATGACGGCTGGAACGACCCCAACGGCCAAGCCTATCTCGGCGTCTACGGCCTGTTCGCGGTGCTGGGCGTGGTCATCATCCTGGCGGCCCAGGCGGTCGTGTCGCTGGCGATCATCGCGTATTTCCGCACCCACCACCGCGAAGAGCATCACTGGTGGAAGACGCTCGTGGCGCCGCTGATCGCCTTCGTGACCCAGGCCTATGTCGTCTATCTCTGCCTCTCCAACATGGATTTCCTGGGTGGCGGGTACAAGCTTGCTAACTATATCGTCTGGATCGACATTGCCGTCGTCGCCATCGGCATCGTCGGCGCGTTGTACATCAAGATGAGAGACCCGGTGAAGTTCGACCAGATCGGCCGGCTCATCTATGAGGGCCTGCCGGACGGCGCGCTGAGCGACGCCGAAAGGGCCGCCAGGCGCTGACCGGCGGCTGCCGGGGACGGAACATCGGCGGCCCCTTTGGGGCCGCCGATTTCTTTTGTGCCTGCCAAGGACGACGCTGCAGCCCCTAGAGCAAGATCCGATTAGGTTGAACCAACCTAGTCGGTGAATCTTGCTCTAATTCATAGATGTAGCGACTGATTCACGTCTCAAGCCGATTTGGCTTGAGACGATCAGGCGCTAGGGACCGGCAAGCCCGGCAGCAAACCAATCTCATCCGCATGATTTCGATGGGGCCCGGTTGCGCGCCACGGGCCCGCCACGTCTGCCGACGATCGATCAAGAGGCCTGGTTCGTCGCGGCCCAGAGGAACTTGGCGTTGGCCGAAGACAGCGCGGTTGCAAGCTCGCCCTCGGGGGGCATGTCCGAGATCAGCGTGGTTGCGGCGGACCATGAGCCATAGACGGCCAGCGAAGGACGATCAAACTTGGAGTGGTCGGCAAGGATGATCGTCTGCGCGGAGCGGCGCATCATGGCGCCGTAGACCAGGCCCGGGCCCATCCCGGCATCGCTGGGCCCTTCCGCGGTCAATCCGCTGGCGCCGAGAAAGGCCTTGTTGGCGCGGAAGCGCTGCAGAGCTTCAATCGTGTCGGGCCCATGGATAAGGCCCTCGCGGCCGTCATATTGGCCGGGCAGCATCAGCACCTTGTGCAGAGGATTGGTTGCCAGGACTGCGGCAATCGAGAAGGCGTGCGTGATCACAGTGACGTGGTTGCGTTCGGCGGCCAGCCTGCGGGCGAAGCGTGACGTCGTGGCGCCGCCGCCGATCATCAGGATGTCATTGGGCTCGACAAGCTTCACCGCGGCGGTCGCGATCCGCTCGCGCTCGGCAACCATGAGGGCTTCGCGCTCGGCCAGCGCCGGCTCGAAGCCGACGGGACGCATGGCGCCGCCATAGGTGCGGTTGATGAGACCGCGCCCGTCGAGCTCGGCAAGATCGCGGCGCGCGGTCTCGGTCGAGACGCCGAGAAGATCCGCAAGCTCGTTCACCCGGATCGCCGGCGTGGCGCGTAGTTCCGCCACGATGCGGGCCTGCCGGTCGGTCTTGTTGAGGCGGATACCGGTGGGTCTCATGAAAGCATCATGACATGGCGGGCGAGCATTTTCTCCGGCAGACAAAAACTATTGACCGGGACCGCAGGTGGATTGCGCAATTTGGTCACAAATTGACCGATTGACACGAGATCTGTGACCTGCTTAT
>DATNJA010000104.1:0-36153 GCA_035604155.1 Candidatus Udaeobacter sp. | reverse complement strand
AGCCGCCCGCCACAAGGCCGCTCATCCGGTGATCCACGCGACCAGCGCCCTCGACGGCCGCGGCTTGCCGGAGCTGCGTTGCGAACTGGCCAGCCTTTCACGTCCCAACCCTTTGCGATAGAGTGCGCGCCCATGGCTCAGCCACCGAATTTCACCGAAACGAAGCACTGGCTCAGGACCGCGCGCACGCTCACGGAAGCGCTGCCCTTCATGCAGCGCTATGCCGGCAAGACCTTCGTCATCAAGTACGGCGGCCATGCCATGGTGGACGACGAACTCGCCCGCGTCTTCGCCAGCGACATCGTGCTCATTCGCCAGGTCGGCATCAATCCGGTGGTGGTCCATGGCGGCGGACCGCAGATCGCCGAGATGCTCGAGCGCCTGCAGATCAAGAGCAGCTTCGTCGATGGGCTCAGGGTGACCGACGCCGCGGCGGTCGAAGTGGTCGAGATGGTCCTGGCCGGCAAGATCAACAAGAGCATCGTCTCGGCCATTACCCAGGCCGGCGGCGACGCACTCGGCCTCAGCGGCAAGGACTCCGGCCTGATGCTCGCCAACCGCATGCAGATGGTCAAAGGCGGTGTGTCCGTCGACCTCGGGTTCGTCGGCGATCCGGTCGAGATCGACGGGGAGGCGCTGAACCGGCTCTCCAAGGCCGGCTTCATTCCGGTGATCGCGCCGATCGGCTATGGGCGCGCGGGCGAGACCTACAACGTCAATGCCGATACGGCAGCGGGCGCCATCGCCGGCGCCATCAAGGCGACGCGCCTGTTGATGCTGACGGACGTTTCCGGCGTGCTGGACAAGGATGGCAACCTGCTGACCGACCTGACCGTCAGTCAGGCCACGGCCCTGATGAAGGACGGCACCATCAGCGGCGGCATGATCCCCAAGATCGAGACCTGCCTGGAGGCGCTCGACAGCGGCGTCGAGGCGGCGGTCATCCTGGACGGGCGGGTGCCTCACGCCCTGCTCCTTGAGATCTTCACCGCCCACGGCGTCGGCACGATCCTGCGCCGCGGTTGACGAGGTCGCCTTGAACACAGTGCCATGAGCGCAGGGCCAAGCATGCCAGGCGAGGTCGCCGACTGGGTGTTCGACCTCGACAACACGCTCTATCCGGCGCGCTGCCGCTTGTTCGACCAGGTGGATCGGCGCATCGGCCTGTTCATCCAGGATCGCCTCGGGCTCGATGCCGTCGCCGCGAGGCTGCTGCAGAAACAGTACTTCCGCCAGCACGGCACCACGCTTTCGGGCCTGATGACCCATCACGCCGTCGAGCCCGAGGTGTTCCTCGAATTCGTTCATGACATCGACCTGGCTCCGGTCGAGCCGAGCCCGGCGCTGGACGCGGCGCTCGGGCGCCTCTCCGGCCGCAAGTTCATCTTCACCAATGGGTCCAACGCCCACGCCGCCCGGGTCATGGACCGCCTTGGCGTGGCGCGGCATTTCGACGGCGTGTTCGACATCGCCGATGCTGGCTATGTGCCCAAGCCGGCGCTGGCGACCTATGAGCGCCTGATCAGCCGGCACGCCATCGAGCCCGCCCGGGCGGTGATGATCGAGGATCTGCCGCGCAACCTGCGACCGGCGGCCGAACTCGGCATGACCACCGTCCTGGTGTTGACCGGCGAGGAATGGGCCGAGACGGACAAGGCGGGCGACCACATCCATCACGTCACCGACGATCTGGTCGGCTGGCTCGGCGCCCAAGTGCCGGCCCGCGCCGCGGCGAGCCAGGCGAGCTAGCGAGATGGCAGACATGGACCAGACAGGGGACCAGACGGGGGACCAGACGGGATTGCAAGCCACGATCGATGCAGCTTGGGAACGGCGCGATGGCATCTCGCCGGGGACCGGGGGCATGTTTCGCGACGCCGTCGAGGCGGCCCTCGACGGCCTCGATTCCGGCGCCTTCAGGGTGGCGGAGAAGCAGGATGGTCGCTGGGTGACGCGGCAATGGCTGAAGAAGGCGGTGCTGCTCTCCTTCCGCCTCCGGGATTCGGCCCCCATGGCGACCGCCGCCGGCGCCTATGACAAGGTGCCGCTCAAGTTCGAAGGTTGGGGCGCCAACCGCTTCAAGCAGGCGGGCTTCCGCGCCGTGCCCGGCGCGGTGGTGCGCCATTCGGCCTACATCGCGCCCGGCGTCATCCTGATGCCCTGCTTCGTCAATGTGGGCGCGCGGGTCGACAGCGGCACCATGGTGGATACCTGGGCCACGGTCGGTTCCTGCGCCCAGATCGGCAAGAACTGCCACATTTCCGGGGGCGCCGGCATCGGCGGCGTGCTGGAGCCGATCCAGGCCGGCCCCGTGGTCATCGAGGACAACTGCTTCATCGGCGCCCGGGCCGAGGTCGCCGAAGGCGTCCTGGTCGAAGAAGGCTCAGTCTTGTCCATGGGCGTCTATCTGGGCGCCTCGACCAAGATCGTCGATCGCGCTACGGGCGAAGTTCACTACGGCCGCGTGCCTGCCTATTCCGTCGTGGTCTCTGGCACGCTGCCCGGCAAGCCGCTTCCGGGCGGAGAGCCCGGACCCGGCCTCTATTGCGCCGTCATCGTCAAACGGGTGGACGAGAAGACGCGATCCAAGACCTCGATCAACGACCTGCTGAGAGACTGATCCTTGGGCGCGATCGATCCCGTCTCGCTCGCCCAGGCGTTGATCCGCTGCCCCAGCGTGACGCCGGTCGAAGCGGGCGCCCTCGATCTATTGGAACAGAGTCTGGCTCGCCTCGGTTTCCGCTGCTGGCGGCTGCCCTTCCAGGCGCCGGGCACCGACAGGGTGGACAATCTCTACGCCCGCTGGGGCGAGGGCGCGGGCAAGACCTTGGCCTTCGCCGGCCACAGCGACGTGGTGCCTGCCGGCGATACCGCTGCCTGGCGGGGAAGTCCGTTTGCAGCCGAGATTCGCGATGGCCGGCTTTGGGGCCGGGGTGCCGCGGACATGAAGGCGGCGATCGCCTGCTTCGCCGGCGCGGCGGAGCGCTTCCTCGCCCGCCGAGGCAAAAGCTTCGACGGGCGGATTGCGCTCCTCATCACCGGCGACGAAGAAGGCCCTGCGGTCAACGGCACCAAACCCATGCTGGCCTGGATGAAGGAGCATGGCGAAAGGCTCGACGCGTGCATCGTCGGCGAGCCGACCAACCCCGAAGAGCTCGGCCAGATGGTGAAGATCGGCCGGCGCGGGAGTCTGACCGCTCGCCTCACCGTCCATGGCGTCCAGGGCCATAGCGCCTATCCCCAGCTCGCCGACAATCCCATCCATCGCCTGATCGCCATGCTGGGGAGACTGACGAGCGAGCCCCTCGACCAGGGCACGGCGCATTTCCAGCCATCGAGCCTGCAGGTCACCAGCGTCGACGTGGGCAATGCGGCGTCCAACGTGATTCCCGCCGCCGCCCGCGCCGTCTTCAACGTCCGCTTTAACGATGTCCATACGGGCCCAAGCCTCCGGCGCTGGCTCGACGAGCGCCTGGCTGCGGAAGACGCCCGCTACGACCTCGAGGTCACGGTCAGCGGCGAGGCGTTCCTGACCCCACCCGGTCCTTTCAGCGATCTCGTCTGCCGTGCCGTGGAGGCGGCGACCGGGCGCCGTCCGGAGCTCAGCACCACAGGCGGAACCTCGGACGCGCGCTTCATCAAGGACTATTGCCCTGTCGCCGAATTCGGCATGGTCGGCCAGACGATGCATAAGGTGGACGAGCATGTGAGCCTCGCCGACATCGACCGGCTGGCCCGGGTCTATGAGGGCATTCTCGAGGGCTACTTTCCATGTTGACCGCGATTTCATGTTGAGATCCTGGGCATGCTGACTCTTGCCGAAATCGGGCCGGCGCTGTACGGCGCCTGGCGGCTCGCCCTGTTCGATCCCAGCGGCATGCGCTATTTCGACCGGAGCCTCCACGGCTTCTGGCGGTCCTTCCGGGTCGCCGTCCTGGCGGCGGTTCCGGCGGCCCTGCTGGTCTGGATTCATCTCTCGGGGCTCCGGGTCGATGCCGGACCGCCGCGCATCCTCGCCGCCGAGACCATCTTCTACATCATCGGCTGGGTCGCCTTCCCGCTGGCCATGTTCTACGTCGCCCCGCTGATCGACCGGGCGGACCACTATCTCGGCTTCATCGTCGCCTACAATTGGGCTTCCCTGATCCAGCTCGCCGTCCTGCTGCCCGCATATGGATTGGCTGCCAGCCGGATTCTCCCCCCCGGAGCTTCCGATGCGCTGAGCTTCGCGGCCTGGGGCGCGGTCCTGGTCTATGAATGGTTCGTCGTGCGCACGGCCCTCGAGCTGCCCGGGCTTGCCGCCGCGGGCATCGTGCTGCTGGACGTGATCTTGAGTCTGATCGTCGACGGCTTCGCCGACGCGTTGGTGCATGCGACGTAGAGCGAACGGGCGACGCTATCTCTTGTATCGCGCTACCGCCGGTTTTGCGCCAAAGGCAACGCCATCAGCACTTCGTCGTAGTAGCGCTCTCCCTGCTTCAGGGCATTCTTCTCAAGCCCGTATTCCACGAAGCCGAGTCTGGAATAGAGCCGCCTTGCCGCCTGGTTCTCGCTCACCACGGAAAGCTGGATCAATTCCGCATGCTGGCGCGCGGCATCGATGACGGCCTCGGCCAGCCGGCGTCCCACGGACATCTTCCTTGCCTGCGGACGCACATACATGCCCCAAAGCGTGGCCTTATGGGACCTCTTCAGTCCTTGGTGAACATAGAAGCCAGCGACGCCTAAGAGCTCGAATTCACGGACCGCCCCGAAGACTTCGGAACCGGAGAGGCGATTCTCGAACCAAGTCAGAGCTTCCGCGGCCTCGCTCTCGAAGCTGCTGCCGAACGCCTCCGGGTTGTTGGCGAGCGCTTCAAGCCGGATCTCCCGATAGGCGCGGGCATCGCCTGGCAATAATTTGCGTATCCGAAAATTCACATCGCTCATGGCATGGATCCCGGGCCGAACCGGCGAGACTATCCGTCGGCCGGGGCCTTTGAGCTAGTCAGATGACAGAAACGGCAGCAGCCGTTTCAGCACGTCTTCCGGCGCTTCCTCGGCCAGGAAATGCCCGCAAGGCTGGGGCTCGCCGCAGACATCGACGGCCCAGCGCCGCCAGACCGGCAGCATGTCGGGCTGGCCTTCGCCCCACAGCACCAATAGCGGGCAGGCGATGCGCCGGCCGGCCTTGCGGTCGGCCTCGTCATCTTCGACGTCGACGGTGGCGCCTGCCCGGCAATCGGCGCAGGTCGCCCTGATCACCGACTGCTTGCGGAAGCAGCGCCTGTATTCCGCCATCGCGTTCGGATCGATGCGACTCGCGTCCGCGGCCCAGCGAGCCACGAGATACTCGAGGAAGAAATCGGGAGCGCCGGCGATGAGCCGCTCGGGCAGGCCGCCGGTTTGGGCGAGGAAAGGCCAATGGAAGACCGCCAGGGACTGGGCCATGTCGAAGAGCTCCCAGGTCTCGATGGTCGGCATGATATCCAGTAGGGTAAGCCGGCTCACCAGCTCCGGCCGGTCGAGGGCGAGGCGATAGGAGACGCGCGCACCTCGGTCATGACCGACGACGGCGAAGCGGCCATGGCCGAGTGCCTGCATAAGCGCCGCCATGACCGCGCCCAGATGGCGCTTGGAATATTGCCGGTTGCCGGGATCGGGCTCGAGAAAGCCGCTGTCGCCATAGCCCGGCAGGTCGGGCAGGACGACGGTGCAAGACTTTGCCAGCACCGGCGCCAAGCGGTGCCAGCAAACATGGGTCTCAGGATAGCCGTGCAGCATCAGCAGCGGCGGGCCATCGCCGGCGATGCGGCAGGCGATCTCGATGCCCATGGCAGGCACGCGTCGCGATTCGAAGCCGGGAAGGAGATCGGTCATGGCCTCGCTTCTCTCGCTGGAGCATTTTCCGCCGAAGTGGACACCGGTTCGGCGCAGAAAATGCGACCAGACCAAGGAATCTAGAGCATGGTCCGATTTAATTCGATCGGACCATGCTCTAGTAGACGACAGACACCAAATAGAGCCCCTCGGGCGGCGCGGTCGGACCGGCGGCGCGCCGGTCGCGAGCATCGAGGGCGGCGGACAAGCCGTCGGCGGTCCAGCGCCCTTCGCCCACGAGCTTCAGGCTTCCCACCATATTGCGCACCTGGTGATGAAGGAAGGAGCGGGCCGCGGCCTCGATGCGGATTTCCTCGCCGATGCGCTCGACTGAGAGTCGATCTAAGGTCTTAACGGGCGAGGCTGCCTGGCAGATGGAGGAGCGGAAGCTGGTGAAATCATGGCGCCCGACCAAGCGCTCTGCGGCGGCCGCCATCGCATCGGCGTCGAGAGATCCCGACAGCCACCAGGCCCTGCCGCGCTCCAATACCAGCGGCGCCCGGCGGTTGACGATCCGGTAGAGATAGCGCCGGCCGGTGGCGGAGAAGCGGGCGTGGAAATCGGGCGCCACGGTTTCCGCCGACAGGATCGCGATCGGCTGGGGTTTCAGATGGAAGTTGACGGCATCGCGCAACGTGTCGGGCGGGCAGTCCCGCGTGAGGTCGAGATGAACCACTTGCCCCAGGGCGTGCACGCCGGCATCGGTGCGCCCCGCGGCCACGCTCGTCACCCGCTCCTGGCAGAAGGCGAAGACGGCATCCTCGATCGCCTGCTGGACCGAAGGACCGTTGTCCTGGCGCTGCCAGCCGACGAAGGGGCTGCCGTCATATTCGACCAAGAGGCGGAAGCGCGTCACGCCAGGACCGTTCCCTTGGCGAGCGGGTGGCCTCGCAGGAAGTCCTCGGCCCCCATCGCCGCGCGCCCCGGGCGCTGAATTTCCACCAGGCGCAAGGCGCCCATTGCGCAAGCGACGGTGAGGCGATCGTCGAGCAACCGGCCCGGCGGCCCGTTTCCGGCGGCGGGCTCGGCGGTCAGCACCCGCAGACGTTCGTGACCCGCCTCGCACCAGGCTCCCGGCCGCGGATTGAGCGCGCGCACGCGCCGGGCGAGCTCCTCCGCCGGGCGTCGCCAGTCGAGGCGGCCGTCTTCTCGGGTGAGCTTGGGCGCGTAGCAGGCGCCTTCGGCGGGCTGGGGCCGTGGGACGAGCTTGCCGGATGTGAGCCTGTCGAGCCCTTCCACGATCAGCCTGGCGCCCAAGCTCGCCAGACGGTCGTGAAGGCTGCCCCCGGTCTCGGCGGGCCCGATCGCCAGAGGTTCGGTGAGCAATATGGGTCCGGTATCGAGGCCCTCGTCCATCCGCATGATGGTGATGCCAGTCTCCAGGTCGCCTGCGAGGATCGCATGCTGGATCGGCGAAGCGCCACGCCAGCGCGGCAGGAGCGAGGCATGGACGTTGAGGCAGCCCAGGCGGGGCGCTTCCAGGAATGCCTTGGGAAGAAGGAGGCCATAGGCGACGACGACGGCCACATCGAGGCCGAGGCTTGCGAAGCGCCGGCGCTCCGTTTCGTCTTTGAGCGTGGCCGGTGTGGAAACCCGGAGCCCATGGCTCGCCGCCAGGGCCTGGACTGGAGACGGTTGAGGGCGATGGCCCCGGCCGCTCGGGCGTGCCGGCTGGCTATAGACCGCCTCGATGTCGTGGCCGGCGGCGATCAGCGCGGCGAGACTCGCGGCGGCGAAGTCCGGCGTGCCCATGAAGGCAAGACGCAGGCGGCTCACGGCGCCGGCGTCGTTACACGCTGGCGAGGGCGGATTTCTTCGCCTTCACCAGCTTGCGCAGGATGATGTTGCGCTTGAGGGCCGTCAGATGGTCGACGAACAGGATGCCGTCCAGATGGTCCATTTCGTGCTGGATGCAGGTGGCGAGCGTCCCTTCGGCCGCCAGCTCCCGGATCTCGTTCTCATGATCGAGATAGCGCACCCGGATCCTGGCCGGGCGGGTCACATCGGCGTAGTGCTCGGGCAGGGATAGGCAGCCCTCGCTGAAGACCGCGTCCTCGTCGGAGACCCAGACGAGTTCAGGGTTGGCCATGCGTAGCGGCGACGGCTTCTCGCCGTCCTTGGCGATGTCGAGGACGATGACGCGCTGGGCAACTCCCACCTGGGGTGCGGCGAGACCTATGCCCGGTGCCGCGTACATTGTCTCCAGCATGTCGTCCATCAGCCTGGCGACCTTGGCGTCGACGCGAGTGACGGGCCTGCATTTCACCTTCAGGCGCGCATCGGGTGCCACGATGATGGGAAGCTTGGCCATGATTCGGGATTACCTATGGCCTGCCCTTTGGCGCGTCAATAGGATGGGGCATGAATCCGCTGCTGCCGGTTTCCGCGGTCCTGGCCCTGGTCGCGGTCCTGCTTCTGGTGCTGCTGCTGCGCCGCGGCGGGGTGGGGGCCCAGACCGGCGCCGACCTCGCCGGCATCGCCGGGCGCCTCGACCAGATGGCCCAGAGCCAGTCGGCTCAGCAGGCCGCTCTCGATGCCAGGATTCAGGCCCAGGAGCGCAACCTCGCCCGGACGGTGGAGGAAAGGCTATCCGATCTCAACAAGCGAGTGGGCGACCGCCTTCAGGAATCCTCCGAAAAGGCCGGCCAGTCCTTGACCGACCTCGCTCAGCGCCTGGCCGTCATCGACCGCGCCCAGGCCAGTATCATCGAGCTGTCGAGCCAGGTCGTCGATCTCCAGAACATCCTCTCCAACAAGCAGGCGCGTGGGGCCTTCGGCGAGATCCAGCTGAATGACCTCGTGCGCGAACTGCTGGCTCCCGGAAGCTACGAGTTCCAGGCCAAAGTCGGCGCCGGCAAGGCCGACTGCCTGCTGAAACTGCCCAACCCGCCGGGGCCCATCGCCATCGACGCCAAATTCCCCCTCGAGAGCTATCGGGCGCTGCGCGCGGCCGAGACGGAGGTCGAGCGGACTGCTGCTCAGCGCGCCTTCGACCAGGCGCTGCGCAAGCATGTCAGGGACATCAAGGAAAAGTACATCGTTCCCGGCGAGACGGCCGAATCGGCCCTGATGTTCCTGCCGAGCGAGGCCGTCTATGCCGAGCTCTACGCCAATTTCCCCAATGTCGTGGAGGAGAGCTTCCGGGCCCGGGTCTGGATCGTGTCGCCGACCACGATGATGGCCCTGCTCAATACCGTGCGCGCGGTGCTGCGCGACGTGGAGATGCGCAAGGAGGCGAGCCTCATCAAGATCGAGGTCGACCGGATGCTTGACGACGTGCGCCGGCTTGCGGAGCGGGTCGAAAAGCTCGGCCGGCATTTCGGCCAGGCGCGCGACGACATCGATGACATTCGCAGGTCGACCGACGGCATCCAGCGCCACGGCGAGAGGATCAGGGCGGTCGATCTCGGCGACGGCAAGGTGGAAGTTCTGCCGCGCGCCGGCGGGGGGACTTCACAAGCGACGGCAGATTGACCATATCCAGCGGGGATCGCCGGGTGCGGTAGGGAGAGAATGATGGGCGGGGCAAGCTATGTTGCGATCGCGCTGGTCGCGGTCGCGTTCCTGGCGGTCGCGATGAGCGTGCGGTCGGTGCCGCAGGGGATGGAATACACGGTCGAGCGCTTCGGGCGCTATACCCAGACCCTTCGTCCCGGCTTCAATCTGATCGTTCCGTTCTTCGATCGCATCGGCGCCAAGATGAACATGATGGAGCAGGTGCTGGAGGTCCCGCGCCAGGAGGTCATCACCAAGGACAACGCCATGGTCACGGTGGACGGCGTGATCTTCTATCAGGTGCTGGATGCGGCCAAGGCGGCCTATGAGGTGACCAATCTGCAGAACGCGGCGCGCAATCTCACCATGACCAATGTCCGCACGGTCATGGGCTCCATGGATCTCGACGAGCTTCTCTCCCAGCGCGACAAGATCAACCACCAGCTCTTGAAGGTCGTGGACGACGCCACCGCGCCCTGGGGCATCAAGGTAACGCGCATCGAGATCAAGGACATCGCGCCGCCGAAGGACCTGGTCGAATCCATGGGCCGGCAGATGAAGGCCGAGCGCGACAAGCGCGCAGCGATCCTGGAGGCGGAGGGTCTGCGCCAGGCGGCGATCCTGAAGGCCGAAGGCGAAAAGCAGGCCGTGATCCTCCAGGCCGAGGGCCAGCGCGAAGCCGCTTTCCGCAATGCCGAGGCGCGCGAACGCTCGGCCGAGGCCGAGGCCAAGGCGACGACCGTGGTTTCCGAGGCCATCGCCAAGGGCAATGTGCAGGCGCTCAATTACTTCATCGCCCAGCGCTATGTCGAAGCGCTTCAGCGCATCGCCTCGGCCCCGAATCAAAAGCTGATCTTCATGCCGCTGGAGGCCGCGGGCGTGATCGGAGCCATCGGTGGCGTGGCCGAGCTCGCCAAGCAGGCGATGGCGCAGCAGCAGGGAGCTCAGCACCAGGGTGGGGGTCAAGGCCCCGGACCCTGGGAGCGTCCGCAGGGCTGAGGCGCCATGACCGCGATCCTCGCCGACCTCCAGTTCTGGCATTGGTGGATCCTGGCGGCCCTGCTGGCCGGGATCGAGGCGGTCCTGCCCGGGATGTTTTTCATCTGGTTCGGGCTCGCCGCCGCCCTGGTCGGCCTCCTGGCTCTTCTCGTCCCCGGCATCAACTGGGAGTGGGAGGCGGTGCTTTTCGTCGGTCTCGCGGTGGCCTCGGTCGCCTTCGCCAAGGCCTATCTCCACCGGAATCCCACCGTAACCGATGATCCGGCGCTGAACCGGCGGGGCGAGCGGCTTCTGGGCCGGCGCTTCAACTTGGAAACCGCCATCGTCAACGGCCGCGGCAGCGTCAAGGTGGATGACGGTGTCTGGCGAGCCAGCGGCCCGGATCTGCCCGCCGGCCGGGCGGTCAAGGTCGTCGGGGTCGAAGGCGCCATTCTCAGGGTGGAACCTGCGGAGTGAGGCGGGGGTGAAAGCCCAAAGGCCGGCCTCTCAATGGGTTTCTCCTCGGTTGTTTCGCCGGCTCGGTCCTACTACAATGGCGATTGTCTAGGGCTGCTGAATTCGATGGCACTTGGGTTTTCCTGGCGCTGGCCGGGGAAGACGCGGGCTGCTGAAACGGCGTATACTGCCGGGAAAGACCAACCTTGATCGGACGCCTCAAATTGCAACACGCCTCGGCCATGCGCTACGCCGCCGACGCGGCGCGGACTTTCCCGCGCCGGAGCCTGCACGGCCAGGTCGCCCATGATCTCGGCCGGCGCATCCTGAGCGGCCTGGTCAAGCCGGGCGAGCTGCTGCCGAGCGAGACGGAGCTGAGCCAACGCCTCGGCGTCAGCCGGACGGCATTGCGCGAGGCGATCAAGGTGCTGGCGGGCAAGGGCCTGATCGAATCCCGGCCCAAGACCGGCACCCGGGTACGGCCGCGCGAGAGCTGGAATTTCCTCGATCCGGACGTGTTGTCCTGGGCCTGCGTCTCGTCCTCGCCCGAGCAATACGTGGACGCGATCTACGAACTGCGCCGGGTGATCGAGCCCGCGGCCGCCGCACTGGCGGCGGAACGGGCGACGCTCGAGGACGTGGCGCGGATGGAAAAGGCGATCGAGGCGATGGAGGCCGCGGGCAGCAATCTCGCCGCCGTCATCGGCCCGGAGCAAGCCTTCCACCGGGCGATCCTCCAGGCGACGGGCAACGAGATGTTCCGGTCGCTCGGCAACATCGTGGAGATGGCGCTCACCATCGCGCTTCGGGTGACCATGGCCAATCCCGCGGCCTTCAAGCATTCCCTGCCGCTGCACAAGACCATGCTGAAGGCGATCCGCCGCGGCGACGGCTCGGCGGCGCGTAAGGCGGCACTCCTGGTGATCGATCTGGTCGGGCGCAATGCCCGCGGCGAAGCCCAGCGCGCCAAGCGGACCAAGGCCGATTAGTCAGGCGCCGGGTTTGGTGTCCTTCAGGGCGTGTAGGACGAAAGGTCCGCCTGCTCCTTGCCCTCGAACTGAACTTCGATGTGATTGCCATCCGGGTCGTAGACGTTGACCTGACGGTTGCCGCTGCCGGGCACCAGGGCGATCGAATAGGCGTGGCGCAGCTGGCGCAAGCGGGCGAGGAAATCGGCGAGCCCGGACGCCCGGAAGGCGAAGTGCTCGATGCGCGGGCCCACGCCGGCCGGCGGTTTCGCCACCTCCACCAGATGCACCGCCGCCTGCTCCCCGCAATAGAGCCAGGCGCCGCCGAAACCGAAGGGCGGGCGGGCGCCATCCTCGAGGCCGAGCGCCTCGGCGTAGAACTTGCGCATGGGCCCGAGCGCGGCGGTGCGGATGTTCACATGGTCGAGGGTCAGCAGCATCAGAACTTCTCCACCCAGGGCCGGAAATCCATTTCGAGCGTCCAGGCACTCTTAGCCTGGCCGTGGAGGTGCCAATAGGCGTCCGCCAGCGCCGCCGGCGCCAGGCGGCTTTCGTCGCCGGCCTCCCCGATGCTGCCGTCGATGATGGTGTGGGCGACATGGATGCCGCGCGGACCCAGCTCGCGGGCCATGCTCTGGGCGAGCGCCCTGAGGCCGAACTTGCCCATGGCGAAGGCGGCGAAGCGGGCGCTGCCGCGCAGCGACGCCGTGGCGCCGGTGAAGACGATCGTGCCCTGGCCCTCGGGCAGCATGGCTCGGGCGGCGGCCCGGCCGACCAGGAATCCGCCGAGGCAAGTGTTTCGCCAGCAGGCCTCGACCTCGGCGGCCGTGAGCTCGGCGATGGGCTTGGCGACATAGCCGCCGGCGTTGAAGACGACGAGCCGCGGCGGGCCGCCGGCCTTGGTCGCCGCTGCGAACAGGCCATCGACGTCGGCTTCCTTCGTGCCGTCGCAGGCATAGGCCAGGCCCGCGATCTCGTCGGCGAGCGCCTCCAGCTTCTCCTTGCGCCGGGCGGCGAGGGCGACCGTCATGCCGCCGGCGGCGAAGCGCCGGGCAAGGGCCGCGCCCAGGCCCGGTCCCACACCCACGATCAGAGCAAGCGGCTTTGCGGGCTTGGCCATCGTTCACCTCCTTCGGTTTCGGTCTTGCCAGGATAGCGCAGATCGAGGCGCTCCTTCATCCACAGGGTCAGATGGAGGATGGCGAGCCGCTCATGGGGCAATGCAGGTTCCAGGAGCGGGCCGCCGGGCGCCAGGCGGATCGGCGGGGCATGATGGCAGATCCAGTTGCAACGGGCGGGAAGGAAACTGGCCTTCAGGCCGTCGACATAGACCATGTAGTTCAGCGTCGTCTGGTCGATGAGGGCATTGCGGCTGCGCTGCAGGGCCTCGGCCAGGACCTTCGCCCAGGCCTGCCAGTGGGGCGCATCGGCGGCGGCCGCGAAGACGCCGGCATTGAGCAGGGGATGACGCATCAGCCGGTCGGCCGTGGCGCCATCGAAGGCCTCGCGATAGCCCTCGTGGTTGACGGCGTGGAACTCCTCCCAGGCATGGAAGAAGTTGCGGTAGCTGCGGTCGATCTCGGGCACCAGCGCGATCGCGCCGTCGCTTGCGGCGCGGAAGAACAGCTCGACCGCGGCCCAGTCCTGGACCCAGGCATCGGCGTCGATCCAGAGATAGAGATTATGGCCGGGGAAATGGCGGGGCAGGAAGGGCCTGGCGAACAGGGCCTGGCGATGGCGCGGCGCCTCGGCCTGGCCCGGGAAATCGAAATCCCAGCCCGGCGCGACGATCTCGGCGCCGCGCGCGGCGAGCCAGGCGCGCTGCGGTTCCTCGAGGCCGACGTCAAGAATACCGAGGGCGATCGCAGCGCCCTCCGGCTTGTCGCGGATCGAGGCGACGCATCCTTGCAGCAGGCCGAAATAACCGCTGCTCGAACCACTGACGATGATCCGGCGAGAGGGGGGCATGGGTCGCGTTGCCTACCTCGCGGCAGGCCGGCCGGCAAGAGGAGACCGTGAGCCCGCGGTTCGCGTGCCGTTCTGCTGCCCGCCGCCTTTCGTGGTCTCGTCAGCCGAAGCAAGACAAGACCGGCGCTTGACGGGGCTGAGCCGCACGGACACCATACGAATCGTCACGATTCGCACCCGATTGGAGACAGCCATGCCCCGATACCTGGCCTCACTAGCCTTGGTCGCCTGCCTTCTGGCACTCTCCGCCTGCTGCGGCAACGCGGGCTCCTGCAACGGAAGCAGCCATCTGTTCGCACTCCCGGTCGATTTCGTATCCCACGTGCCCTGACCAGGGGTTGACTTCGTCTCAGCCACAGGTTGACTGAAGGCTAGCAGATCGTCGCTCCAGGCGACCCTCGGGTCGCCTGGGTTTTATTGATTGCGGGAGCAATGGCGGGGCGCTTGCGTCCGCTCGCCGCCGAAAGTTGACTCCTCGCCGCCCCGCGACTAAGTTCCGCCCCGCTTCTGCTTTGGCAAGGCCGCTGGCCCCGAGGGGCCCCGTCCGTCCGCGAGTTTCGCGCACGGGCGTGTTTCTGCTTTGCCCGGCAATACGCTTTGGCCCTGCGAAACGCTTTAGACGGTGTCGATGTTCGATCGATTGACAGAACGGCTGGGTGAAGTCTTCGGCCAGCTCACGCGCCGGGGCGCCCTCAGCGCGGCCGACGTGGACGCCGCCCTGCGCGAAGTGCGCGTCGCCCTCCTCGAGGCCGATGTCGCCCTGCCGGTGGTCCGGGATTTCCTCGCCAAGGTCCATGACCAGGCCGTGGGCGAGACGGTGCTGAAGAGCGTCACCCCCGGCCAGATGGTGGTGAAGATCGTCCACGACGCGCTGGTCGAGGCCCTGGGCGCCAATGCCGTCGCCCTCGACCTCAACGCGCCGGCGCCGGTGGTGATCATGATGGTCGGGCTTCAGGGCTCGGGCAAGACGACCACCACGGCCAAGCTCGCCCAGCGCCTGAGGCTGCGCGAGCGCAAGCGCGTGCTCATGGCGAGCCTCGATACCCGCCGGCCCGCGGCCCAGCATCAGCTGGCCGTGCTGGGCGGCCAGGCCGAGGTTCCGACCCTGCCCGTCATTCCGGGCGAGCCGCCGGTCGCCATCGCCAGGCGCGCCCTCCAGACCGGCCGGCTCGAAGGCTATGACGTGGTCATGCTGGATACCGCCGGCCGGCTCCATGTGGACGAGGAGCTGATGGCCGAGGCCGCGGCGGTCCACGCGGCGGCGGGGCCGACCGAAACGCTGCTGGTGGTCGATGCCATGACCGGACAGGACGCGGTCAATGTCGCAACCAGCTTCCGCGACCGCTTGAAGCTGACGGGCGTGGTGCTGACCCGGGTCGACGGCGACGCCAGGGGCGGTGCCGCGCTTTCCATGCGGGCGGTCACCGGCTGCCCCATCAAGCTCATGGGCGTCGGCGAAAAGCTGGACGCGCTCGAGGATTTCCACCCGGCGCGCATTGCGGGCCGCATCCTCGGCATGGGCGACATCGTCGGGCTGGTGGAGCGCGCGGCCGAAACCGTCGAGCGCGAGCAGGCCGAGAAGATGGCGGCCAAGCTCCATAAGGGTCAGTTCGATCTCGACGACCTGGCCGAGCAGCTGCGCCAGCTCCAGAAGATGGGCGGCCTCGGCGGCGTGCTGGGCATGCTGCCGGGCGTGCATAAGGTGAAGAAGCAGCTTGACAGCGCCAAGATCGACGAGCGCCAGCTGCGCCGGCAGCAAGCGATCATTTCCTCCATGACCCGCCAGGAACGGCGCCGGCCGGAGATCATCAAGGCCTCGCGCAAGCAGCGCATTGCCGGCGGGTCGGGGGCCACCGTCCAGGAGGTCAACAAGCTCCTGAAGCAGCATATGGAAATGGCCCGGATCGTGAAGCAGATGGGCCGCCTGGGCGAGAAGGGGCTGATGCGCCATGGCATCGGCGCCCTGCTGCGCCGCTGACAGAGGGGAGAACGAGAATGATCGATCATATTTCGCTCGGCATCGCCAATCTCGCCCGTGCCCGCAAGTTCTACGACCAGGCCCTGAAGCCGCTGGGCATCAGGATGGTATTTGCGGTCCCCGGCTACGGCTACGGCTATGGCCTCGCCAAGGACGCGCCGAAGTTCTGGATCGGCCTGCCGCTGGCCAAGCGGCGCAAGGCCAAGGCCTGTGCCGGCAGCCATGTCGCCTTCACGGCCGAAACGCGCAAGGCGGTCGACGCCTTCTACAAGGCGGCGATCAAGGCCGGCGGCAAGGACAACGGCAAGCCGGGCCTTCGTCCCCAATATCATCCGAACTACTACGGCGCCTTCGTCATCGACCCTGAGGGTCATGCGATCGAAGCCTGCTGTCACAAACCTGAATAGCCACCCGACGCCAACAACCGACATCGAAAGGAAGAGAACCGGATGTCCCTCAAGATTCGCCTTGCCCGCGGCGGCACCAAGAAGCGGCCGCACTACCGCATCGTCGTCGCCGAATCGCGCATGCCCCGCGACGGGCGCTTCATCGAGAAGCTGGGCATCTATGATCCCATGCTGCCCCAGGAGAGCCCGGACCGGGTGAAGCTCGACGAAGAGCGGATCAAGCATTGGCTGAAGATGGGCGCTCAGCCCAGCGAGCGGATCGCCTTCTTCCTCGCCAAGGCCGGGCTGGGCAGCGCGCCCAAGCGACGCGACCAGACCAAGCAGCATCTGCCCAAGGCCAAGGCCCAGGAGCGGGCGAAGGCAAATGCCGCCGCGCCCGCCGGCGAAGCGCCTCAGCAATAGGCGGACTGGGGCGAGGCGCCGTTGCCGCGGCTCATCCTGGTGGGGCGCATCGCCGCCGCCCATGGCGTCAGGGGCTTGGTGAAGCTGCAGAGCTTCACCGCCGACCCGGCGGCCATCGGCGCCTATGGGCCGCTTCTCGATTCCCAAGGCCGCCGGCGCTTCGAGGTCGCAGTGCAGAACCGAATGAAGGGTGGCGTCATCGCCAGGATCGCCGGCGTGGACGACAGGACGGCGGCCGAGAAGTTGCGCGGGGTCGAGCTTTACCTGGAGCGCGACGCTTTGCCGCCCGCGGCCGAAGGCGAGTACTACCACGCCGACCTGGTGGGCCTCAGCGTCGAACTCATGGACGGCAAGCCGTTGGGCCGGGTCCGGGCGGTGGAGAATTTCGGCGCCGGCGACCTCTTGGCCATCGACCGGCCGGGCCGGGGGCCGGTCAGCCTGCCCTTCAACGACCGGGTCGTGCCGGTGGTGGATCTGGCGGGCGGTCGCCTGGTGGTGGATCCGCCGGCGGGCCTGATGGAAGACGGCAAGGAAGGCGAACCCGGATGAGCGAGGGAAGCCATGAGCCGGTCTGGCGGGCATCCGTGCTGACTCTGTTCCCGGCCATGTTCCCCGGCCCGCTCGGCCTGTCGCTGGCCGGCAAGGCCCTGGCGGAGGGTATTTGGAAGCTGGAAACGGTGGACATTCGGGACTCTGCGAGCGATAAACACCGGTCCGTCGACGACGCCCCTTTCGGCGGCGGCCCCGGCATGGTCATGCGGCCCGACGTGGTCGATCGGGCGTTGAAGCTGGCCCATAAGGGGCCGGAGCCGCCGGTGTATTTGAGCCCGCGGGGTCGGCGCCTGGATCAGGCGATGGTGCAGGGCTTTGCGGCGCGCCGATCGCTGACGCTGCTCTGCGGCCGGTTCGAGGGCGTAGACGAAAGGGTCCTGGAGGCCCACGGAGTCGAGGAGGTGAGCCTCGGCGACTTCGTGCTGTCGGGCGGCGAGCCGGCGGCGATAGCCCTCATCGACGCGGTGGTGCGCCTGCTGCCGGGCGTGGTCGGGGCCGAGGAGGCGCTGGCCGAGGAGAGTTTCGAGCGGGGATTGCTGGAATATCCCCACTACACGCGGCCTGCCGAGTGGCAGGGCCGCATGGTGCCGGAGGTGCTGATCTCCGGTCACCACGAAAAGGTCAAGGCCTGGCGCCAGAGCCAGGCCGAGGCGGTGACGAGGGCGCGCAGGCCGGATCTCTGGCAGCGCTACGTCGCGGCCGGCAACGGGATCAAGGAAGGAAGCGAGCAATGAACACGATCATCGAGACCCTGGGCAAGGAGCAGATCGCCAAGACCGGCAGCAAGGTGCCCGAATTCGCCCCGGGCGACACCCTGAAGGTCAACGTCAAGGTGATCGAAGGCACGCGCGAGCGCGTCCAGGCCTTCGAGGGCGTCTGCATCGCGCGCAAGAACGCGGGCGTCAATTCCAACTTCACCGTGCGGAAGATCTCGTACGGCGAAGGGGTGGAGCGCGTCTTCCCGTTGTTCAGCCCGCGCATCGCCTCCATCGAGCTGGTGCGCCGGGGCGAAGTGCGCCGGGCCAAGCTCTATTACCTGCGCGGCCGGCGCGGCAAGGCGGCGCGCATCACCGAGCGCAGCGGCCCGGCTGCCGAAGCCGAGACCGCGGCACCGGCCGAACAGGAATAACCGGCCGTGGCTGCTGGCCGGCCGCGGACGCTGTTCGACAAGATCTGGGACGGGCATCTGGCCCATCGCCAGGACGACGGCACCTGCCTGCTCTACGTCGATCTGCATCTCGTCCACGAAGTGACCAGCCCCCAGGCCTTCGAAGGCCTGCGCCAAGCCGGACGCAAGGTTCGCCGGCCCAAGGCCACCCTCGCGGTCGCCGACCACAACGTGCCGACCACCGACCGGAGCCTGGGAATCGAGGAGCCGGAATCGCGCAACCAGGTGGAGACCCTGGAGAAGAACTGCGCCGAGTTCGGCGTGCCGTATTTCTCCATGCACGACGTCCGCCAGGGCATCGTGCACATCATCGGGCCGGAGCAGGGCGCCACCCAGCCGGGCCTGGTCATCGTCTGCGGCGACAGCCACACGGCAACCCACGGCGCCTTCGGGGCGCTTGCCTTCGGCATCGGCACCTCGGAAGTCGAGCATGTGCTGGCGACCCAGACCCTGATCCAGCAGCCGGCGAAGAACATGCGCATCACGGTGGAGGGCGACCTGCCGCCGGCCGTCACCGCCAAGGACCTGATCCTCGCCGTGATCGGCAAGATCGGCACCGCCGGCGGCACCGGCCATGTCATCGAATATGCCGGCCAGGCCATCCGCGACCTCTCCATGGAAGGCCGGATGACCATCTGCAACATGTCCATCGAGGCGGGTGCCAGGGCCGGCCTGATCGCCCCTGACGAGGCCACCTTCGCCTATCTGAAGGGCCGACCCATGGCGCCCAAGGCGGGGGCATGGGAACAGGCCCTTGCCTACTGGAAGACGCTGCCTTCCGATCCGGGCGCGGAATACGACAAGGAAGTGCACCTCGTTGCCAGCCAGATCGTCCCGCAGGTAACCTGGGGCACCAGCCCCCAGGATGTGCTGCCCATCGACGGGCGCGTGCCCGACCCGGCGCTCGTGGCCGAAGAGAGCAAGCGCCAAGCCATGCTGCGTTCCCTCGACTACATGGGCCTCACGCCCGGCACGCCGCTCAAGGACCTGAAAGTCGATCGGGTGTTCATCGGCTCCTGCACCAATGGGCGGATCGAGGATCTGCGCGCCGCCGCCAAGGTGGCCAAGGGCCGCAAGGTCGCGGCGGGAGTCCAGGCCATGGTGGTGCCGGGTTCGGGCCTGGTGAAGCATCAGGCCGAAGAGGAGGGGCTCGATCGCATCTTCCGCGAAGCCGGCTTCGAATGGCGGGAACCCGGCTGCTCCATGTGCCTCGCCATGAACGCCGACAAGCTGGAGCCGGGCGAGCGCTGCGCCTCCACCTCGAACCGCAACTTCGAAGGCCGGCAAGGCCGCGGCGGGCGCACGCACTTGATGAGCCCGGCCATGGCCGTGGCGGCCGCCGTCGCCGGACGTTTGGCCGACGTGCGGGAGCTGGGCTGAGGGCGGGGCGTCGGTGAGGCTGCCGCCCGGCGTCACGATCCGGGCGGGGACGACCGGCGATGCGCCTTTCATCTGCCGGGTCCACGAGGAATCGATCCGCGGGCTCGGCCCGAGGGCCTACAGCAGGGCCGAAGTGGAGAGCTGGGTCGCGGGTTTGCAGCCGGACCGCTATGCCTGGGGCATGACGCACGGCGGCTATATCTATTTCGTGGCCGAGGTCCCGGGCACTGGCGTGATCGGATTCTGCTGCTATGTCGCCGGCGAGGTCATGGCGCTCTACATCCTTCCCGAATGGACCCGCCGCGGCATCGGCTCCGCCTTGCTCGGCCGCGCAGAGCGAGGCATCGGGGCTGCCGGTCATGAGCGAATCCGTCTCGTCGCGGCGCTCAACAGCGTCGGCTTCTATTCGGCGCGAGGATACCGGGAGATCCGGCGCCGCGACTGGAAGACCCGCGGCGGCCTGATCGTCACGGCCGTCGACATGGAAAAACCGGCGTGCCCTACTCCGGCAGCTCGTGACCGCGGCCGACGCTGATTACCATTTCGCTGAGGTGCGGCCGGACTCGCAGCAGGGCGCGACGATAAGCCGCAAGTCCGGCGGCGAGCGCGCCCCGGCGTTGCAGCAGGACGTCGGCGAGTTCGACCACCCGCGTGTTCGGCCAGGCCTGGGGCCGAATTTCCAGGAGGGCCATGAAGGCATCTTCCTCGCGCCCGGGGTTATGCTGGGCCATGAGCAGGGCCGCGGCTGCCGAGGAGCGCGAGACGCCGGCATGGCAATGGACCAAGACATGTGCGATGTCGCTGCGGCGCTCCAGCTCGGCACCGAATTCGAGGATGGCCAGGACGTCCGTTTCGCTGGGCGCCAGCGACCCCGGGGACTCGAACAGCATGTCGTCGAACCGAAGGGTGCGGCGGCGATGGGGGACGAAGCTCGCGAAGACCTCGGGCTCGGGCGTCGGAGGATCGATGATGGAGAGTACGTCGCTGACCCCGGCCTCGCGGAACAGCGGCAGTTCCGGGATGCCGCAGATCGAGATGTCATAACGAACCAGGCTGCGGATCATGGGGTTCGAATCTTGGGGCCTCGATTGACCGGGAGAGGACGCCGACCCGATTATGCGCCGCGGAAGGGAGCATAGAAAGATGCGCCTGCTGCTCGTCGAAGATAACGACCGCTTGGCCCAATTCGTGGTCAAGGGCCTGAGCGACGCCGGCTTCACCGTCGATCGGGTGGGCCGTCTGGAGGAGGCGGGTGCCGCGGTCGCCACGGCCACCTTCGATGCCATCGTGCTCGACCTTGGCATGCCCGACGGCGACGGCGGGGAATGGCTGAAGCAGCGCCGAGCGTCCGGCGACAAGGTCCCGGTCCTGGTGCTGACTGCGCGGGCCGGGACGAGCGACAAGGTGAAGGGACTCAACAGCGGTGCCGACGACTATCTCGCCAAGCCCTTCGAGATGGCGGAGCTGGTGGCGCGCCTGAAGGCGCTGCTGCGCCGGCCGGGCGGGGCGCTGGGCCTGACCCTCGAGCTCGGCAAGCTCAGTTTCGATTCGGTGCATCGCGAGGCCTCGGTCGCCGGCCGGTCGCTGGCGCTATCGCGCAGCGAGCTGACGCTGCTGGAACTCCTCCTGCGCCGGGCCGGCCGGGTCGTCGCGCGCCGCCTGCTGGAGGAGGGGCTTTATGGCTTCGACGACGAGGTCGGGCCGAACTCGCTCGAGGCCCACGTGTCGCGGCTGCGCAAGAAGCTGGACGCGGCCAACGCCGGCATCCAGATCCATACGTTGCGCGGCATCGGCTATCTCGCCGGCGAACAGTAGCCTGATGAACCAATCGCTCCAGTTCCGTCTTGCCTGGCGCCTGGCTCTCGTTTTCTCGGCCGTCATTCTGGCGACCTCCTTCGCCGTTCTGCTGCATCGCCATGGCAGCAATGCCGAGATACCGCGCGACGAACTGGTCGAAGCCATCGACCGGATGGCAGGCGGGCTCACCCTGGGGACGGACGGCAAGCCGCGCCTCGATCTTCCCGCCAATCCCGGGTTCGAGTATTCGGTCGAGACGCCGGCGGGCACCCCGCTCTTCGCCTCGGCTCATCCGCCGGCCCCCGCGCCCGCGGGCTGGCACGAGGGATTCCTGCGCGCAGGCGAAGCGACTGTCGGCTTTCGCGAGGTCGACAGCGCCATCGGCAAAGTCGAACTCAGCGCCGCCATCAATGTCCAGGGGGAGGAAGGCTGGCTCGCCGTGCTCGGCAGCGAGTTCGACGAGGAGCTGCTGCCGGTGCTGCTGCCGACCTTGCTGGCCGCGCTGATCATAGGCGCGCTCACGCTGCAGGATGGGCTGAAGCCCCTGCAGCAGATCGCCCGCGCCGCCGCGGGGATCACGCCGGCGGCCAGCGAAAGGCGGCTGCCGTCGAGCGACCTGCCCCGCGAACTGGCGGCCCTGGTGGCGGCGATCAACGCCGCCCTCGACCGGCTCGACGAAGGCTTTCGGGCCCAACGGGATTTCACCGCCGACGCCGCACATCAGCTGCGCACGCCGCTTGCCATCCTGACCGCTCATCTCGATACGCTGGGCAACCGGGCCGAAGCCGCCGCGCTTCGCGACGACGTCGCCCGAATGAGCCGGCTGGTGGAGCAGCTTCTCCAGGTGGCGGAGCTGGAAGCCCTTACCCTGAAGCCGGAGGAGATGACCGACCTTTCCGCCCTCGCCCTCGAAGTGGCGGAAGCGCTCGCCCCCCTGGCGCTCACCCGCCGGCGCGATATCGCCGTCGTGGGCGCCGAGGCGCCGGTCTTCGTTCACGGCAACCACGATTCGCTCCATCAGGCCCTGCGCAACCTGGTGGAGAACGCCCTCATTCACACCGGCGAAGGGACGACCGTGGACATCGTGGTCCAGGCCCGGCCGCCGGTGCTCTCGGTCAGGGATCGCGGGCCCGGCGTGGCCGCGGTCGACCGCGATAAGCTGTTCCAGCGCTTCTGGCGCGCCGACCGGTCGAGCGGGCGTGGCGCGGGACTGGGCCTGGCCATTGTCCAACGCATCGTGGCTGCCCACGGCGCCGAGGTGATGCTCGACGACGCCGCCGGGGGCGGCGCCAGGTTCACCATCGCCTTTCGCGAATGACGCCTACTCGGTGAGGGGATACCGGCGCTTCAGGTGCCACTCGCGGCGCCAGGAGCGGAAAAGCTCGCGCCATCCCCCCGGAACATGGCCTGCCGCGCGATGGGCGGCGCCAAACTCGAACAGCATGCGGATCTGGGAGAACAGCGCGCCATAGGCGCTGCGCAAACCGGCGTCGGGATCCCAGATGTGGATCGCCTCGCTGCCGCCGCCGTTGAATTCGATGACGGTGAAGTCCTCGCCCTCGAGAAGATTCTCGAGGGAGGCGAAGCGCACATCGAAGCGGCCGAAATGGAAGGCCGGAATGCTGCGCGCGAGCCAGTCCATGCGCTCGGTCAGGGCCGGGGTCACCAGCCCCGTGGCATCGCGGAAAAGCGCGCCCTTGCAATGATTGCCGGCGAAGACCAGCCGCACCTTTTCGCCCGCTGCCGGAACCCAGCCGAGGCGATGGCGATGACGCGGCAGGTAGAGATGGGGGACTCGGCCGGCCCGAGGGTCCCGATGGATCAGCTGCTCAAGAGTCGCGACGCCGTCGCCGATCACGTAGGGGAAGAACTTGAAGGTCATGGAGAAGATCTGCCCGCTCGCCTCGCCGGGCCTTCGGACGTAGAAAATCCCGGCTTCGCCTTCGCAGTCGATGAGGCGCTGGAGCATCAGCCGTTCGCCCGCAGGGAAGCCTTGCAGGTAGCCGACGAGATCGGCCTCGCTGCGCACGATGCGCACGCCGGCACCCTGGCAGCCAATGTCGGGCTTCGCGACCAGCGGGAAGTCGAGCCCTGCCGCGGTCGCCTGCCTGGTGAGTTCGGCCGCGGTCTCGACCAGCCGGTCATCCGGGCCGCGCAGGCCGCTCACGAAAGGTGCAAGCCAGCGCCGGCCCTCAGGGCTCATGCTGGCGAACTGGCGCGTCTTCGATTCCCCGGCCAATCCCCCCAGCTCCATCAGCGGATTGGCGATGGTCGGAAGCGAAAGGCTCCGGTGGCGTAATCCCTGCCAGATCCAATAGGCGACCACCGGCGCGTAGAACAAATACGGCGGCCAGAACTCGAACAGGGACTGGACGTGGCGCGGTCGCTCGGTGAGGCCTGGGTTGACGGGAACGAAGGGGAAGGCGGCGTATACATGGCCGTTGGCCACAGCGCCATCGCCCGGCGCGCGTTCAAGGACGGACCCGGCCTCTCCCGCCTGATCGGTCGGCGGATTGGCAGGCTCGGCGATCCGCGGTTGAAGTGCCTGGCGGGATAAGGTCATGTCTGCTCCCGAACCATCCTAAATCGCTATTTCCGTTTGGGCACGGCCGAAAGCGAAGCGGGCGTTTCGGGCGTCGCAATCCGGCGGCCGACCCGCTGGCGCCAATGCCGGCGCAGGTACCAGACGACGGCGAGGACAATGGCCAGGACCGCGAGCAGGTCCAGCCGATGCATGACCGCGCGCAGGCGCGGATCGCTCTCCCAGGCCTGGCCGAGGCGATAGCCGATCCAGGCGAGCGCGAAACACCAGGGCCAGGAGCCGAGGAACGTGTAGATCTGGAACTTGAGCTGGGGCATGCGCGCGATGCCGGCGGGCAGCGCGATGAAGGTGCGCACCACCGGCAAAAGGCGGGCGATGAAAACCGCCAGGCTGCCGAAGCGGGCGAAGAAGCGCTCGGCCTGGTCCAGATCCTGGTGGCTCATCAGGATGTAGCCGCCCCAGCGCTCGATGATGGGCCGGCCGCCGCGATATCCCACGAAGTAGGCGACGCTCGAACCGAGGTTGCAACCCAATGCTCCGGCGGTCGCCACGAGGATCAAGGAGAACCGGCCGGTGGAAGCGAGATAGCCGGAAAACGGCATGATGATCTCGGAAGGCAGTGGAATGCAGGCGGACTCGATTGCCATCAGCAAGGCAATGCCCGTGAGCCCACTCGCCGAGATCACGGCCACGATCACCGCGGCCAGCCAGGCCAGAAGACCGTCTATCAACGTATTCCCTGGGCGCGGTGGCCGTAACGATCAGGCAAGATTCCTACCTTGGAAGAGTCGCTTCAGCGCCTGAATAGCCTTTCGCCCGGCGATTGGCCAGCCCTGCTTTCCGAGTCGGCGGGGCCAAACTGCGGGCTCCGGCTGACGGTTGTCTGACGGTCGCGTGAACCGCTCGTAACCGCAGCGTCAGCTTGAAATCAGCGTCTGCCCGCAGTCTCCCGGCCCGACGCGCAATGCTGATATCCACGCGATCAGCCAACCCAAGGAGACGTGATGATGCGTAAGACCATGCTGGCCGTTGCCGCTTTCTCGACCCTCGCCTTTGCCGCCCAGGCGGCGCTGGCCGAGGAATCCTGTTCGGGCAGTGGCACGCCCATGACCAAGACCGCCGTCGAGACCCAGCTCAAGGCCCAGGGCTATACCCAGATCCGGGAGATCAAGAGCCACGGCGGCTGCTACGAAGCCAAGGGCCTCGACCAGACCGGCAAGCACTTCGAGCTGGAGATCAACTCCTTCACCGGCAAGATCAACAACCAGGAAGGCTGATCGGATCATGGCATTCGTTCGCGATCAGGGCCGGACCGGGGCCGACAGCGGCTGGGTGAAGGTGTGGGATCCCCTCCTGCGCCTGGCCCATTGGGGCCTTGCCGCCGCCGTCACCGTGGCGCTGGTCTCGAGCGATGACCGCAGGCTCCACGAGGCCGCGGGCTACGTCGCCCTCGGCATCGTGGGTTTGCGGATACTCTGGGGCGTCGTCGGCCCGGTCCATGCCCGCTTCAGCGATTTCGTCCGCTCGCCGGGCACGGTGCTGGCCTATCTCAGGGACGTGTTCCGGCTGAGCGCCCGGCGTTATCTCGGCCACAATCCTGCCGGCGGCGCCATGATCGTCGCTATGCTTGTCCTCATCCTGGTGGCCGGGGTCAGCGGCTGGATGTCGCTGACCGATCGCTTCTTCGGCGTCGGCTGGGTGGAAGATCTCCATGCCGCCTCGGGCAACCTGCTGATGTTCCTCATCATCGGCCATGTGCTGGGCGTGATCGTCTCCAGCATGCTCCATGGCGAAAACCTGGTCCGGGCCATGATCACGGGCAGGAAGCCGGCGAAGGTTTCCTCGCCCTACGGTCAGGGCACGATCGAGGAGGCCTGAATCCCCGACCCTTGCCGGGCTCGGTCCCCCATGACATAAAGCCGGCCCGAGAAGGGCCGGTTTTTCGTCGTGGCGCCGGCCCCGACAAGGAATCCCGACGATGCAGAAATTCACCATCCTTCGCGGCGTCGCCGCGCCCCTGCCGATGATCAATGTCGACACCGACATGATCATCCCCAAGCAGTTCCTGAAGACGATCAAGCGCACCGGCCTCGGCAAGAACCTGTTCGACGAGTTGCGCTACGAGACGGACGGCCGGGAAAAGCCGGACTTCGTGCTGAACCAGCCGGCCTACCGCAAGGCTCAAATCCTGGTGGCGGGGGAGAATTTCGGCTGCGGCTCCTCGCGCGAGCACGCGCCCTGGGCGCTGCTCGATTTCGGCATCCGCTGCGTCATCGCCACCAGCTTCGCCGACATCTTCTATAACAACTGCTTCAAGAACGGCATTCTGCCCATCAGGCTGCCCCAGGCGGATGTGGATCTGCTGATGGATGACGCCAAGCGCGGGTCCAACGCGATCGTCACCATCGATCTGGAGAAGCAGGAGATCACCGGGCCGGACGGGGGCCTCGTCCATTTCGAGATCGAACCCTTCCGCAAGCACTGCCTGCTGAACGGGCTCGACGACATCGGCCTCACCCTGGAGAAGGCCGCCGACATCGACAGGTTCGAGTCGCGCGACCGCCTGAGCCGGCCGTGGCTCTACGCCTGAGGGCGCTGACAGCAGTTCTCGCCGTCCCATAGTTCGGAGTCACGTCATGGCCGCCAACAAAAGGCTTCTGATCCTGCCCGGCGACGGCATCGGCCCGGAGGTGATGGGCGAAGTGCGCCGCGTCCTCGACTGGCTGGCCAGGCGCCGCGCCGTCGGTTTCGACGTGACGGAAGGGCTGGTCGGCGGCGCCTCCCTCGACAAGCACGGGCTGCCGATCACCGATGCGACCATGGCCGACGCGCTTGGCGCCGATGCCGTGCTGCTGGGCGCCGTGGGCGGCCCCAAATGGGAGAGCCTGCCCTTCGAGAAGAAGCCCGAGCGCGGCTTGCTGCGCCTGCGCAAGGACATGGAGCTGTTCGCGAACTTGCGGCCGGCCATCGTCTTCGACGCACTCGCCGAGGCCTCCTCGCTCAAGACCGAACTGGTCAGGGGGTTAGACATCCTGATCGTGCGCGAGCTCACGGGCGGCGTCTATTTTGGCAGCCCGCGGGGCATCGAGACCCTGCCCGACGGCAGCCGGCGCGGCGTCAACACCCAGGTCTACACCACGGCCGAGATCCTGCGCGTGGCGCGGGTCGCCTTCGAGCTGGCGGCCAAGCGCGGGAGCAAGGTCTGCTCGGTGGAAAAGGCCAATGTGATGGAAAGCGGGCTGCTCTGGCGCGAGGAGGTGCAGAAGCTCCGCGACGCCGAGTATCCCGGCATCGCGCTCAGCCACATGTACGCCGACAACTGCGCCATGCAGCTCGTGCGCCAGCCCAAACAGTTCGACGTCATCCTCACCGACAACCTGTTCGGCGACTTGTTGTCCGATTGCGCCGCCATGTTGACCGGCTCGCTCGGCATGCTGCCTTCGGCCTCGCTCGGCGCCACGGACCCGACCGGCCGGCGCCGGGCGCTCTACGAGCCGGTGCACGGCTCCGCCCCCGACATCGCCGGCAAGGGCCTGGCGAACCCGCTTGCCAGCATCCTCAGCCTCGCCATGATGCTGCGGTACAGCTTCGACCAGGGCGAGGAGGCGGCCGCGATCGAGAAGGCGGTCGACCGCGTGCTCAAGGCCGGGATCCGCACGGCGGATATCATGACCGCGGGTGCGACCAAGGTTTCGACGGTGGCCATGGGCGACGCCCTGCTGAAGGAGCTCGACCGCCAGGCCGGTTGAGTTGCAAAGGCCCGACGACCGAGGAGCGCGGCCATGATCACATTGCGCGACCGCATGAGCCGAGGCCGCACCAATACGGGGTGGCTCGACAGCCGCCACAGCTTTTCCTTCGGCAGCTACCATGACCCGAAGCAGATGGGTTTTCGCAGCTTGCGCGTGATCAACGAAGACCGGGTGATCCCCGGCGCCGGCTTCCCGGCCCACAGCCACAGGGACATGGAGATTCTCTCTTACGTCCTCGAAGGCGGCTTGCGGCACAAGGACAGCCTGGGCAACGGCTCCGCCATCGCGCCGGGCGAGGTGCAGCGGATGAGCGCCGGCACCGGAATCACCCATAGCGAATACAATGCCTCGGCCGATCAGGCTGTCCATTTCCTTCAGATATGGGTGATCCCGAGCGAGCGAGGGACCCCGCCCGGCTATGAACAGAAAATGCTGGGCCAGGAGGGCAAGCGCGGTATTTTGGAACTCGCGGCGGGGCCGAGGGGATCCGGCGCGCCGGTCTCGATCCAGCAGGATGCGCGAATGCATGTGGCCAGGCTCGATGCAGGCACACAGGTATCCTATGATCTGGCCCCCGGCCGAGGCGCCTGGCTTCAAATTGCGCGCGGCGCAGCCGCATTGAACGGCGCCGAAATGAAGGAAGGCGACGGCGCCGCCATCGAGGGCGAGGCGTGCTTTGCCATCACAGGAATCTCGGCCGCGGAAGTTCTGCTGTTCGATCTTGCTTGACCGGGAAGGGACCCCGTCGCCGGCAGCCGGTTCGAGGGGACGAGCTCGGACTACGGTCAGGCGCAGTTACAGGAGAGGCGGAGTTCAGCCGTGGCGGCGAAGCAGCATGTTCTGGTCGTGGACGACGACCCCAGCGTCGGTGCAACCATATCGCGCCTGGTCAGGGCAGCAGGCTACGAGCCGGAATATGTCAATAGCGCCAGCGCAGCCCTGAAGCGCCTCGAGAGCGAAGCGGACCGCTTTGTCGCGGTCTTGAGCGATCTGCATATGGGCGGCATGGATGGGCTCGGCCTTGCTCAGCGGATTGCCGCGCAATGGCCCCGCCTGCCCGTGGTCCTTTGTTCGGGAGACAGCGGCCCCGGGCCCGGCGCTCTGGAAGGAAGACAGGGCGTCGCCGCCGTGCTCAACAAGCCGATCCGGCTCCAACAGATGGTCGATTTGCTGCTAAGCTTCAGGAAAGATTGAATGCGGCCTGCCATGCCGGCCGGGAGCAAAAGGACGTGGCGATGGTCTATGTGGTAAGGGCCACTGTGAGCGAGGGGGTTCGACCGATAGCACTGCGCTTCGACACGCTGGACAAGGCCTTGCGCCAGGCCCGCGCCTTCATCGAACGGGGCGTGGAATCGGTTTCCATCGCCGACGGGGACGGCCACCAGATCAACGGGCCCGAGCTCGCGGCCTGCTGTCGGGGCGAGAAGTCGCTGAGCAGCGATTTGAAGGCAAGTTAGAACTCCCGCTCGGTCCCCTTATGTCTAGCAGCGATCGCGATAGGACAACTTTCACTTGCGGAGCCGGACTATCCAGCCAATGGATTGTCACGGTCGTGCAACAATATGCGCACCCATTTCGGGAGGCGTTCGGCCGGCACGCAATTCTTGGCAATTGACATTCCGAGCCCATCCGAGGCAATCAAGCTGTCCAGGTTTGGTGCGGAACATCGGCAGCAGAGGAAGATCATTGCCGAAAGTTCACATTCCCATAATCGGCAAGTCAGACTACGGTCAGCCTGAGGTGGGCACCTTGTGCGGGCTCACTGCGATCAGCGAATAGAACTAGGACGGTCGGGAACGCCTGCGACAGGGGCGAGGGCCCGGTGACTCTCAACCAGACCAAGCTCGAAAGGAAGCTCGAATGGATGCGGCCCTGATCGCAGCGGCCGACCGGCTTTCGCGCAATTGGCGCGGCGAACCTGGGCAGATCCGCATCGGGAGCGATGCCCATAAGCGCCTCTTTTGCAACATGCTGCTTGACACCTTCAACCCATACAAGCCCTCGGTCATCGATTGGCCGCGGCTTGACGACGATGCACGCCTGCGGTTGACCGGCCTGCCGATCTGGGACATCGCGGTGCAGACCGAAGGCCGGGCCCAGCTGCGCGTCCAAAGCTATGCCGACGGCATCCAAGACCCGCTCTTGCGCCAGGCGGTCACGCTCAACGCCTTCGAGGAAGGCCGCCACAAGCGCGTTCTTTCGAACCTGGTGCAGGCCTATGGCATAACCCTCGATCGCGAGCCGGCCTATGTGCGGCCGCGCGACGCCGAGTGGGCGTTCCTGGTGACGGGCTTCAGCGAGTGCATCGACAGCTTCTTCGCTTTCGGCCTTTTCGAACATGCCAAACGCTCGGGCTATTTCCCGCCGGAATTGGTCGATACCTTCGAGCCGGTGATCCAGGAAGAGGGTCGCCACATCCTGTTCTTCGTCAACTGGGTCGCCTGGCACAAGCGGAACCTGCCCTGGTGGCGCCGTCCCATCTTCTTCTTCAGGGTGCTGGCCGTCTGGGCCTTTCTCGTTTGGGAACGCAGCCGCCTGGCACGCGATATCGGCGGCAACCGGGACGACAACAACTTCACGGTGACGGGCGGCAAGTCCATCGGCACCGATCTCGAGCCTGCCGCCTTCATGGACCTTTGCCTGGCCGAGAACGACCGCCGGCTTGGGGACTACGATTCCCGGCTGTTGCGGCCGACGACGATGCCGCGGCTTGTGAGGCTTGCCCGGCGAACCTTCCTGCGATCCAAGCGAACCTCCGTTTCGGCGAGCGGCAGTCCGGGATGAAGGCAATCGGCATTCCCGCTTTCGTCCTCGGACTGATCGCCACATTCCTTCTCGTCGGGCATTATGGCTTCGGCGCCGTTTCCGACGCCTTGACGGGCATCGGCTGGACCGGGTTCCTCGCCATCGCCGCGATCCACCTCGCGATCATCGCCCTTTGCGGCCTGGCCTGGTTCGCCCTCGTACCGCCGCCCGGCAAGCCGGCGGTCTGGGCTTTCGTCTGGGGGCGGCTGGTTCGCGACGCCGGGAGCGAGGTCCTGCCGTTCTCCCAGATCGGCGGCTTCGTTCTCGGCGCCCGTGCGCTCACGCTCGCGCGCCTGCCGGCCCGCATGGCGGCGGCTTCCATGGTCGTCGATGTGACGATGGAGATGCTGAGCCAATTGGCCTACACCGGCCTTGCCCTCGGCGTGTTTGCCGCCTTGCGCCCGCAATCCGGCCTCGCGGCCCCGATCGCAGGGGGCCTCGCGGTCGCAGGCGTTGTGGCGGTGCTGGTGGTCCTGGCGCAGCGCCGCGGTTTTCCCCTCGTGATGCGGATCACCGATGTCATGACGCGGCGGCGGGCCGATCTCGCCGCCACCGGCATCGCGGCCGTCCAGGGAGCGATCGATGAGATCTATCGCCACCGCCGGAGGTTGTTCGCCGGCTCCTCCCTGCATCTGTTCACCTGGATCGCCAGCGCCGCGGAAATCTGGTTCGCACTGCAGCTGATGGGCGTGCCGCTCGATCCGGGTCCCGTACTCGCGATCGAGGGGATTCTCTACGCGGCCCGGGGTGCGGCCTTCGCCGTTCCCAGCGCGCTTGGCGTGCAAGAGGGCGTATATGTCCTGCTGGGCGGGATCTTCGGATTGGGGCCGGAGACAGCCTTGGCTCTCTCGCTGCTCAAGCGAGCCCGCGACCTCTCGCTCGGCCTGCCGTCCCTGGTCGTTTGGCAGCTCATCGAGAGCCGGCGCTTGTGGCGACGGGGCGCTTTGCCGGCAGCGGTCCTCGCGGCCAAGACAGGAACGGCCACCGCGTTGCCGGTCGACGGCCTCTAGAATCTTGGTCCGGCGGGAAGAGGCTCGACGTTCCAGGATGGGAATGTTGGATATATGGTAGAGGGCTTGATCCATCTCGAAATCGTCGCCACCTGGGTTTGCCTCGCAGTCGCTGTGGCGGGCATGGTCTATTCCCTTGCAGCGATCCTCTTCGTCCGGCGCTTCGCAAGACGCGCTTCTCCCAGGGCCAGGAGCTGCTCGGCCGTCACCATTCTGAAGCCGTTGCACGGGGCAGAACCCCACCTGTACGAGAATCTGTCGTCATTTTGCCGACAGGACTATGCCGGGCCGATACAGATAGTCTTCGGCGTTCAGGACGCCGCGGATCCAGCCGTCAACGTCGTGCGCCGGTTGATGGCCGACTTTGCCGAGGCAGATCTCGAGCTCGTGATCGATCCCCGCCAACATGGCGCCAACCGCAAGGTCGCGAACCTCGTCAACATGTCGGAGGTCATCCGCCACGATGTCCTGGTCATCGCCGACAGCGACATGATGGTCCCGCCGGACTACCTGAGCCGCGTCGTCGGCGCGTTGGAAGAGCCGGGAATCGGCCTCGCGACCTGCCTCTATCGCGGCGCGTCGGATCCGGGATTGCGCGCGCGCCTCGCCTCGATGGCCATCGACTACCATTTCCTGCCGAGCGTTCTCGTCGGGCTCGGCCTTGGCCTGGCCCGGCCTTGCTTCGGTTCGACCATTGCGCTCGGCCGCGACATGCTGGAGAAGATCGGCGGGTTCCTCGCCTTTGCCGACCATCTCGCCGATGACAATGCCATCGGCGAAGCAGTCCGCCGCGCCGGCGCCAAAGTGGCCATTCCCTCGCTGATCGTCGCCCACGCCTGCCCGAAGAGGAAGGTCGGCGAGCTGCTGCACCAGGAATTGCGCTGGGCCAGGACCATCCGGTCGGTCAGTCCGCTCGGGTTCTGCGGTTCGCTGGTGGCCCATCCCTTGCCCTTCGCGCTGCTGGCGACCCTACTCGGGGATTTCGACGGCTTTACTATTGCAATAATCGGCGGAATCCTTCTTTGTCGTCTCGTGCTCCAACGGGAAGTCGATCGTGCCATCGAAGCCGCCGCGTCGCGCTGGCGCCTCGGCCCTCTGCGCGACATGATGTCCTTCATGGTATTCGTCGCCAGTTTCTTCGTTACCGCCGTGAGTTGGCGCGGCCATCGTTACCGGGTTCATTCGGACGGAACCCTCTCCTCCGTGAGGACATAGGCAGGATGATGCGCACATTGTTCCTCCAGGCCCCTTCCTTCGACGGCTTCGATGGCGGGGCCGGCTCCCGCTACCAGGCCAAGCGCGAAATCCGCTCCTTCTGGTATCCGACCTGGCTCGCCCAGCCCGCGGCGCTGATCGAGAACAGCCGGCTGATCGATGCGCCGCCGCAGGGCACGAGGCTCGGCGAGGTTCTGGGCCAGGCCAAGGATTTCGATCTGGTCGTTCTCCACACCTCGGCGCCGTCCTTTGCGTCCGACGTCAAGACGATCGAACGGCTCAAAGAAGCCAATCCGGACCTGAAAGCCGGCCTGATCGGCGCCAAGGTGGCCGTCGATCCCGAAGGCAGCCTGAAGGCCTCGACCGCGGTCGATTTCGTCGCTCGCAATGAATTCGACTTCACCGTCAAGGAGGTTGCCGACGGCCACGCCTGGAGCGGGATCGCCGGCCTCTCCTACCGCAACGCCGAGGGCGCCATCCTGCACAACGAGGAACGGGCGGTCCTGGAGAACATGGATGCGCTGCCCTTCGTGACGCCGGTCTACAAGCGCGACCTCAGAATCGAGAACTACTTCATCGGCTATCTGAAGCACCCCTATCTCTCCCTCTATACCGGCCGGGGCTGCAAGTCCCGCTGCACCTTCTGCCTCTGGCCGCAGACGGTGGGCGGCCATCGCTACCGGACGCGCTCGGTCGGCCATGTGGTGGAGGAGATCGCCTGGGCACAGAAGGCCTTTCCCCAGGTCAAGGAATTCTTCTTCGACGACGACACCTTCACCGACGACCTCCGGCGCGCCGAGGCGATCGCGCGCGAGCTCGGCAAGCTCGGCGTCACCTGGTCCTGCAATGCCAAGGCCAATGTGCCGCGGGACACCTTGAAGATCCTCAAGGACGGCGGGCTGAGGCTCCTGCTGGTGGGGTATGAATCCGGCAATCAGCAGATCCTGCACAATATCAAGAAGGGCATGCGCATCGACGTGGCCCGCCGGTTCACCAAGGACTGCCACGAGCTTGGAATCACGATTCACGGCACCTTCATCCTCGGTCTGCCGGGCGAATCCAAGGAAACCATCGAGGAAACCATCCGCTTTGCGACGGAGATCAACCCCCACACGATCCAGGTCTCCCTCGCCGCGCCCTATCCCGGCACGTTCCTCCATCGCCAGGCCTTGGAAAACGGCTGGCTCGACGACGCGAATGCGGAGCTGGTCGATGATCACGGCGTGCAGATAGCCCCACTCCACTATCCCCATCTCAGCCACGCCGAGATCTTCGATTCGGTCGAGCTGCTCTACCGGCGCTTCTACTTCCGCTCCGGCAAGATCGCCTCGATCGTCGGCGAGATGGTCATGAGTCCCCAGATGATGAAGCGCCGCCTGCGCGAGGGCGTCGAGTTCTTCCAGTTCCTGAAGGAACGGCGGAGGGCGGCGAGCTGACGGCGCTGATCGTCACCGCGGACGATTTCGGCCTGGCGCCGGAAGTCAACCTCGCGGTCGAACAGGCACACCGGCACGGCATTCTAACGGCGGCCAGCCTGATGGTCGGGGCCGCGGCCGCGGGCGATGCCGTCGCTCGGGCCAAGCAGCTACCCGGTCTGCGCGTAGGCCTGCATGTCGTTCTGGTGGACGGCCGCCCGGTCCTGCCGCCCGAGCGGGTTCCCGATCTGGTGGATGCCGACGGCCGGTTTCACGACAACATGGCGATGGCCGGCGTCGGGTTCTTCTTCGGCCCCGCTCATCGCCGGCAGCTGGCCGCCGAAATCGAAGCGCAGTTCCAGGCATATCGTGCCACCGGGCTCGCGCTCGACCACGTCAACGCCCACAAGCATTTCCACCTCCATCCGACGATCGCCGGGTCGATCCTCCGGATCGGCCGGCGCTACGGCATGCGGGCCATGCGGGTGCCGTTCGAGCCGGCGCGTCTGCTTAAAGCCTTGGAACCCGTACATGGGCGGCCGGCGGCCCAGCTCGTGGCGCCCTGGGCGGCGTTCCTTCGGGCACGGCTGCGCCGGCAAGGTGTAGTGGTGCCCGATCGGGTCTTCGGCCTCGCCTGGTCCGGCGCCATGACGGCCAAGCGCCTGGCAGCGCTGCTGAACCACCTGCCGACCGGCAGCACCGAAATCTATCTCCACCCCGCGACCGCCAATGTTTTCTCGGGATCGGCGCCGGGCTATCGCCACGCCGAGGAGCTCGCGGCCCTGACTTCGCCGGCAGTCGAAGCCGCCGCCAAGGCTTCCGGGGCCCGTCTCTGCGGCTTCGCCGACCTCGCCAGGGCATAGGGGAGGGGGGTTGCCCTTCGCCGCCAAGAGGAGCCTCGCCCAGCCCCAATCCTCAATCGACAACGCCCGCCCCGAGGCATAGAATAAGCGCCCTCTGAAGGAGGCGCCTCATGCGGAAGCTCCTGGGTTTGTTGGCTGTGATTGCCGCGCTCGCCTTTGGCGCGTCGGCTTTCGCCTGCGACATGCATCAGGCAGCTTCGAGCGATGGCCAGACGGTGGCCACGGCGACGGTTCCCCCGGCCGCCGGCAGCGGCACGACTACCACAACGACCCCGAAATCGACCGAGCCCAATACCGGCGGCTGATCGGCGCTTCCAGGGTCAAAGAGGCGTCAGGGCCGCCCCGGGGCGGCCCTTTCCGTTTGGCCGGCCCGGATAGAAGGCCGCCGGCGGATTGACGATATGGGGCAGACGACGATAGTGCTGGCCCCGCAAAGGAGAAACGAGCGATGAGCTACAGAGTTGCGGTCGTGGGCGGTACCGGCAATGTGGGCCGGGAAATGCTTCAGATCCTGGCCGAGCATGATTTCCCGGCCAAGGAAGTGGTGCCCGTTGCCTCCTCCCGTTCGGCGGGGAGCGAAGTTTCCTTCGGCGAGGACAAGGTGCTGAAGGTCCGCGCCCTCGACAATTTCGATTTCAAGGGCTTCGACATCGCCCTCTTCTCGCCCGGGGCCAAGGTCTCGGCCGTGCATGCGCCGCGCGCCGCCGCGGCCGGCTGCGTCGTCATCGACAACACCTCCCACTTCCGCATGGACCCGGACATCCCGCTCGTGATCCCGGAAGTGAACCCCGACGCCATCGCCGGCTACCGCAAGCGCAATATCATCGCCAACCCCAACTGCTCGACCATCCAGATGGTGGTGGCCTTGAAGCCGCTGCACGATCTCGCCCGGGTCAAGCGCGTCGTCGTCGCCACCTATCAGTCGGTGTCCGGAGCCGGCAAAGCCGGGATGGACGAGCTCTTCGAGCAAACTCGTGGCGTCTACATGAATCAACCAGCGCCGCATCGTAGATTCACCAAACAGATCGCGTTCAACGTGATCCCGCACATCGACGTCTTCATGGACGACGGCGACACCAAGGAAGAGTGGAAGATGGCGGTCGAGACGCGAAAAATCCTCGACCCCGACATCGCGCTCACCGC
>DATNJA010000103.1:0-14796 GCA_035604155.1 Candidatus Udaeobacter sp. | reverse complement strand
GTGCTGGGCGTGCTGAGCGACGGCTTCACCCTCATCGGCATCAACGCCTTCACGTTCAACATCATCCTCGGCGCCGCGATCCTGGCGGCCATGCTGTTCAACATCCACATAGCCCGGCTTGCCCGTGGGGGAGCCGGCGATTGACCGAGCCGCGGGAAACACTCCGGGCGGAAAACATCGCCAAATCGTTCGGGCCCGTGGCGGCGCTGCGCGGCGTCTCCCTGTCGCTCCGAGAAGGAGAGATTCTCGGCATCCTCGGCGACAATGGCGCCGGCAAATCGACGCTGATCAAGATCCTGACCGGTTTCCAGACCCAGGATAGCGGCAGACTGTTTGTCGACGGAAACGAGGCCCGCCTGCGGTCCGTCGATCACGCGCGGTCGCTCGGCATCGAATGCGTCTATCAGGATCTGGCGCTGGCCAATACCCTCAGCGTCTATCACAACCTCTTTCTCAATCGCGAAATCCTCCATGGCGGCCCGATCCGCATTCTGAACAACGGCGCCATGCGCAAGCGGGCGGCCGAGCTGCTGGACGAAATCGGCGTTCACATCCCCTCGGTCGACTTGCCCGTGGAGCGCCTGTCAGGAGGCCAGCGTCAGGCCATCGCGGTCGCTCGGGCCGTCAACTCCGATGCCCGCATCCTGCTGCTGGACGAGCCGCTGGCCGCCATGGGCGCACGCGAAGGCGGCTTGATCATCGACCTGATCCAGCGCCTCAAGGGCAAGGGCGGCATTTCCTTCGTCATCATCATGCACAATTACGTGCAAATGCTCGAGATCGCCGACCGCATCATGCTGATGCAGCGCGGCCGGGTGACCTATGAGAGCCACTCTCAGGCGACCTCGGTGGCCGAGTTGATGGAGATCGTGCGCCGCGAGTATCGGGAGATGCGCAGCGCTTGAATCTCGACGCCCTCCAACTGGCGCCCATGGGCCAAGCACAATAGTATCGGCGAACCGAAGCCGCCGAGGCGAGGAATGTCCGCCGTCCTCTGGGATTGGATCAGTCTGCTTCTGCGCTGGGCCCATGTCATGCTGGGCATCCTGTGGATCGGCACCTCCTTCCACTTCATCTGGCTCGATGCCAGCCTGCGCCGCGAAGCGAATCAGCCCGACGGGCTCGCCGGCGGCAGCTGGATGGTCCATGGCGGCGGGTTCTATCACGCCGAGAAATATCTGGTCGCGCCACCCAACCTGCCGGCCAAGCTTCACTGGTTCAAATATGAGGCCTATTTCGCCTGGCTGTCGGGGTTCCTGCTGCTGGGCGTGGTCTATTACCTGGGGGCCGAGGAGTTCCTGATCGATCCCCAGGTCATGGCGCTTTCGCCAGGCGCTGCCATTGCCATCAGCATCGGCGGCCTTGCCGCAGGCTGGATCGCCTACGACGCCCTCTGCCGTTCGCCCATGGGCCAGAACACGGCGCTGCTCGTGACGGCCGTGTTCGCGCTCGTGGTCGGCGCCGCCTATGCCTTCACCGAAGTCTTCAGCGGGCGGGCCGCCTTCATCCATGTCGGCGCCTTCATCGGCACGATCATGACCGGCAATGTCTTCTTCATCATCATCCCGAACCAGAAGAAGACCGTTGCCGCCATGCTCGCCGGCGAGAAGCCGGACCCGGCGTTGGGCCTGATGGCCAGGCAGCGCTCGCTTCACAACAACTACCTGACCCTGCCCGTCATTCTCATGATGGTGAGCAACCACTACCCGATGCTCTATGAGCGGGCCAACAGCTGGCTCTATGTGGCGGGCGTCCTCTTGATCGGCGGCCTGGTGCGCCAATACGCGAATGCCAGGGACGGCGGCGAGACCGGCCGCTACGTCACCTGGCTGCTCCCCGCGGCGGGGCTCCTCGCCCTGCTGCTCATCGTCGGCAGCTTCGATTTCTCCAAATCGGACGCCTCGACCGCGAGCGGCCCGCCCGTCACCCTGGCGGAGATCGAGCCGATCTTCCAGCAGCGCTGCACCGCGTGCCATTCCTCGTCACCCACGGACAGCAACTACAGGCAGCCGCCCAAGGGCATTGCCTTCGACACGTCCGACGAGATCAAGCGCTACGCCAAGCAGATCTATCGCATGGCCGTGCGGACCCGGGCCATGCCCCTCGGCAACAAGACCGGGATGCTGCCCCAGGAACGCGTAATGATCGGCCGGTGGATCGACGCCGGCGCGGGCGGTTAGTAGGAAAAGCAGCAGCCGCTCGATATGGTTGCGCGTTCCATAGGTATGCTAATATTTCGTTGCACGCACACACGGTCCCCCACGGCTGGATAGCCATATGGTCGATCCCAATACCCGACGGAACAAGCTGTTCGCCGGCCGGATAGCACCCGCGATCATGTGCTGCTTCGCATTGGGCAATCTATTGGTTGCCGTTGCCAAGGGTGGCCTCGGGCTGAACAATCTATTCGTTCCCGCAGTCGCTTCCGCTTTGCTGTTGTTCGGAGCTGGCTCGATGGTACTCGTGACTTGGCAGAACCACGCTGGCACAGTGCGATATGCGAGCTTCAAAATCGCGGTCGACGCGATTGCCGCAGCTTTTGTCGCGTTATTTTTGCTTTGCCCGTGGTGGCTATACTTCTATGTCACAGACTATGGCGATCAGCGACCCGCTGGCGGCTTTGCATATCTGCCCCTGCCACTGAAGGTCTTGATGCTTGATGGTCCCCCATTCATTGCCGGGCTGATTTGGTTGCTATTTCGGCTCACTGCAAGGCAGGAAAACGGACAGCCCCGCCTCTCATCTAACAAGATTGGGCTGATCGTCGCCATGACAGCTTCTCTGTTTCTCGGCGCCCCCCTCTTTCTGCTCAAGCAGATCGGTAAGTAGGATTTCGCAACCCGAGCAACGCTTCGCCTCAACGCCCCGCGCCGGCATTTCCAGGGTAACACTTCGAGGTTTAGGGGGCGGCGTCGCAGCTTAAGCTTGGTCGAAACCGCCGGGAGCGTCCAGCTCCCGTCTCGCCGGTGATTTTCCCTTACGCCGCCACCTTCATCGCCTGCTCCAGCAGGTTCATGCCTTCGTCGATGATCGAATCAGCCGCGGTCAGCGGAACCAGGATGCGGATGACGTTGCCGTAGACCCCGCAGGAGAGCACCACCAGGCCGAGGTCGAGGGCCCGCTGGGTCAGTCTGCGGGTCGCATCCGGATCGGGGTCGAAACCGCCACGCTCCTTGACGATCTCGAAGCCGATCATGGCGCCGGGCCCGCGCACCGCGGCGATGGGCAGAAGATCGTTGCTGCGCGCCATCTTTTGGAGCTTGGCCTTGATCCGCTTGCCGATGGCGTCGGCCCGCTCCAGCAGCTTCTCCTGCTCGATAATGTCCAGCACGGCCAGCGCCGCGGCACAGGCGACCGGGCTGCCGCTATAGGTGCCGCCTAGCCCGCCGGGTTCGGCCGCGTCCATGATCTTGGCCCGGCCGATGACGCCCGAGAGCGGGAAGCCGCCGGCCAGCGACTTGGCGATCGCGATGAGATCCGGCTCGACCCCCGAATGCTCGATGCCGAACATTTTGCCCGTACGGGCGAAGCCAGCCTGCACCTCGTCTGAAACCAGCATGATCCCATGCTCGTCGCAGATCTTGCGCAGAGCGTGGAGCAGCTCGTCGGGCGCGACATAGAAGCCGCCCTCGCCCTGGACCGGCTCGATCATGATGGCAGCGACCCTCTGCGGCTCGATGTCGGCCTTGAACAGGAACTGGAGGGCCTTCAAGGAATCCTCGACCATCACGCCGTGATGGGGAATGGGGAACGGGACATGGAAGATCTCGGCAGGCATCGGCCCGAAGCTCTTCTTGTAGGGCAACACCTTGCCCGTCAACGCCATGGTCAGCAGGGTGCGGCCATGAAAGGCGCCGGTGAACGTGATGATGCCGGGGCGGCCGGTCGCCACCCGCGCGATCTTGATGGCGTTCTCCGTCGCCTCGGCGCCGGTGGTGAACAGGATCGTCTTGGCCGGTCCCTTGAAAGGCGCCAGCTTGTTCAGCCGCTCGGCCAGCTCGATGTAGGGCTCATAGGCCAGCACTTGGAAGGCCGTGTGGGTGTAAAGCTCGAGCTGCTTTTGCACCGCGGCAATCACCTTGGGATGGCGATGGCCGGTATTGAGCACCGCGATGCCGCCGGCGAAGTCGATGTAGCGTTTGCCGTCCGCGTCCCAGATCTCCGAATTCTCTGCCCTTGCGGCATAGACCGGCGTCGCCTGGGCCACGCCCCGCGGCACCGCCTGGTTGCGCCGGGCCAGCAATTCAGCATTGGTCGCCATCGTCTCCTCCCAAGGTCTGCCGGCCAAGGTCTACCGGATCGAGGCAGAGCTTCCCCGAGGCTCATGCCCCGGTCAAGCCATCCATGCTCCCGGCCGGACGGCCGCGTTGCGCAGGGAACGGCAATTTGCCATAAGCTTCGCTCGACACGGCAATGCCGATCACCCGAGGATCATGGACATGTCCGCCGCCCAGCATACCGAAGCAACGGCCTATCCGACGCTCGCTCAGACCTTCTGGCCCCAGGGTACTGCCAGGCCGGCGCTTCGCAATGCGGCGCTCGCCATTGGCGGCACCGTGCTGCTGTGGCTCTCGGCCAAGATTCAGGTCCCGCTCCAGCCGGTCCCGATTACCATGCAGACCCTCGTGGTACTGGTCCTCGGCGTCGCCTATGGCTGGCGGCTGGGGGCGGCGACCATGGCCCTCTATCTGCTGGAAGGCGCGGTCGGGCTGCCGGTCTTCGCCGGCGGCTGGAGCGAGGGGGGCGGCTTTCATCTCCTCTATGGCGCAACCGCCGGCTACCTGTTCGGCTTCGTGGTTGCCGCCGGAGTCTGCGGAAGGCTGGCGGAGCGCGGTTGGGATCGCAGCGTCCTCGGCAGTGCCGCGGCCATGGTGATCGGCAATCTGATCATCTATGCCATGGGTCTTGCCTGGCTCGCCGGCCAGATCGGCCTGGCCTCAGCCATCAAGTATGGCCTGATGCCGTTCCTGCTGGGCGATGCCCTGAAAGTGGCACTCGGAACCTGCGCCCTGCCGGCGGTCTGGAAGGGTCTCAGCCGGCGTTGAGCCCGGTCAGGACATCTGCCACTCTAACCTGAACCCGGGCCGCATTCGGCCACGGGTTCCAACGAGGCGAGCACCATGTCGAACGACAGCATTGTCCGATTTGAGCCCAAGGGCCCCGAGGGCGAGCTTCATCGGTGGGACGACATCCCCGCCTCGGATCTCGAGAGCGGTCATCCGGTGCAGCGCGGCCACTTCTACCTCAACGACACCGAGCGCGGGCTTTCGGCCGGCGTCTGGGACTGCACCGCCTTCACGGCCAAGCCGGGGCCCTATTCGGTCAACGAGTTCATGCTGATCCTGGAAGGATCGGTCACCATCGTCGAGGCAGGCGGGCGGGAAACCACCATCCACGCGGGCGAGAGCTTCATCATTCCCAAGGGCCTTCATTGCCAGTGGAAGCAGCCGGGCTACCTGCGCAAGTACTTCGTGATCTTCGACGACGCCTCAGGCCTGAGGCCCGCTGATCCGGCGGCCCTGCATGTGCTGAGGCCTGATCCCAAGGGCGCGCTCGCCAAATCATCGCCGCCGGCGCCCGAGCTCTTGCTGAGCGCAGCGCCGGTGCAGCATGCCCATGAGTGGTTCTCCGATCTGACCGGCCAGTGGAGCGTGGGCGTCTGGGATACCACGGCCTATCATCGCAAGCCCATCCCCTTCCCCCGCCATGAACTGATGCACATCCTCGAAGGCAGCGTTACGCTCACCGATGCAACCGGAAAGGCCCAGCGTTTCACGGCAGGCGACAGTTTCTTCGTGCCGCTGGGCACGGTATGCGATTGGAAATCGGAGGGGTACCTGCGCAAGATTTATTGCATCTTCCAGCCGCGCCTCACGGCCGCCAAGACTGAGGCGGCGGAATAGGCGCATGAAATCCCTGCTGGCAGTGCCGCCCATATGGGATGGCTGCGAAGAGGCCGTGGCCTTCGCCTGTTCTGCCGCGAAGCGGCTCGGCGCCGCCCTCGACATCGTCTTCCTCGACGATCGTGACGACTATCCGGTGCTGGCCAGCGTCGGCGAGGCCATGTACGGAATGTCCCATGAACAGCGGGATGAGGAAGAACGCCGCGAACTGGTCGAGAACGCCAAGCGCCTTCATCGGGACATGCTCGCGTGCGGCGACACGGCCGGCCGCTTCGTCGAGGAACCGCAGGTCGCCGATCGCGTGATGACCTCTATGGCGCGTCTCCAGGACGCGATCGTGCTTGTCCGGCCGACCGAGCAGGTGGGCAAGACCTATCAGGATGCGGCGCGGATTGCGATCTTCGAGTCCGGCCGCCCGGTGCTGGTGGCGCCCAATACCGTCAAGGATCTCCGCCTGGGCCACGCCTTCGTCGTCTGGAGCGAGAGCTCCCAGGCCGCCAGCGCCGTCCAGGCCTTTGCCCAGCTCGCCGACAAATTCGAACGGGTCACTCTCGCGGGTTTCGGAGCGCCCGAATTCGATCCCGTCGAGAGCTTCCTCAGCCGGCATGGCGCCGCGGTGACGGTGCGACCCCTGGCTGGCGACGGCTTGAGCGCAAGAGAGCGCGGCCGCGCCGTCATCGCCGAGGCCTGCGATGCCCGTGCCGACATGCTAGTCATGGGTGCCTTTGGCGATGGACGCCTCGACCGGCTGCTTGGGCTCGGCGGGTCGACGGAAAAGGTCGTGACCAGCTGCCCGCTGGCGCTCCTGATCGCCCATTGACGGCCTCAAGCAGGGCTGAACTCCCCCAATGCCATCTAGGGGATTGACTGCACCTCCCCGGCATTCAGACTATGCGCCGCGGCAGACCGGGGGGCCGCATCATCCAGAAATGTGGGAGAAGGCCATGACCTGTTCGGAAAAGAAGGACCGGCGTGAACTGCTGCTGGCGGGCGCGACCGTGCTGGGAGTCGGCGCCGTCCTGGGTTCGATCGTAGAGGCGAAAGCCAACCAGCCTTACATGCAGGCCGCGCTGGACTCGCTTCAGAACGCACGCTGGAATCTCCAGCACGCCGAGCATGACAAGGGGGGACACCGGGCCAACGCGCTCAATCTTGTCAACCAGGCGATCAGCGAGGTCCAGACGGGGATCGCCGTGGGCGGATCGTAGGCTTCGGCCGGGCCGTCGGGGGCGGGCCGATCGCCCGCCCCCAAGGGCCGTCCCAAGAAGCCGCGAGTTATTTGCCCAGGCAGGTGTCCGCGTTGTCCTTCGTGCAGACGTCGAGGCCGGTATATTCCGGATCGGCGATCGTCTTGCCCATCTTCAGGTCGAGCAATCGCTGCATGGCGAGCTGCCCCATCGCGAAGGGCCGCTGGCCGACCTGACCGTCGCTGAGGCCGTCCTTCAGCTGCTGCATCTGCATGCTGAGGGTATCGGCCGAAACGAACACGAGCTGGCCGCTCTTGAGCTTGTCCTGGTAGGGCTGCATCGCTTGGCGGAAGGCGTTGTCGGACCACTGGGTGAAGGCGCCCGTGGTGATGTAGACGTCGAGGTCCGAGTACTTGCCCAGGATATCCTGGAGCTGCTGCACGGCGGTGGCGCTGTCATCGTTGGTGATCAATGGGCAGCCGGCCACTTCGGTCCAGCCGTTTTCGCCCTTCAGAGGATCGCCGGGAGGCGTCGTGCCGGTACGACCGCCGAGCGTGTCGCGGATGCCTTGCAGCCGCTCGTTGTGGTTGGCCGCCGAAGCGCCGCCGGTCTGCAGGCAGATCTTGCCGCCGTTCGGCTTCAACTTCTGGGCGATCTTCGCCAGATTGACGCCGATGTCGTAGTTATGCGTGCCGATGAAGGCGGCCCGGTCGGCCTTGTCCTGGGGCAGCAGGTCGGAATCCCACGTGACGGTCGGGATGCCGGCATCCTTGGCCGCCTTGAGGGCGATCGCCATGGCCGCGGCGTTGGAGGCCGATACTGCGATGCCGTCGATGCCCTTGCTGATCAGATCCTGGACGATCTGGACCTGCTCGGATTCGGTATGCTCGGCTGGCCCGATGTAGACGCATTCGACGTTGCCGAGATCGGCCGCTCCCTTCATGCAGCCGTCGCGCGCGAGATCGAAGAAGGGATTGTTCATCGCCTTGGGAACCAGGGCGAACTTGTACTTCTGTTGCGCTCCCGACGTTCCGGGGATGGCGAAGAGCGCAACCGCCACGGCAGCCAACAACAAGCGCTTCATAGCTTCCTCCCTTTGATCAAGCGCCTTACCGAAATCAATTCACCCTGCGGCCCCGAAGGCGCTCAAGCAGCACCGCCAAGATGATGAACAAACCGACGAAAGTACCCTGCCAATAGGGATCGACCCCGGCCAGCAGGAGGCTATTGCGGATGACCTCGATCAACGCGGCACCGACGAAGGCAGCGTAGGCGCCGCCCTCCCCGCCCATGAGATTGGCGCCGCCGATGACCGTGGAGGCGATGACGCGCAGCTCATAGCCAAGCCCGATCCCGTTGGTGACCGAGCCGAGCCAGCCGACCGAGAGAATGGCGGAAATCGCGGTCATGAGGCCGGAGAGCACATAGACCTCGAACTTCAGGCGATCCACCGGAACGCCGGTGAGGCGCGCCGCCTGCTCATTGCCCCCGATCGCGTAAAGATGCCGCCCCCACTTGGTGAAGCGGAACACGAAGGCCATGAACAGAGCCAGGACCACGAGAAAGATGACCGGATTTGCGATCCCGAAGGTCTCCCCGCCGCCCAGCTCGATGAGCAGCTTCTGATCGTGGCCGAACTGGTAGAAGAACTTGTTGTTGGAGATTGCCAAGGCGAGGCTTCGCCCGATGCTGAGCATGCCCAGCGTGACCACGAAGGGCGAAAGCCGGAGGTAGGAGATGAGATAGCCGTTGAACGCCCCGCAGGCGACACCCGACATGATGGCCGCCAGCGCCGCGATCCAGAAGGAATAGTCCGCGCTCATCACCAGGCCCAGCACGATGCCCGAGACCGCCAGCACGGAACCTACCGATAGATCGATGCCCCCCGTGATCATCACGGCGACCTGACCCAGCGCGATGATGGCGATGAAGGCGAAGTTGCGCGTGACGTTGAAGATATTGCCTTCCTTCCAGAACACGGCCGCGAAGGTCGGTTCGATCAGGGTCATCACCAGCGGTATCAGGAATACGGCGATGGTGACCCAGAAGGCCTGTTTGGACAGCAGTCTTTGCCAGAGGCTGACGGGCGGCGTCTGCTCCACAGGGTCCAGAGCCATGCCGTTGTTCGCCGCCGTGGTTGTGGGTCGATTGTCCATCTTCGCGCTCACGCCGCCCGGATCGCGCCGGTGATGAGACCGGTCACTTCTTCGGGGGAACTGTCCGCAACCGGCTTGTCGGCGACCTTGTGCCCCCGGCGGAGCACGACGATGCGGTCAGCGACGGAAAACACGTCGGGCATGCGATGGCTGATCAGCAGGATGGCGATGCCCTGGTCGCGCAAACGGCGAAGCAGGTCCAGCACCTCCGCCACCTGGCGCACGCTGATGGCCGCCGTCGGCTCATCCATGAGCACGATCTTGGCCTGGGAAAGATGGGTCCGCGCGATGGCCACCGCCTGGCGCTGCCCGCCCGACATCATGCGCACGGTATCCGCCGGCCGGGTCTCCGACTTCAGTTCGCCGAAGAGCTCGCGCGCCCGGACATGCATGGCCCTGTCGTCGAGCACTCGGATGGGCCCGAACCGGCGCATCTTCTCGCGGCCCAGGAAGACATTCGCCGACGCGCTCAGGTTGTTGCACAGGGCCAGGTCCTGATAGACGACCTCGATGCCAGCCGCCCGGGCGTCCACCGGTTTGTGGAAATGGACCCGCCGGCCTTCCAGCAGCATTTCACCGCTGGAGGGGGGGAAATTGCCGGCGATGACCTTCACCAGGGTGGACTTGCCGGCGCCGTTGTCGCCCATCAGTCCCACGACGAGCCCGGGCTCCATGTCGAAATCGACCGCCGCCAGGGCCTCGATGGCGCCGAAATGCTTGGAAATCCCCTTGAGCTCGAGCAACGCCATCGGACTTCCTCCCTGGGTTGCGCCGTCCGGGGCCGTTGTCCCGGCGGCGCTTGCCTCGTTCCTACTTATATTGCATATCGCCGGCCGGTTGAAATATTCCGACACTCTGCACGCAGGGAACAGGCATTTTTTCGCACTATCCGCCTGCCGCTTCCGCGAGTGGCGCGGGCTGGGGCGGGTTTTCGTAACAGCCAAGAACCGACTGGTCGAAATCGACAATGGAGCCAGTCATCATGCCGGACTCCTCGCTGGCCAAGTAGCCCACGGCCCGGGCCACTTCGTCGGTCTTGATCATCCGTCCGAAGGGCAATCCGGATTCAGCCTTGCTGCGCCAGCCTTCGCTGGCACCATGAAAGGTCTTCATGATCCGGTCCTCACCCGGCGTATCCATCCAGCCGATGCACAGCCAATTGACCCGGATTCCCTGACGCATCACGCCGAAGGCGATGTTCTTGGTGAGGGTGATGAGAGCGCCTTTGGAACCGCAATAGGCAGTAATGAAGGGCTGTCCGCCATGGCCCGACATGGAGATGATATTGACCATGGTGCCCTTGGTCCCGGTGCGCCGCATGATCCCGGCGGCGCCCTGCATGAGAAAGAAGGGCGCCCTGACATTGATGGCGAACATCCGATCGAACAGCACCGGCTCGGTGTCCCAAATGGTTCCGCGATCGGTGAGCGCCGCCGCGTTGACCAGGCAATCGACCCGACCGAACGCACCGTCGGCAGCGCTGACCACGGCCTGGACGTCCTCCTGCTTCGAGAGGTCGGCCGGGACATAGACTGCCCTGGCCCCCTTGGCCTCCAGAGCGGCCTTCACCCGCTCCCCATTGACCCGATTGCGCCCGCAGATCACGAGGCCCGTTGCCCCGCGATCGACGAACATATGGGCAATGGCCTCGCCCAGGCCCTGGGTGCTGCCGGTAACAATGGCCACCTTGTTGGCCAGGGAAAGCTTGTCGAAACTGTGGGCATTCATTTTTTCACTCCATAATCTCGAAGCCGGCGGCCCGGAAGGCATGTTCGAGATGGCGGCGACCCATGGCTGCATAGGCGCCGGGCGGGGCCTTTCCTGGATCCTGCTCGGCCTCAACCACGGCCCAGCCCTCGTAACCTATGTCGGCCAGCAGTCGCGCGAAGCCGTGATAATCGATCAATCCATCGCCCGGCACCGTGAAGACGCCCTCCAGGATGGCTTGCAAAAAGGAAAGATCCCGTTGACGGGCACGTTTCAGCACCTCTGGCCTGATATCCTTGCAATGAACGTGGTTGAGCCGCCGGCCGTGACGGCGGGTCGTCTCGGCAATATTGCCGCCGGCATAGACCAGATGTCCCGTATCGAGCAGCAGACCGACGGCCGAACCGGTCGCGGCCATGAGCAGCTCGATCTCGCGCTGGCTCTCTACTACGGACCCCATGTGATGGTGGTAGGCCATGGCCACGCCCTCCTCGGCCATCCATTCCGCCAGCTCCGTTAGTTTACGGCCATAGGGACGGAAGTCCCCATCGGCCATGCGAGGGCGGGACGAGACCGGCTGGTCGAGCTTCGATTGAACGCTGCCCGTGGTCTCGGCGTAGACCATGACCGGCGCGCCGAGCGCGCGAAAGGTCGCCAGCTGGCCGGTCATACGCGCCTTCTCCTCGGCCAGGCTTCGGGACAGGAGCTCGCCGGTGAACCAGCCCGAGACCAGCCTCAACCGGTGCGCGGCGAGAATCGGACCCAGGCGCTCCGGGTCCATGGGAAACTTGACCCCCGTCTCGGTTCCCGAGAAACCGGCGGCGCGGCTTTCGAGCAGGCAAGTCTCCAGCGAGGTATCCCCGCCCAATTGAGGCAGATCGCTGTTGGTCCAGGCGATAGGTGCCACGCCAAGGCGGATTTTCATGAATGCCTGTGGTCCCTCATATGCCCAGCCGCTGGCGCTTCTTGCCGGCTGCATGGTCGACCGCGGCCTTGCGGACGGTCTCGCGCTCGGAGACCGTCGGCACGCCGACGTCCCACCAGGCGTCGCCGGGCGTCCAGGTGAAGGCATCGGTATCGATGACGATGACCGAGGTCCGATCGGCCATCTTCGCCCGCTCGATCGCGCTCTCCAGATCGGCGATGGAGCGCACATGTTCGGCAATCGCGCCCATGGCTTCGGCATGCTTGGCGAAGTCCACCCGGGCCGGTCTCGCCGCCCGGCAGTCCTTCAGGAGATTGTTGAAGGAGGGCACGCCCTTGTAGTTCTGCAGCCGGTTGATGACCGCGAAGCCCCCATTGTCGCAGACCACGACGATGAGCTTATGGCCGGCGAGCACCGAGGAGTAGATGTCCGAGTTGATCATCAGGTAGGAGCCGTCGCCCACCATCGCGAACACGTCCGCCTCAGGGGTCGCCATCTTGGCACCCCAGGCGCCGGCGATCTCATAGCCCATGCAGGAATAGCCGAATTCGCAATCGAAGCTGCCGGGCGACTTGACTTTCCAGTTCTTGGTCAATTCCCCGGGCAAGCCGCCGGCCGCCGTGACTACCCGATCCTTCTCGCCCGCCTTGCGATTGACCGCGCCCACGACCTGGGCATAGCTCGGTAGGTCGGTATTGGTTGCCCGGCAGTGCTCGTCGATTACCCGATTCCAGTCGCCATAGAGGGTGGCGGCTCGGGCCGACCACGCCCCTGGAGCGGTAAACCCCGCCAACGCCTCGTCGAGATCGGCCATCGCTTCTCTCGCATCTCCGACCACAGCCACGGCAAGATGCTTGGCTGCGTCGTGGCGGGCAGCGTTGATGCTGACGAGGTGGAATCCCGGGTCCTGGAACACGGTCCAGGATCCCGTGGTAAAATCCTGCAACCGTGTGCCGATCGCTAGCACCAGGTCAGCCTCTGCGGCCAGGGCATTAGCCGAAGAGGAGCCGATGACACCCAGCGGTCCGGCACTCATGGGGTGATCGTGGACCAGCACTCCCCGCCCGGCGATGGTTTCCGCGACCGGAATGCGATGTCTGCTGGCAAAGGCGCCGAGCTCATTGCAGGCGAGCGAATAATGCACCCCGCCGCCGGCGACGATCAGAGGCCTGCGAGCCTTCTTCAAGAGAGCCGCGGCCTCGGCGATTTCGTCACGATCGGGCCTTTGGCGGCGGATCCGATGGACCTGAGGCTCGAAAAAGCGGGTCGGATAGTCGTAGGCCTCGGCCTGGGCGTCCTGGCAAAGCGCCAGGAAGGCCGGACCGCAATCGGCGGGATCCAGCATCATCGCGATGGCCTGGGGCAGGGATTCCAGAATCTGTTCCGGGCGGGCGATTCTGTCCCAGTAACGGGTGACGGCCTTGAAGGCGTCGTTCACGGTCACGGTGGGATTGGCAAAATGCTCGACTTGCTGAAGCACGGGATCGGGAAGCCGGCCGGCAAAGACATCGCCCGCCAAAAGCAGCACCGGCAGCCGGTTGGCATGGGCAACGGCGGCGGCCGTCACCATGTTGGTCGCCCCCGGGCCGATGGAAGAGGTCGCCACCATGATCTGCCGGCGCTTACGGGCCTTGGCAAAGCCGATGGCGGCCAATGCCATGGATTGTTCGTTTTGCCCACGCCAAGTGGGCAGCCGGTCCTGTACCCGCTCCAGTGCCTCGGACAGACATGTGACATTTCCGTGGCCGAAAATACCGAACACGCCCGCGAAAAGAGGAACCTCGGCGCCATCGACCATCGCTCGCTGGGCGCAGAGATAGCGAACCAGAGCCTGCGCCATGGTCAGGCGGACCGTCTTCATCTGCTGCTTCCTCCCGCGCACAAACCAGCTCTTCTACCTGGGAGCGTATAAGCATGGTCCATCAGGTCAAGAATCTCATTGCGTCCCGACCACGGCTTTTGGGAACCTCGGCCGACCAGGATGGATCGTGGGAGGAACCAACATGCGGCCCAACGCCTTGAAACGCCTGTGGGCATCGGGCGGTGCAGCCGTCAACGGCTGGCTCTCGATCCCCAGCTCATTTGCCGCCGAGACCATGGCCCATCAGGGCTGGGACAGCCTCACCGTCGATCTGCAGCATGGCGTGCTGGACTACGGCACGGCCGTGCCCCTGCTCCAGGCCGTTTCCACGACGCCTGTGACACCCCTTGCCCGGGTCCCCTGGCTGGAGGAAGGCATCGTCATGAAAATGCTGGACGCCGGCTGCTACGGGATCATCTGCCCGATGATCGAGAGCGCGGCCGACGCGGACCGACTGGTGAGGGCTTGCCGCTATCCTCCCCGCGGCCGGCGGAGCTTCGGCCCGATCCGCGCGACGCTCTATGGCGGCGCCGACTACTTCCTTAAGGCGAACGAAGAGATCGTGATCTTCGCCATGATCGAAACCCGGGCCGGCATCGACAACCTCGAGGAGATCCTGGCGGTGCCGGGGCTGGACGCGGTCTATATCGGTCCCGCCGACCTGGCCATTGCCTTGGGCGCCATGCCGCAATTCGACCACGAAAAGGGCGTGGCCCGAGAGGCGATCGAATTCATCCTGCGCAAGACCACGGAGCGCGGCCTCGTCGCCGGCATCCACAACGGCACCGCGCGCTATGCTCTCTCCATGATCGAGCTCGGATTCCAGTTCGTGACCATCGCCTCCGATGCGCGCCATCTGGCGGCCAAGGCGGGCGAGGTCGTGGCCGAGATGCGCAATGGCCTGAAGCGAGACCAGGCGCCAACCGCGCCGGTGAAGGCGACCTACTGACATGGCGCGGGTCCTGGTCGTCGAGCCGATCCATCAAAGCGGCCTGGATATCCTGAGGCGCCGATCCGGCATCGTCGTCGAGCAACTCAGCCAGACAAACGAGGCGGC
>DATNJA010000102.1:0-3867 GCA_035604155.1 Candidatus Udaeobacter sp. | reverse complement strand
ATGTTCCGGCGCGTGCGGCTGGGCTGGAGCGAGCGCATGGGCTCCGACATCGCCCATGACGTGGCCCGGGAAGTGCGAGACGTCATGGGCTGGTCGCCCTCAGAAGCCGATGGTGAGGCCGACAGCTACGTCGCCGAATCGCAGCGGAAATACCAGCTCAGGGGCTGAAAAAGAGCGGGCGCCCTTTAGGGGCGCCCGCCTGGATCGTTCGCGTTGGAGCCGGAGCTAGACCGACCACTCCTCGCAGAAGACGTAGTTGGTCGGGTGCATCTTGTAACCCTTCACCCTCTTGTTCACGCCGGTGAAGACCGCCCGCCACACAGGCTGCACGATCGGGCCTTCCTCCTGCATCAGCTCTTCGACCTGCTTCAGCACCAGCTTGCGCTTGGCCACGTCCAGGGTCGCGTCGGCCGTATCCATGAGGGCATTGAACTTCGCGTTGTCGAAATGCGACTCGTTCCACGGCACGCCGGTCCGATAGGCGAGGTCGAGAACCATCACGCCGAGCGGGCGATGGGTCCAGGCCGTGTAGGCGAAGGTCTCGATCGTCCAATGGTCCCAGTATTGGGCCGAAGGCAGGACGTTCATCGTCACGTTGACGCCGATCTCCTTCCACATGTTGACCATGGCCTGGACGGAAATCGCTTCCCAGTCAGGGTCCTTCTTGCAGAAGATCGTGACGTCGAAGCCGTTCGGAACGCCCGCGTCGGCCAGGAGCTTCTTGGCCTCTTCGACATTCCGCTTCATCGGCGGCAACTTGTAGTAGTCCGGATGGACGGGCGCCACATGGTGATGCTCGCCCGGCGCGCCCAGACCGAGATAGGAGATCTGCAGCACCTTCCTCGAATCGACGGCAAGGCGCATCGCCTTGCGAACCCGCGGATCCTTGAATTCGGGCTTGTCCTGCTGCATGCGGGCCACGGCCGTCTGAGCCGTCGTCACCTGGTGAATGGCCACGCCGGGGATCTTCTGCAGCGTAGCGTATTGCGTCACCTGGGCCTCGTACATGCCATCGACCTGGCCCGACGCCAGAGCCGCGATGCCCGCCGCCGGATCGTCGCCGTTGTCGATAAAGACGACCTGGTCGAGCTTGGCCGGATGGGCGCCGGTGTAATCCGCGCGGCGCTTCAGGACCGCCTTCTTGCCCAGTTCGAATTCCGTCAGGGTGAAGGGGCCGGTGCCGATCGAGCCCATGCCGAAGACGCCGTTGTCCTTCGGATGAAGGATGAGAGCCGGATAGTGGAACAGGCTCTCCGGCACCGCCAGCATGGCCTGCTTGCCGTTCAGCTGGATGGTGTAGTCGTCCACCTTCTGGATGGCGGTGTCGGACCAGATCTTGCTGCCCATCACGGCCTTGCCGGAGGAGTCCTTCGTGCCGGTATCGTAAGACACCATCATGAAGGAGCTGAAGAGACCGAGGATCGAAGATCCCGTCTTTTCATCGAGCCAGCGCGAAATGTTCCAGATCACGTGGTCGGCTACGAGTTCCTCGCCGTTCGTCCACTTGACGCCCTGGTTCAAGGTGAGCGTCCAGGTCTTGAGATCGTCGCTCGCCTTCCAGCCTTTGAGCAGCCACGGGTGAGTGACGTTGTTGGCGTCGGTCCGGGTCAGGTAGTCGCAAACCTGGCGGACGATGTTGGAATCGTAAACCCAGGAGAAAGTCGCCGGGTTATCAATCTTGGGCACGCGCATGGAGAAGGTAATCGTCCCGCCTGTCGCGGCCTCCGCTGGCGCGATCGGCTCGGGAATTCCGGCGAGCGCATACGCCGCCGTGGCCGAAAGACCAAGCAAAGTCGACAAACGCAGGAATTCGCGACGCTCCAGCTTGCCTTCCTTGAGCTGGTCGACCAGCCCAGGAATCGCTACGTGGACCTGCTCCAGGTCCTTCCTATCCAACGACATCGGAAATTGCCTCCCACAGCGCTTGTCCAATGTTGTCCCATGGGGCGCGCGCTGAAGCGCCCTCACGAGCCAAAAGGATGGGCGTTCGGGATCGCGGTGTTGTGCCGTTTTCCGCAAATACTGTGCGGGATTCCGCACCCCGCTTCAGCGGCCCTGCCGTCAGCCCCTGCGAGCCGCACCCGGCGACCGGCCCTTGAATTCCCGGAACGCCCTGGCAAAGCTGGACATGTTGGCGAAGCCGCAGGCGAGCGCGACCTCGCGCACCGGCAGGCTCGAATGGGCGAGCAGGTCCGCGGCGCGGGTGAGGCGCAGGCGCCGGTAATAGGCGCTGGGCGCCACGCGTGCCTCGGCGCGAAACACACGCTCGAGCTTGTCGGAAGAGACGCCGAGGCGCGCCGCCAGGTCCGTCATCCGGAGCCGCTCCTCCACCGCCTCTTCCATGACCGCGATCGCCGACAGGACGAGCTGGTTCTGGATCCCGGTGCGCAGGCGCAACGGCATCATCTTGCGGTCCACGCTGGAGCGCAGCGGACTGTGCACGTACCACTCGGCCACGCCCGCGGCCAGTTCCGCCCCGCAGTCCTTGGCGATGATTTCGAGCATCATGTCGAGGCTGCCGACACCGCCGGCCGAGGTGAAGCGCTTGCGATCGATGACATAGAGATCGCGGCGGAGCTCGATCTCGGGAAAGGCCTCGACGAAGGCCGGCTGGCTCGTCCAGTGGAGCGTGCAGGCGTAGCCATCGAGGAGCCCGGCCCGGGCAAGGAAGAACGCGGCATCCGCGACGGCGCCGAGGTGGCCGCCGGCGCGCAAGTTCCTTCTGATCCACGCCACAGCATGGTCGGCCACAAGGTGGTCGGCATCGCCGCCCGAGCAGACGACGATGCGGTCCACCACCGGCGCATCATGGACCGAATGGTCGGGCGCGAAGGCAACGGCGTTGGAGGCCTCGACCTTTTCGCTCGAAAGGCCGACGGTGATCCAGCGATAGCGCTGCCGACGCGCCAGCACGTTCGCCGCCCGGATCGGCTCGATGACCGAGCTGAACGCCATCATGGGAAAACCGGGGAAGATCAGGACCGCAAAAGAAATCGGCGGCGTCGAATCCGCGGCTTCCGATCTGCCTTGTCCCTGTCCCGTCGCCGCCCGAATCAAATTGCGCCCGTGCGTTGGATGGCCCTATCACTTGCCATCCCCGGATAGTTCTCCCGAGGAGAGACCCGGGTCAACGCCGATATGCGCGATCGCCAATGCCGAACGCCATGAGCATTTCATGGGCCCATTCAAGGCCTGAAGACCTGCGGGCTCACCACGCGCGCGACGCCCTGGCATTGGCCGGCGCCCTGCCCGAGGACGTCATAGAAAGGCCGGTCGAGGCGGATGGCGCCTGGCGCGGCGGGCTGCTTTACACGCCGCCCGATTGCGCCCCCAATTCCGCGATCGTCTATTTTCACGGCGGCGGGTTCGTCGCCGGGAGTCCCGAAACCCATCGCGCGGTAACGGCCTGGCTCGCCCGGCTTTCCGGCATGCGCGTTCTCGCCGCGCGCTATCGCCTGGCACCGGAGCATCCGTTCCCCGCACAGCGCGAGGATGCGGTCGCGGCCTGCGCCACCGCCATCGGCATGATCAAGGCATCGCCCGACAGGCCAGGCATCATCCTCGCGGGCGACAGCGCCGGCGCCTGCGTGGCCTTGTGGGGATTGCGGGGCCTGGACCCGCCGAAGCGGGCGCTCGTCAAAGGGCTGGTCCTGCTCTATGGCGGCTACGGGCTCACGGAGGGACGCAGCATCCAGCGATACGGCACGCCGGACAACGGCCTCGATTCTGAGACGCTTTCCATCATGTACCGCAGGGTCGCGAAGAGCGGTCGCAACGACCCCGATTCGATCTGGCCCGTCAGCTTTGCCGGCGAGATCACCGAACCGGCCTATGTCCTGGCCGCCAAGCTGGACGCGGTGTTCGACG
>DATNJA010000101.1:0-17221 GCA_035604155.1 Candidatus Udaeobacter sp. | reverse complement strand
TAGAGAAAATTGTTGGGCCGCATTGCGGCCGCCGACTCACATTAAATCTTCTTCTCTGTGTCTCTGTGCCTCTGTGGTTCAACTTCCCTATGCCTGCTCCGCCGCAGGCAGCCGAAAGTATGGAACCGGCCGGTCGAAGCCTTTGACGACGGCGCTTTCCTCGGCCAGCTTCTGGCCGGCGAGGAGTTCGCGCACGTCGGGCTCGGCCATGAGCGATTGCGACAGCACGATGTCGCCGCCGCTGCTCCGGCCCTGAAGCCGCGCCGCCATGTTCACCGTGCCCCCGAAATAGTCGAGGCGCTCGTTGAGAGTGACGGCGATGCATGGCCCCTTGTGCAAGCCGAGCTTGATGACGATGCCGGCCTCGCCCATTTCGCCGCGGTGTTCGCCGTTGAAGGCCGCGACCTCATGCTGGATGGCGAGCGCCGCCTTGACCGCGTCGGCGGGATCGGCGAAGGCGGCCATGACCGCATCGCCGATGGTTTTCACGATGGCGCCCTGGTGTTCGCGCACCTGCTCGGCCAGGAATGCGAAATGATCGCGCACCAGATGATAGGCAGCGGCATCGCCGATTCTTTCGTAGAGCGCTGTCGAGCCCTTGAGGTCGGAAAACATCAGGGTGACCTGGCCGATGGCGACCTCGTCGCCGGGCCGCAGCACGTCGCCGCTGAAGAGATCCCGGAAGGCCTGGAGCGAGGTGACCCGGTCGGCGGTGAGGCAATCCTTGGTCCAGCTGCGGTCCTCGACGATGACGACGCGGGTCCGCCCGGACCGGTTCTCCAACAGGATCTCGCCTTCGCCCTGGACCGGGCCGGCCTCGACCCGGTCGTCGCCGACGATCACGGCGGGAAATCCGCCCCCTGCATGATCGATGTCGCAAACCGGTCCCGGGTCGAGGCAGCGCAGGCGATAGGGCCCGGGTGCCAGCACCGCGGGGAGGCGCCGCGTCTTCCCCGCCTCGACCTCCACCTGGACCCGGATGTGGGGCGTGGCCATGGGGCCGAAGAGGCAGTATTCGCCGCTTTCCAGGCGCCGAATCCCGGGGGCGGGGCGGAAGCCGGCCTCGACGTTCTTGGAGAAATCGGCGTCGTAATCGACGTTGCAGGTCGGGCAATGGGCGCCGCGCGGCAACCGGTCGAGGCTCCCGACCCAGGCCTTGGCCACCCGGCAGCGTGGGCAAAGCAGGTCCCAGCGCAACTCCAAGAGACCCGCCTTGACCGACTGCAAGCAGGCCTCGATGGCGTCGAGTGACGCGACCTCCCAGTCACGGGCGAGCGCCAGCGGCCGGATATGCCAGAGATCGACCTCCTGGGATTTCAGCACCAGGTCCGCGAGCCGCCGGGCCAGGCCGTGGCCATGGGGCGTTGCTTCAATGTCGGCCACCAGGCGTTCGACCCGCCGCTCGGCCTCGGCGCCGACCACAGGCGGATCGTATTCGAAGGGCGTGTCGCGCCGGCCGGCGGCGAAATCGGCGGCCTCCTTGGCCAGCTTGCCGAAGTTCTTGCCGATGGCCGGAAAGAACCCGGTAGCCAGGATCAGGCTTCCCAGCCAGTTGGCCGGCGCCGCCTCGGCCTCATAGTCGATGCGGCAGCCCGCGCCCTCGGGCGCGATCTTCAACCGGGCGCAAAGGAAGGCGATGGGACCGCGGGTGAAATAGCGGCAATGCTCGAACCATTGCTCGAACACCCAATTGACCGGCTTCTCCCGCCATTCCAGCTTGAACGGGCCCTTCCGGGCCCGGCCGATGTAAAGCACGGACCCGTCAGGCTGGGGCGTTTCCTCGATTTCGTGACGCGGGAGCTTGGCCGCTTCATTGAAGCGGGCGGTATTCGACATGATCGGCCAGACCGCATCGATCGGCTGGTCGAAATGCCAGGTCCAGCTTTGGCTCTTGGACTTGTCCATCTGACCGCCGATGAAAAGCTCCTTTCAGGCGGCTCTCCCGCTCTTGCTATACGCGCGAAGGATGCTAGCGGATGTCGGCCTACCAGCGAAAGCCGGTGACGGCGGCGATGGGCAGGGCCCGTTCCCGCCGGCAGACGGCCTCGAGATCGCCGGCGGCGAGCTCGTCCCTGTGGATGCCGCTCAAGACCAGCAGCGCATCGATGCCGGCGCGATTAGCCCCGGCGATATCGGTACGCAGCGAATCCCCCACGGCCAGGATGCGCTTGCGGTCGCCGATCCTGAGCAGGGCAAGGCTCTCCTGATAGATGGGCGGATGAGGCTTGCTGAAGTAGTGCACCTTGCCACCAAGCGTCTCATAGCGCCCGGCGATACTGCCGGCGCAGATCTCCATCTTCCCACCATTGACGACCACGAGATCGGGATTGGCGCAGACCATGGGCAACGCCCGCCTGGCGCCGGCCTGGAGCGCGGCATCGAAATCCTCGACCCGCACGGCCGAGTTCTCCACGCCGGTATTGAGAATGAAATCGGCCGTCTCGATCTCCGCCGCTTGCTCGAAGGGCAGGCCCTCCAGCATGTTCTGGTCGCGCGTCGCCATGATGGGATAGAAGCGCCGGCCGCCCGGATTGCCCTGGCGCAGCCAGCGCCAAGCCGCCTCTCCCGAGGAGAGCAATTCGTCGTAGAGCCCGGGGGAGATGCCGATCTCGGTGATGCGCCGGACCACGCCAGCCACCCGGCGCGGCGCATTGGAGAGGACGACGATCCGCTTGCCCGCGCGCTTCAGGTGCTGCAGCGCATCGACCGCGCCCGGCATGGGCGACCGCCCGTCATGGAGCACGCCCCAGAGATCGAGCAGAAAGCCGTCATAGCGGTCCGCGAGCCCCGCCACGCCTGTGAGAACCGGTACGCTCATGAGGCCTCTTCCTTTCCTGGCGCCCGGTGGTCTGCGCCGACGGCATAGGCGAGGCGGGCGAAACCGTCGGCCCGAAGTCGGAGCGCCAGGTCGGCCTTGATCCGGGCGACCAGGCCGGGCCCATGATAGACCAGGGCCGTATAGAGCTGGACCAGGGAGGCGCCGGCACGGATCTTGGCGTAGGCGTCGGCCCCGCTGGCGATGCCGCCGACGCCGATGAGGGGGAGCTTGCCTCCCGTGAGCCGGTACATGTCGGCCAGCAGCGCCGTCGACGGCGCGAAGAGCGGCCGGCCGCTCAATCCCCCCGCCTCGCTTGCAGACGCACTCTTCAGGCTCCGTGGCCGGTCGGTCGTGGTGTTGGAGACGATCAGCCCATCGATGCCGCTCGCGAGAGCCACTCGGGCGATGTCCTGCCGGTCGGCCATGGCCAGGTCGGGCGCGATCTTCAGCAGCAGCGGTGGGCGGACGCCACCCCGGGCGGCCATCACGGCGGCGAGAAGCCTTTCCAGCGCGCCAGCATCCTGGAGCGCACGCAGGCCCGGCGTGTTGGGCGAGGAGACGTTGACCACGAGATAGTCTGCCAACGCTCCCATCGCCGCCACGCCGGCGACGTAGTCGGCTACGGCGTCGAAGCTCTCCTTGTTCTTGCCGAGATTGATGCCGAGGAGCGGGCGCCCCGCCCTGCCCGCCTTGGCGAGCCGGGCCGCGACGGCGGCGAGGCCATCGCTGTTGAAACCCATCCGGTTGATCACCGCCTGATCCGCCGCCAGTCGGAAGAGCCGTGGCCGCGGATTGCCGGCTTGGGGGCGTGGCGTGACGCTGCCGATCTCGACGAAGCTGAAACCGAAGCGGCCCATGCGGGCGAAGACTTCGGCGTTCTTGTCGAAGCCGGCGGCAAGGCCGATGGGATTGGGGAAATCGAGGCCGAAGACCCGTTCACGCAGGATCGGATCGTCCGCCGGCGCTGTGCCCGGAAATGGCAAGGTCTTCAGCATGCGGATGGTGAGCCGATGGGCTGTCTCGGGCGGAAGCAGGCGAATCAAGCTGAGGGCGGCCTCGGCCAAAGCGGGCATAGCGCGGCAAGCTATCAAGGCGCCTGCGGATTTTCCAGGTGACAAGTCCGCCGGCCGGGCGGAACATCCCGTCATGCTGAAGCATGCGGACGTCTGGCGGGCCATCGACCGTCTGGCGGCAAAGCATGGATTGAGCGCCTCGGGTCTCGCCCGGCGGGCCGGCCTCGATCCCACCTCGTTCAATAAAAGCAAGCGCGCCTCGCGGGAAGGCAAGCCGCGCTGGCCGACCACCGAGAGCATCGCCAAGGTCCTCACCGTCACCGGCGAGAGTCTCGACGGCTTCGCCGCCCTCATGGGCAGCCGGCCCGGCGGCAGCCTGGCCCGGCGCCTCCCCGTGCTGGGTTACGCCCAGGCCGGCAGCCAGGGCCACTTCGACGATGCCGGCTATCCCGTCGGCCGGGGCTGGGACAGCATCGACTTTCCGGCGCTCCGCGATCCCGCCGCCTATGCCCTCGAAGTCGGCGATGACAGCATGGCGCCCATTTTCCGCACTGGCGACGTGATCGTCGTCTCCCCCGCCGGCGACGTCAGGCGCGGCGACCGGGTGGTTGTGAAGACCCGCAAGGGCGAGGTCTTGACCAAGCAGCTCCTGCGCCGGACGGCACAGAAGCTCGAGCTCGGCTCCCTCAACCCCCGGCATCCGACGCGCGTGCTCGACATGGCCGAGGTGAAATGGGTTGCGCGGATCTTATGGGTCAGTCAGTAGGGCCGGTCCGTTCCCTATCTCGGATCAGCAGCTTCTCCATCCTGTAATTGGCAAGCACCTGTCCGCGAACGCGGACGACCTGCGCGGCCACGAGACGAAACCCGCGCCGCTCGAAGAACGGCCGCGCGGTGATGCTCGCCTCGGTGAATATGCGCGAAAGACCTTGCCCGCGCGCCGCCGCCTCGACCCCTTCGAGCAGCGCGGTTGCGATGCCCGCGCCCTGATGGGCCGGGTGAACGAACATCATGTCGAGATGCCCGCCGGGCTCGAGATCGGTGAAGCCCACCGGCTTCCGGCCAATCACTGCCACCCATGTCGGCCTGCTGAGACGCGCCTCGGCCCAGGCATCGCGATCCGCCTGGGCCCAGGCCTCGACTTGCGCCGGATCGTAGTCCTTGGCGGCAATCTCTCGGATCGCCCCAAGGAAGATGCCAATGACGGCATCGAGGTCGTCCGGTCGATAGGGTCTGATGCTGACGGTCTTGTCGGCGGGCATGGCGTCTGCTCTATACCATCGATCGCTACCGCGTTCCGTCGAGGGTTGGCCCCTCGCCGGCAGTCGGGTAAGCTCAGGTCCGCATTTCCACGAGGTCTTTCCCATGAATGCCTGGCACTACGTCGACGGGAAATGGGTTTCCGGCGATCCGTTGCTGATGACCGCCTGGAGCCACGCCATCTGGATGGGGGCGGCCATTTTCGATGGCGCGCGCGCCTTCGAGGGCGTGACGCCGGACCTCGATCTGCACTGCCAGCGCGCGGTGCGCTCGGCGGCGGCGCTCGGCCTCAAGTCGCCACTGAAGGCCGGGGAGATCGAGGAACTCCTGCGCGAGGGCATCGCCAAGTTCCCCAAGGGTACGGCGCTCTACCTGCGCCCCTTCATGTGGTCGACGGACGGCTGGATGGCGCCCTATCCCGAGAGCACCAAGATCGCCATCAGCGTGGTCGAATCGGCCCTGCCGGACCCGACCAAGAGCGCGTCTTGCACCCTTTCCAAATGGCGCCGGCCTTCGCCCGAGACGGCACCCACCGACGCCAAGGCGGTCTGCCTCTACGCCCAGGCGGGCCGCGCCAATGCCGATGCCAAGTCGCGCGGGTTCGATGAAGGCGTGATGCTGGATCCCATCGGCCATGTGGCCGAGTTCTCGTCAGCCAATCTCTGGATCGGCAAGGATGGCGCGGCGCATACGCCGGCGGCGAACGGCTGCTTCCTGAGCGGCATCACGCGGGCGCGCACGATCAAGCTGCTGCGGGCGGCGGGTGTCACCGTCCATGAGCGCAGCCTCACCTACCGCGACCTGCTGGACGCCGATGAGATCTTCTCCACCGGCAATTTCGGCAAGGTGATGCCCTTCACCAAGATCGACGACCGCGCGTTGCAGCCGGGCCCGATCTTCCGCCGCGCCCGCGAGCTCTACTGGGAATTCGCGCACGGGTGACGCGGCCGCGGCATCCGGCACGAGCACGTAAGCTCACGGCAAGTAGCGGACGCTCATTATCAACGTCATGATGAGAAAGCAGCCAGCCAGATACGTGTTGGCGAGCACAAATATTGTCGTAAATGCCCGGGCCCCCGCGCTGACGCGCGGGTCCCCCTCTCCCGCGAGAGCGGGAGAGGGAAGGGGCCCATCGCGAAGCGATGGGAAGGGTGAGGGAGGAACAGTGCACAGCCAAGTGCGATTGAGGTTCAGCTCAACCGCGCCGAAATCTCCGCCAGCTTTGCGAAAGGCGATTCGCCATCGGCCAAGGTCAGCACTCCGGCGCGCCGGAGACCGACCCTGCCATAGCGTTGGCGTAGCGCGTCGGCGAGCCAGTGGCGGGCTTGGGATCGGCGCTGGCGGAGGAGTCGGCCATCGTCATTGAGCCAGGTCCAGCGCCGGTCCAAGGCTTCGCACAGCGCTTCGATCCCCTCGCCCTTCGCGGCCGAGAGGCTCAGCACCTCCACCGGCCTTTCCCCGGCCGGGGAAAGGCCCAGCGCCCCCGCCACGTCGGCTCGCGCGCAGGATGCGGCGGCTCCCATATCGGACTTGGTGACGACGACGATGTGGGGAATCTCGACGATGCCCGCCTTCATGAACTGGAGGGAATCGCCGGCGCCCGGCTGGACGCAAAAGACGATCGTGTCGGCGCAGTCGGCAACATCGGTCTCCGACTGGCCGACGCCGACGGTCTCCAGGATCACGACGTCGTAGAGAGCGCGCAGCAGCACCATGGCGGCGAGGCTTTCCTCGGCCAGGCCCCCCAGCCGATCCCGCGCCGCCATGGAGCGCACGAAGATGCCCGCATCCGCAGCATCGGCGGCGATCCGGCTGCGGTCGCCCAGGAGCGCGCCGCCGGACCGGCGCGAGGAGGGGTCGACGGCGATGATCGCGACGCGCCGGCCGCTCGCGCGCAGCGGCTTCAATAGCGCGCCGACAAGCGTCGACTTGCCCACGCCCGGCGGGCCGGTGAGGCCGATCACATGGGCCGTGGGTCTGGCGTAGGCGGCGTCCAGCAGCGCGAGGCTGGCACCCGACTCCGGCGCGCGCTCGATCTCGCCGAGAGCGGCTGCCACCGCCGGCTTGCCTCCAGACTCGAGCTTCGCCAGGGGAGACGATCCCGCGTCCGGCTCAGTCCGTGCCATGGGTCGAATCGGGACCGGCAAGCGCGGCCTGGGCCGCGGCCAACCGGGCAATCGGCACGCGGAAGGGCGAGCAGGAGACGTAGTCGAGCCCGACTTTGGCGCAGAAGCGGATCGAGGCCGGGTCGCCGCCATGCTCGCCGCAGATGCCGAGCTTCAGGTTCGGCCGGGTCTTGCGGCCGCGCTCGGCGGCGATGCGCACCAGCTCGCCCACGCCGTCCGGATCGAGGCTGATGAAGGGATCGATGGGCAAGATGCCGCGCCGCTCGTACTCCTGGAGGAAGCGTGCCGCATCGTCGCGGCTGAGGCCATAGGTGGTCTGGGTGAGATCGTTGGTGCCGAAGCTGAAGAAGGCGGCATCGGCGGCGATCCGGTCGGCCAACAGGGCGGCGCGCGGCAGTTCGATCATCGTGCCGACGACGTAGGGAAGATCGATGCCTCGCGCCTTGGCGACCTCGCCGGCGACCCTGTCGATCACCTCCTTCAGGATCGACAGTTCGCGCGGCATGGAAACCAGCGGGATCATGATCTCGGCCTCGACCGTCTCTCCGGTTTCCCGCTTGACCAGGGCCGCGGCCTCGAAAATCGCGCGGGCCTGCATCTCGTACACTTCCGGATAGGTGATGCCGAGCCGGCAGCCGCGATGGCCCAGCATGGGATTGGATTCCTTCAGCATCGCGGCCCGATGGGCGACCTGGTCGGCGGCGATGCCGGCAGCCTTGGCCACCTCCTCCATCTCGGCCCTGGTGTTGGGCAGGAACTCATGGAGCGGCGGGTCGAGCAGGCGGATGGTGACCGGCAGGCCGCGCATGATCCGGAACAACTCGACGAAATCGTCGCGCTGCATGGGCAGGATCTTGGCCAGCGCCGCACGCCGGCCCTCGATGGTCTCGGCCATGATCATCTCGCGCATGGCGACGATTCGCTCGCCATCGAAGAACATGTGCTCGGTGCGGCAGAGCCCGATGCCCTCGGCGCCGAAACGCCGGGCCATGCGCGCGTCGGCCGGAGTCTCGGCGTTGGCGCGGACCTTGAGGCGCCGCAACTTGTCGGCCCATGCCATGAGCCTGGCGAAATCGCCGGAAAGCTCAGGCTGGACCGTCGGCACCTCGCCCAGCATCACCTCGCCGGTGCCGCCGTCGATGGTCAGCAGATCGCCGTCGCGCACTACCGCGTCGCGCACCTTCATGACCCGGGCATGCTCGTCGATGCGCAGATCTCCTGCACCGGCGACGCAAGGCCGGCCCATGCCGCGGGCGACCACGGCGGCGTGGCTCGTCATGCCGCCCCGGGTGGTCAGCACGCCGGCCGCGGCATGCATGCCGTGGATGTCTTCCGGGCTCGTTTCGCTTCGCACCAGGATGACGCGCTCGCCCTTGGCGGCGCGGTCCTCGGCCTCGTCCGCGGTGAAGGCGGCACTGCCCGAGGCCGCGCCCGGCGAGGCCGGCAGACCGCGAGCGATCACCTTGCGCGGAGCCTTGGGATCGAGGGTCGGGTGGAGGAGCTGGTCAAGGGAAGCAGGGTCGATCCGGGCCACGGCCTGGCGCTCGTCGATCAGCCCCTGGTCCACCATGTCGACCGCGATCTTGAGGGCGGCCTGGGCGGTGCGCTTGCCGCTGCGGGTCTGCAGCATGTAGAGCTTGCCGCCTTCGACCGTGAACTCGATATCCTGCATGTCGCGGTAATGGGATTCCAGGCGCCGGCGCACGGTCTCCAGCTCGGCGAATACCTTGGGCAACGCCTCTTCCATGGCCGGCAATTGGGAGCGGTTCGCCTTCTTGCCGGCAACGGTCAGATGCTGAGGGGTGCGGATGCCGGCGACCACGTCCTCGCCCTGGGCGTTGACCAGGAACTCGCCGTAGAACTCGTCGGCGCCGGTCGACGGGTTGCGGGTGAAGGCCACGCCCGTGGCGCAGTCCTCGCCCATGTTGCCGAACACCATGGCCTGGACGTTGACCGCCGTGCCCCAATCCTCGGGGATGTTGTGAATCTTTCGGTAGGTGGCGGCGCGCGGCGTCTGCCAGCTGCCGAACACGGCGCCGATGGCACCCCAGAGCTGGCGCGACGGGTCTTGCGGGAATGGCTCGCCCAGCTCTTCCCGGACCTTGGCCTTGTAGGCCTCGATCAGCTTTTGCCAGTCGCGGGCGTCGAGCTCAGTGTCGAGGCTGACCCCGCGGTCCTCCTTGTGGAGTTCCAGCAGTTCCTCGAAATGGTGATGGTCGACGCCCAGCACCACGTTGGCGTACATCTGGATGAAGCGCCGATAGGAGTCGTAGGCAAACCGCGGATTGCCGCTGCGCTTGGCCAGGCCCGCGGCGGTTTCATCGTTGAGGCCGAGGTTCAAGACCGTGTCCATCATGCCCGGCATGGAAACCCGGGCACCCGAGCGCACCGAGACCAGGAGCGGGTCGCCGGCATCGCCGAACTTGCGTCCCACCAGCGCTTCGACGCCGGCCAGCGCCTCGGCGACTTCGGCCTCGAGGCCCACGGGGTAGCTCTTGTCATTGGCGTAGAAGTGGGTGCAGACCTCGGTCGTGACAGTGAAACCGGCCGGCACCGGCAGGCCAAGGTTGGACATCTCGGCCAGATTGGCGCCCTTGCCCCCCAGGAGATTCTTCATCTCGGCCCGGCCTTCGGCCTTGCCGTTGCCGAACCGATAGACCCAGCGGCCCATCTCAGGCCTCGATCTTGGAGAAGTCGGCTACGGTGTTGAGCGTGGTGCGGATGCGCGCGAGAAGCCTCAGCCGGTTCACGCGCTGGGACTCGTCTTCGGCGTTGACCGTTACCTTATCGAAGAAGTCGTCCACCGGCCCGCGCAGCTTGGCCAGCGCCGCCATGGCGACCCCGAAGGCCTCGCGCTTGAGGGCCGTCTCCGCCCGCTCGCGCGCCTCCTTCATGGATTCGACCAGGTTGAACTCCTCGGGCAGGCGCAGGAGCGAGGGGTCGGGCAGATCCTTGTAGTCGCGCCCGTCCTTCTTCTCCTCGATGCGCAGGATGTTGCCGGCCCGCTTTGAGGCGGTCAGCAGGTTGGCGCCGTCCTCGCTCTCCAGGAACTTGGCGAGCGCATCGACCCGGGCGAGAAGCCGGACTAGGTCGTCTTCTCCCAGCCCGTCCTCGCGCTTGTGGGCGAAGACCGCGGCGACAAGATCGTGGCGCACGCCCTTCTCCTTCAGCAGGGCCTTCATCCGATCGGCGAAGAATTCCAGCAGATCGCGGCGCAGTTCGTTGGCGTCAAATTTCAGTCCTTGGGCCGCGTAGGATTCGAAGGCAACCCGGAACATGGGGAGGAGCGCGTAGCGCAGCTCGTTCTCGATGATGAGCCTTATGGCGCCAAGCGCCGCCCGGCGCAGCGCATATGGATCCTTGGAGCCCGTGGGCCTTTCCTTCACCGCCCAGAAGCCGACCAATGTATCGATCTTGTCGGCCAGCGCCACCGCGACGGACACCGGCGCCGTGGGCGCGCGGTCATGGGGGCCGAGGGGCGCATAGTGCTCGGCGATGGCGTCGGCGACCGTTGGCGCCTCGCCCTCGAGCCTGGCGTAGTAGCGCCCCATGACGCCCTGGAGTTCCGGGAACTCGCCCACCATGCCGCAGGTGAGATCGGCCTTGGCCAGGCGCGCGGCGCGGCGCACCGCCTGCTCCTCGGCCCGGGCGAGATGGCGGGCGATCTCGACGGCGAGCTTCTCGACCCGGTCCGACTTGTCGGCGAGGTTGCCCAGCTTTTCGTGAAACACCATGCGCTTCAGCGCCGGCAGCCGGTCGTCGAGCCGGAGCTTGCGATCCTGGTCCCAGAAGAACTTGGCGTCGGCGAGTCGCGCGCGCAGCACGCGCTCGTTGCCGGCAGTGATGGTGAGCCCCTGGTCGGCGGTCACCATGTTGGAGACGACGAGGAAGCGCGGCGCCAGCCCGCCCTCGGAGTCCTGCAGGGCGAAGTATTTCTGGTGGGAGCGCATGGCGGTGATCAGAATCTCGGGCGGAAGGTCCACATAGGCCGGGTCGATCCGGCCCATCAGCACCACCGGCCATTCCACCAGCCCCGCGACTTCCTCGAGCAGCGCTTCGTCGGGGCGCATCTGCAGGCCTTCGGTGCGCGCCAGACGCTCGGCATTCTTGCGGATGATGTGAACCCGCTCGGCCGGATCGATCACCACCTGGCGCACGCCGAGCCGTGCCTTGTAGGTGTTGAAATTGGTCACCGTGAAGGCCTGGGGGCCAAGGAAACGATGGCCATAGGTTTCCTTGCGCGAGGCGATCCGGCGCGGGCGCTCGGGCGAGCCGAAATCGACCTCGAACGGCACGAGCTGCCCGTCGAAGACGGCGACGATATTGTGCAGCGGACGGACCCAGCTTATCCGGTCATAGGCCCAGCGCATGGAGCGCGGCCAGGCAAGGCCGGTCACGACATCGGGCAGGATCCCGGCCAGCACCGCCGTGGTCGGCTTGCCCGCCGCCCGTTCGACATAGAACCAGAACCTGTTGCGGCCGACCTCGCGCTGCTCGCAGAGGTCGAGGCTCGCGAGCCCGCGGGCCCGGAGAAAAGCATGCAGCACGTTGTCCGGCGCGCCGACGCGCGGGCCCTTGATTTCCACTTCCCGGTGGGGTTGCTGGCTCGGCAGCCCGTCGATCCAAAGCGCAAGCCGGCGTGGGGTGGAATAGGCCTCGGCCCGGCTGAACTTCAGCCCCGCCTCGCCGAGGCGCTCGGAAACCTGGCGCTTCACCTCGTCGGCGGCGCGGCCCTGCATACGGGCCGGGATTTCCTCCGCCAGAAGCTCGAACAGGAACTCGGGCAACGGCCTAGCCCTTCACGGCATGGCCGCGGCTGGCGAGCCAGGCCTCGCAGCAGCCCTTGGCCAGCGCCCGCACCCGGCCGATGAAGGCCTGGCGCTCGGTCGCCGAAACCACGCCACGGGCGTCGAGCAGATTGAACAGGTGGCTCGCCTTCATGCACTGGTCGTAGGCGGGCAGCGGCAGCGGCGTCGGCCGGTCGAACAGCATCCGGCATTCCTTTTCCGCGTCGCGGAAATGGCGCTGAAGCGCGCCCGTGTCGGCGGCTTCGAAATTGAAAACCGAAAACTCGCGCTCGGCCTGGAAATAGATGTCGCGGTAGGACATGCCGCCGGCGTCCCTGGGCAGGCCGTTCCAATCGAGCTCGAAGATATTGTCGACGCCCTGAACGAACATGGCCAGTCGCTCGAGGCCGTAGGTGAGCTCGGTCGAGACGGGTTCGCAGTTGATGCCGCCGACCTGCTGGAAATAGGTGAACTGGCTCACCTCCATGCCGTCGAGCCAAATCTCCCAGCCGATACCCCAGGCGCCGAGGGTCGGGCTTTCCCAATCGTCCTCGACGAAGCGCACGTCGTGATCGCGCAACCGGATGCCGATCGCCTCCAGGCTCGCCAGATAGAGTTCCTGGCTCTCGCCGGGCGAGGGCTTCAGGATGACCTGGAATTGGTAGTAGTGCTGCAGGCGGTTCGGATTCTCGCCGTAGCGCCCGTCCTTGGGTCGGCGCGAGGGCTGGACATAGGCGGCGCGCCAGGGCTCGGGGCCGAGGGCCCGCAAGGTGGTCGCCGGATGGAACGTGCCGGCGCCCATCTCCATGTCATAGGGCTGGAGGATGACGCAGCCTTCCCTAGCCCAAAAGTCCTGGAGCTTCAGAATAAGACGCTGGAAGCAGGTTTCGGGATGGGGCATCGCAACACTGCCGGGATTATACCGCGGCGCAACCTAACGAGCGGTGCCCCGAGGGTCAAGCAAGGGCCGGACTTAGGCCGGAAACGGACAGTCGCCCCTGCCGCAGCGCAAGGGCTGGCGCGCCGGCACGAATGCGCCGCAAACCCGGCAGCGGATCGTCTCCTCGACATTGGCCACATTCGTGCTGGTTGAACGGGCATTGGCCGTGCCGCCGCCGGCCGAGGGGCTCGGACGCCGGGCTTGCTGCTGCGCCTGCCGACCCCGGGCCCGGACGCGTTCGAGGACGCTCACGAAGCGGAAGCCATACCAGACGACGGCGATGATGCCGGCGAGGAGGAAGAGCTTTTCGAAACTGGCAAGGAACATCGGACCATTTAGCGGCCGGCCGCGACCGGGTCAAGCAATGCCCGGGCGCACTAGAGAGCGATGGCTTCGCCCCGGCGCAGCACCGCCTCGGCCGCCGCCGTGTAACGCCCGTCGGCCTCATGCAGAACCATCCCCGCCGCCAGCGTCAGGGGTGCCCGGCTGCCCTTGTGGGCCAGGAGTAGAATCCGGCGTGCGGCCTTTCCGGCACCGGCCCAGAATGGAAACACCGTCACGCCCCCGGCGCGCCCATCGAGCAGACCGAGGAGATCGGCCAGTCTTTCCGGCCGATGTATCAGCAAGATTTGGCCCCTCGGCTTGGCGAGAGCGCAAGCCTGGGAGATCCAGGCGGCGAGATCGGCCTCGCCCTCCACATGGCCTCGGGCGCGGCCCGGCTCGGCCGGCGGCGTGGCGCTTCCCGCGGCATGGAAGGGCGGATTGGCCAGCACCAGGTCGAAGCCGCCGGCGGCGACTTCCGGTGGCGGGCACATGAGGTCGCCGGCGCGAAAGGCCACCCGCCCGGCAAGACCGTTGATGCCGGCGTTCTCTGCCGCCAGCGCCGCCAGGGAAGGCTGCAGCTCGAGGCCAAGGACCCGGGCCTCGGTCTGACGCCAGGCGAGCGAGAGCGACGCCGCACCGACACCAGCACCCAGCTCGAGCGCCCGACCGTGCCCCAAGGATGGGGCGGCGGCGGCGAGCAGGATCGGGTCGATGCCGACCCGATATCCCGCGGCGGGTTGCCGCAGGCGAAGCTGCCCGCCCAGGATCCCGTCTTCGGTGATGGCCTCCTCTGCGCCGGGCGAGGCCTCAGCGGGCATCGATCCCCGCCTCGCGCAGCAGCCGCTGGGCGCGCTGAAAGTCATCGGCGTCCACCATCACCCTGGGCGCGATGAAGTTGGCGTTCCCCTCGGTGATGCTCATATGGGTGTCGAAGACCTCGAAGGCGATTCCGGCCTCGGCAAGGAGCGCCTTGAGGAAGGACAGCTGCACCGGATTGTTGGTCCGCATCAACTCGCGCATCATGTTCCGTCGGTTCCTTCCCCGGGCTTGACCGCCTGCCCCGCCCTTCTATGCTCGCCCGCGAAGGATGCCGGGTCAAGAAACGGGGTCGCGGGCGTGGCCGTTATCGTCAATCTCGAAGAAGGCCGAGGCCGGGGCCGCAAGCCCTCCCTGGACGAGCTGCAGCGCCTGGTGGTGGACGATCTGCGGGTCGTCAACGAACTCATCCTGAAGAACATGCAGAGCCCCGTGCCGCTGATCCCCCAGCTGGCCGGGCACCTGATCGCCGCCGGGGGCAAGCGCCTCAGGCCCATGCTGACCCTGGCCTCGGCCCGGCTCTGCGGCTATCGCGGCGGGCGCCACCAGGCGCTGGCGGCCTCGGTCGAATTCATCCATACGGCGACACTGCTCCATGACGACGTGGTGGACGAGAGCCACCTGCGCCGGGGCCTCGCCACCGCCAACGCGGTTTGGGGCAACAAGGCGAGCGTGCTGGTCGGCGATTTCCTGTTCAGCCGGGCGTTCCAGCTCATGGTCGCCGACGGGTCGCTCCGCGTGCTGGAGATCCTCTCGGGCGCCTCGGCGGTGATTGCCGAGGGCGAGGTGCTTCAACTGATCACCAGCAACGATACCGCCACCTCCGAGCAGGCCTATCTCGACGTCATCCGCTGCAAGACCGCGGCGCTCTTCGCGGCCGCCTGCCGGATCGGCGCCGTGGTCGCGGACCGTCCCCGGGTCGAGGAGGAGGCGCTGGACAGCTACGGCCTCAATCTCGGCATCGCCTTCCAGTTGATCGACGACGTGCTCGACTATTCCGCCCGACAGACCGAGCTCGGCAAGACCGTGGGCGACGATTTCCGCGAGGGCAAGCTGACGCTGCCGGTCATCCTCGCCTTCCGGCGCGGCGACGAGGCCGAGCGCGGCTTCTGGCGCCGGGCCATGGAAGAGCTTCAGCAGGAGGAGCCCGACCTCGACCGGGCGATCCAGTTCCTGGACCGCCATGGGGCGCTGCGCGATACCGTGGCGAGAGCCCGCCACTATGGCGCCATCGCCCGGGACGCGCTCGGCATCTTCCCCGAAACAGCCGAGAAACGCGCCCTCATCGATGTGGTCGATTTCTGCATCGAGCGGGCGTTCTAAAGTCTCCGTCGCGCCCTTGCCTCGCCCCGCGGATCGGCGCTATAAGCCCGTCCTCCGGTCGGAGTGTAGCTCAGCCTGGTAGAGCACTGTGTTCGGGACGCAGGGGCCGGTGGTTCGAATCCACTCACTCCGACCAATAAGATCAGCGGGTTTCGCGCCCAGCACGCGGCGCTCTTTGGTTCAATTGAACCACCGCACTCTGGCCAGGTCCGCAGCGACAAATAAGCTCTAGCGGCTTCAGCCCGGTTGACACTGCCCATTGGCGAACTCCGAAGGGGGCACGACTGCTGTGGAACGAGACGGCCGGCCGATCGCGAAATGCGGAGAGCGGCCACCACGGACGAAATCTTCAAACCGGGCGACGTTGTTCCGGCTTTGTCAGTGCCTTCGTCCGGCAGCAATCTCGGCTCAGATAGCAGGTCATCCGGCGGATGTCGGTTTCTATCAATGAAATCCGGATCAAACCGAGGAACCGAGGGCACAATGACAAGCCAAGCAACGAAGCATGCGCCAATCCCCATCTTGGGTCTTGCCCACATTGGCATTCGCGTTCACGACCTGGAGCGCTCGGTGCGCTTTTACGAGCTGCTTGGTTTCACGAAGACCATTGGTCCGGTTGGTCCGGAGCCTGTGGCCATCCTGGATCATGCGTCGGGATTGGAAGTGAACCTCGTGCTTAACGCTCCAAACGCCAGCGAGCCCAATGTCCTCATGGACGTGTCCGAGAAGCACCCGGGAATCACGCATTTCGCGCTCCTTTGCCCGGACATCATGGTTGCCAAGGCGCGGCTAGAGGCGGCCGGTATCCCGCTGAGCGGTGGTCCCATCCGGTTCAGTCCCGACAAGCAGGCAATCTTCGTGCGCGATCCCGATCGGAATGTGATAGAGCTGCACCAGCGTGGGTAGCCAGGTCTTTTTTCACAGGCTTGGAGGTCGCGGCTTTCCCAAGCCAGCTTCCTGAAGCCACGCTGCCCCCCTCAATTCCGGGTGGCATCTGAGGACGGGCCTTTAAGATTGAATACTTCAGCCCAGTGGACCATCTTCCGGGCGAGAGTCTCGGACAAATCTCTGCTCTCGCCGCGACCCGTCACAAATCTCTCCGCAACTCGCGCCAGGCGCCTGACATAGTTATCCGGGCGTCAGATCCGCCGAAGCCTTTCTTGCGATTGGTGCATTGCTTGATGGTGAGGCCAGAGATGGCGGGAGGAATGGTGACATTCATCCGACATTCTGCAAATCAGGCGGCCATTTGGGGCCCCACAACCGGCGCGGTCGGATAGCGAGGCGAGCGTAGATGCTGGCCTGATTTCGCGCCTGCGAAGGCCGGAAGCGGATCGATCACAGCTGCCCCAAAAGAAGGCTCTTTGAGTTAACGCACCGGGGGCGTATCATTATCGCCTAGAGGGCCGCGATTGCCCAATAGGAGGTCACACATGATGCGTGCTCTTCGTCCGCTGTCGCTGCTGGCCTTGGTCGGCACATTGGCTGGCTGCTACTATTACGGCCCAGGACCGGGCTACGGCTACGGGCCGCCGCCTGGTGCCGGCTATGGAAATGCACCTCCGCAGAACTATGGAAATGCACCTCCGCCGAGCTATGGGAATACACCGCCGCAGAACTACGGATATGCGCCTCAGCCCAGCTATGAATATGCGCCACCGCCGAGCTATGGCTATGCGCCAAGCTACGGGTACGGACCAAGTTATGGCTTGAGCCTCGGTTTCTATGGCGGCGGCTATGGCTGTTGCTACGGGGGCGGCTGGCACAATCACTGGCATAACTGGAACTGACCAACGGAACGAGCAGGCGCTGAG
>DATNJA010000100.1:0-14966 GCA_035604155.1 Candidatus Udaeobacter sp. | reverse complement strand
GGGCTATCCGCCTATTCGCTTTATTGGATGATCGGCTTCACCCTCGATGTTCCGGCCAACGACATCGTGATGAGCGGCATCATCCAGGGCATCGGCCTCGGACTCACCTGGGTCCCGCTATCCACCGTCGCTTTCGCCAGTCTTCCAGTCGCCCGGCGCACCGAGGCCGCGGGCCTGTTCAGCCTGCTGCGCAACGTCGGCTCGAGCGCCGGAATTTCGGCCGTCACCGTTCTGCTTTCCCAGAACACCCAAGTCAACCATTCGGAACTCGCTGCCAGCATGACGCCCTTCAACCGGGCGCTGATGCAACCGGCCATGCAGCTCTATTGGAACGCGACGACACCGGCGGGCGCCGTGGCCCTCAACAACGAGTTGACCCGGCAGGCGTCCATGATCGCCTATATCGACGATTTCAAGCTGCTGATGATCCTGACCATCCTATCGATGCCCCTCGTGCTGCTGCTTACCTCGCCCCGACGCGCAACCTCGCCCATGCCGGCCGTGCAGGCGGCGATGGATTGAAAGCGAGGCTCTTGTTGCCTGTCCACAAGCCGATGCCGGAAACTGGCGCGTAGAGCAAGATCGGGTCAGCTTCGATCAGGCTGACCCCTTGAATCTTGCTCTACATGTTAGAATTAGAGCCTGATTCACGCCTCAAGCCGAGCAGGCTTGAGACGATCAGGCTCTTGCGTTGTGCCTTCAGAAGGAGACCGGTCTTGGGAAAGATGCAGGAACTGACCGCCGCGGATGGATTCAAGCTCGCTGCCTACAGGGCCGATCCGGCCGGAAGGCCCAAGGCCGGCCTGGTGGTGATCCAGGAAATCTTCGGCGTCAATCATCATATTCGCAACGTCACGGACCGGTTTGCCGCCATGGGCTACGCGGCCCTGGCGCCGGCCCTGTTCGACCGGGCCGAGCGCGGGGTCGACATCGGCTATGACGCTGCGGCGGTCGAGCGCGGGCGCAATCTGCGGGCCGCGGTCGCCCTCGACGACACGTTGAAGGACATGGCGGCGGCGATCGACAGCCTTCGACCGGCCGGCAAGGTCGCGGCGATCGGCTATTGCTGGGGCGGGTCGCTGGCCTTTCTCGCGGCGACAAGGGCGCCGGGCCTCGCCTGTGCCGTCGGATATTACGGCGGCATGATCGCAGCCCATGCCGCGGAGAAACCCAAGGTGCCGGTGATGCTCCATTTCGGTGAAAAGGATCACGGCATCCCCATGACCGACGTGCACAAGATCATGGCGGCCCGGCCGGAAACCATCGTCCATGTCTATCCGGCCGATCACGGCTTCAGCTGCGACGAGCGTGCCAGCTTCGATCGCGCCAGTCACGAGTTGGCACTTCAGCGCAGCCTCGCCTTCATGGACAAGCATCTCGCCGGATGAGGCGACGGCCCGTGGCGGGAATGCGCAGCACGCCATATGGCAGAGAAACTATCCAAGGTCCCCGACCCCGCCGGTCATAGCCGCGACCGGCGGGGCCGGGGGTCAAAAATGCGCCTCGGGCGTTGTCGATCAGGCGCCGAAAGAGCCCGTTGGAGAGGCCTTAGAGCGCTCCGTGCCCGCCCCATTCCCCGTCACCGCCGTGCCAACGGTGGTGCTGCCCATCGCCCTGATGCCTTTCGGCTTCACGATCGAAGACTGCCTGCTGCTCGGGGGTGAGAGCGGCGTAGAGCGATTCGAGAGCGGGCCGCGCGGCTTTCAGGTTGTCGACCTTGAGGCTCAGCATGGTCTCGGCCAAGGCGTCCCGATCGAGGGCCGTGAACTTGGCGTCGGCCTTGGGCGCCCCGGCCAGGCAGGCGGCACGCAATTTCTCCGCCCCGGCGGCCGAAGCCTGGCTCCATTTGTCCCAGAGCGCCTGCTGCTCGGGGTTGAGTTCGAGCCTGGCCTCGAGATAGGCCAGATGTCCGGCCTTGCGGGCGTATTGCTCGACGCAAACCTGCTGTGGCGAAAACTGATGGCGATGCTCCTCGGGGCCGTTTGCGGTCGGCCCCGATCCGACATCGGCAAGAGACTGGACGACGACGCCTCCGGCGACGACCGCCGCCGCGAGAGCCAGGGCAAGACGACTAGAACGCTGCATGTATTCCTCCGGTTGGTCGGCCGCCTCAGGGAAAACCCTCGGTGAGCATGGCTCGCTTTCCGACAGCCGATGGCATCTAACACGCGTCCACCGCGGACTTCCTGCGCTTCGTTCCGGCATTGTCGCAAGCGCAGGAATCGGGGGCGTGGGCCGTGAACCAACTTACGCGCCGCTGGTCAATGATCTCGTTCCCGGCTGCGAATTAATCTTTACCCGGTTTCCGCCGATCGGCCGCGCGTGTAAGCTTCTTGCCGTGGCCATCTCGCGGGGCGGGGGCGACCATACCCGAATCTCGTCATCCCAGGTTGCAGGCGCTGTCATTGGGGCGGTGCTGTCTGGCCGGCTTGATCGTCGCTTGCGGTCTTGCGGCCGGTCCAGTCTTCGCGCAAAGCGATTCCGGGACAGCTCTCGAGCAGGCCCGCGCCATAGTCGGCGCGGTCGAAAGCCGGGGTTTCGCGGCACCCCCCGGCAGCATTGCGGACATCACGGCCATCCTCGATCAGCAGAAGCCCGATCCAGCCGCCGCCGCGGCCAACAAAGCCAAGGCAGACGAGGCGGCGCCGACGGATCTGAAGGATATTCCGCTCGCCCGCTTCTACCTCGCGCGCGGCACGGCGGCGGGTGACATCGGCCGCGACGCCCAGCGCCTGGACGACTTTCAAAAGGCCTACGATCTGATCCTGCCGCATCGCGACAAGGCGATCGGCGACTATGCGACCGCGGCCAACCTTCTGGGCGTAGCCGAGATGCGCGCCGGCTTCCGCAAGAAGTCTCTGGCCTTGCGCGAGGAGAAGGTCGCCTTCCTCGAATCCCTTGCGCCGGGCAGCGGAAGCAGCGGCAAGAAACTGGGCAAGAACGCCCATCAGGGCGCGCTGTTCAGCGAGTACTACAACCTCGTCTACCTCTACGTCGGGTTCGGCCAGTTCGAAAAGGCGCGCGAGACGCTGGACAAGATCGACGCCCTTCTGGAGAAGTCGCGGAACTGGCCCAATCTGGGCGGCAACGCCTCGCTTTTCCAATCACGGACCGATTGGGCCCACGCCACATTCCTCGACGGCATCGGGCACTATGCCGAAGCCGAGCCCTATTTCCGCAAGGCTCTCGCCGAGAACCTCGCCGGCATCGAGGCCCTGCAGTCGGCCAGCGACCAGCAGAATACGCCCAACCTGGACGCGGTCATCGGTTCCCAGGACTCGATCCTGCAGAACTTCGCCCATGATCTCGCCCAGCAGGGCCGTCTGTTCGAGGCCGAGAGCGCGGCGAGACTGGCGCTCCTCGACCAGTTGAAAAGGCACGGACGCTATGCGAGCGAAACCGCGACCAGCCTGGGGGTGCTCGGCGGAATCCTTCTGGAGGAGGGGCGGGCGCGGGATGCGGAAAAGCTGGCGCGGGCCGCCATCGATATCTACCTGCATCTTGGACATGCGCCGGACTCGGGCCCGCTCAACGGCGCCTATTCCAATCTTGCCCAGACTCTGGTGGTGCAGCGGCGCTATGCCGAAGCCATGACCGAGTTCAACCTGATCCGGCAAGGAATGGCCGACAATCCCCAGGCGGCGGACAATATTCTCAGCAACCCCGCCTATGAGATCGCATTGATGCGCACCGGCCAGGCGGCGGCAGCGGTTGCGATCGCCGAGAAGATCTATGAGCACCGGCGCCATGCGCTCGGCGACAAGCACTATGACACGGCCGAGGCCGAAGGCTTGTACGCCGCCGCCCTGGCGGCAAGCGGCGACGTAAGCGCCGCCGACCAGGCCTTCCGCGCGGCGCTGCCGATTCTGCTCGGCAGTTCGCGCAACGGCAGCGACGCCCAAGGTTCGACCGAAGGCCGCCAGCGCCGGCTGCGCTTCATCCTGGAGCGATACTTGAACCTGCTGTGGGGTGAACGCGCCGCCATCGGCGAGGACGCGGCGGCCAGCGAGTCGTTTCGCATCGCCGACGCGGCTCGCGGCCAGGCAGTCCAGCAGGCGCTGGTCGCTTCGGCGGCGCGCGCCGCGGTGCATGATCCTGGCCTCAGCGACCTCGTCCGCCGCGTCCAGGACGCCGAACGCCAGATCTCGGCCCTCAACGCCACCTTGGCCCAGGCGCTCGCGGTGCCCGAGGATCAGCAGGATCCGAACGCGATCCAGAGCTTGCGGACGCAAGTCGACCAGCTGCGCGACGCCAGGGCGACGCTGCGCGAAGAGATCGAGAAGCGCTTTCCCGACTACGTGAACCTCATCGATCCCCGGCCGATCACGACGGCCGAAGTCCAGGCCGTGCTGAAGCCGGGACAGGCCTTGATCGCGACCTATGTGGCCGAAGACAGGACCTATGTTTGGGCCCTGCGCCGGCAGGGCGCGGTGGCCTTTGGCGCGGCGGCGCTGGGCGCGGCCGACATCAACCGCGACGTGGCGGCGCTGCGCCGGGCGCTCGACCCGAACGCCGACAGCCTGGCCCAGATTCCGGCCTTCGACGTGGTCGCATCGAGTCGTCTCTACGACGCCCTGCTTCGGCCGGTGGCGGCGGGCTGGAAGGATGCGAGCGATCTTCTCGTCGTCCCTCACGGCGCGCTAGCCGAGCTGCCCTTCGCTCTCATGGTCACCCAACCCGTGCAGCCGGTGGTCGATCCGGCCGGCCGGCCGCTGTTTTCGGGCTACAAATCCGTCCCCTGGTTGATCCGCCAGGCTTCCATCACCCAGCTTCCCTCGGTCGCCGCCTTGCGATCTCTGGCCACGCTCGCCACCGCCGCGCCGGCGACGAAAGCCTTCATCGGTTTTGGCGATGCCTGGTTCAACAAGGCCGAAGCACAAGAAGGCGAGGCTGACATGCGGCTCGCCTCGGCGGCCGGCGGCGGCATCACCACGCGAGGCGTCCACGTGAAGTTCCGCAGCCTGCCCGAGCAAACCTCGGCGGCGCCGGATCTCTCGGTGCTGCCACGCCTGCCGGAAACCGCCGACGAGCTGCGTGCGGCAGCGAAGGCGCTGGACGCGAATCCAAACGCCGACGCCTATCTCGGCAAGCAGGCCAACGAGCAGGCGGTCAGGACACTGAAGCTCGACGACCGGCGCGTCGTCATGTTCGCCACTCATGGTCTCGTGCCCGGCGACATCGCGGGGCTTTCCGAGCCGGCCCTGGCCCTGACCCCGCCCAGCATTGCCGGCGTGGCGGGCAGCGGCCTGTTGACCACCACCAAGATCCTGGGCCTCAGGCTCAATGCCCAATGGGTCGTGCTTTCGGCCTGCAACACGGCCGCCGGGAACGGGGCCGGCGCCGATGCGGTGACGGGCCTGGGCCTCGCCTTCATCTATGCCGGTGCCCGCGCCGTGCTGGTATCGAACTGGCCGGTGGAGACGACCTCGGCCCGGCTCATCACCACGAACACCTTCAAGGAGCTTGCACGCAGCCCGGGCACGACGCGCGCGGCTGCCCTCAGAGCCGCGATGTTGTCGCTGATCGACGGGCCGGGCTATGTCGATGCGTCGGGAAAGACGTTGTTTAGCTACGCCCACCCGATATTCTGGGCGCCCTTCACGCTGGTGGGCGACGGCGGCAGCTGAGGGAGGACGCCATGCGCAAAGAGTTCCTCGGTCTTGCCTTGCTTCTGGGGCTCGCATCGCCCGGGACCGCCCTTGCCGGCCCCGCCGCCATGGTGGAGGACGTGGCCGGGAACGTGGCCGGCGTCGGCCTGCTGGACTATCTGGCCGCCGGCAGGGTCATTCATCTCGCCACGACCGATCGACTGGTGCTCGACTACTTCCATTCCTGCGTCCGCGAGACCATCGCCGCCGGTCTGGTCACCGTCGGCATCGACCAGAGCGAGGTGACGGGCGGCAACGTCACCCGCGACAAAGTCGCCTGCGATGGCGGCCAGCTGCAGCTTTCGGCGGCCGAGGCTGAAGCCAGCGCCGTCGTCGTCTTCCGCGGCACGAGTTCGGGCAGCGACAAGAAGCTTCCCGCCCCTCAGCGGACGCTGTACGGCTCGAGCCCGCTGGTCGAGCTTCCCGGCGGCGGCATGCTGGTCATCGAGCGGCTGGACAAGCCGGAAGAGCGGCTGGTCTACGAGCTGAAGCCGGCCGACATGATCCATGGTCGCTTCTACGACTTCGCGCGCCAGGGCGATTCGCTCGATCCCGGGGGCCTCTATCGCGCCTCGGCGGGCGGCCGCAGCGTCATCTTCGCCCTGTCTCCCGCGGCAGCACCAGGTGCGGTACCGCCGGTCAGCCGCCTGCTGAAGCTCTGAGCATCGATCCTCCATGAACCGGCGTCAGCTCGCCGTCGCGCTCAGCGTGGCGCTGGTGCTGAGCCTGTCTTTGCAGCTCCTGGCCGGGCCGCGGCTGGCCGGGCTTTCCATCGATCTGCTCTATTGGCTGCGCGAAGAATTCGCCCCGACCCATGTGGATCCGGCGGCCGGGCCGGTGGCGGTGGTGGCCATCGACGAGGAAACCATGCGCCGTCCCCCCTTCGCCGATCTGCCGCGGGAATTCTGGACGCCCGAGATCGCCCGGGTGTTGAACGCGCTCATCCAGTCGGGCGCCAAGGTGGTCGGTTTCGACGTCATCTTCGCCGCCTCGGGCGAGGGCCTGGTTCCCGGCTTCGATCGGGATCTCCTGCTCGCCCTGCGCCACGCGGCCCTGACCCGGCAGATCGTCCTTGGCGAGGCGCAGCATCAGCGCTTCCCCATCCATCCCTTCCGCGCCCAGGTCTTCATGGTAGGCGCATCGAACCTGCGCGACGTCAATGTGCTGAGCGATCCCGATTCGGTGGTCCGGCGCATCCCTCTCACCTTCCAGCGCCTGCAGTCCGATAGCGGGACGACGACGGAAGCGGGCCTGCCTCTCGAGCTTGCCTCCCGCGGGCTGGGCGAGGTCCCGATGTCGACGCCCGACGGCGGTCTCACGCTCGCCGGCCGGCCCATTCCCGGCGCGGCCGACAATGCCATGCCGCTCAACTTCGCCGGACCGGACGCGATTGCCACCTATTCGCTCGCCGACCTCTTCGCCTGCGAGGAGAAAAGCGATGCCGAATTCTTTCGCAAGCATTTCGCCGGCAAGATCGTGCTGTTGGGAACCGTGCTCGACATCGAAGACCGGCTTCTCACCTCGATGCGCCTCATCACCCGGCCGGAGCATCCGAGCCTGGGCGAGCGCTGCGTCAACCCGCCCATGGACGACATTTTCCGCAAGGATCTGGTGCGCGCGACCATCCCCGGCGTCTTCGTGATTGCCACGGCAGTGGACAATCTCATCGCCGGCAATGCGCTCCGGGAGGCCGGTCCCTCGATCTCCGGCGCCCTGGTCCTGGTCCTGGCACTGGCCGCGGCGGTGGCGACCCATCTGCTGCCGGCCTCCCGTGCAGCGATGGCGACAATGGCGCTAGCGATCCTCTGGATATTGCCCGCCACGCTTGCCTTCCGCCAGGACCTAGTCCTCCCCCTGCTGACTCCGCCGCTCGCCGCCGGCCTTACGCTGGCCGTGCTCCAGGGATACCGCTTCGGCGTGACCGACCGGGACCGGCGGCTGTTGCGCAACAGCTTTTCCCTCTACCTGGCGCCGGCCCTGGTCGATCGCATGCTGAAAAGCGAGCGCCTGCCGCAGCTCGGCGGCGAGGCCCGGGAAGTGACGGTCATGTTCACCGACATCGCCGGCTTCACCGGGCTTTCGGAGAGCCTCACACCGGGTGCCCTGGTCCAGCTGATGAACGCCTATCTGACCGCCATGACCGACATCATCGAGTTGGAAACCGGCTTCGTGGACAAGTACATCGGCGATGCCATCGTCGCCGTCTTCGGCGCGCCCGTGGGCAACCCGGACCACGCCCGCCATGCCGTCAGGGCGGCGCTCGCCTGCCGCCGGCGCCTCGCCGAGATGAACCAATCCGAGCCGGCCTTCGCCGGGCATCGCCTCAAGGCCCGCATCGGCCTCGCCAGCGGCGAAGTGGTGGTGGGCAATGTCGGCTCGCGCCGGCGATTCAACTATACGGTCATGGGCGACACGGTGAATCTCGCCTCCCGCCTGGAAGGCGCCAACAAGGCCTATGGCACGGACATCCTGGTGGGCGAGTCCGTGCGGATCGAAGCGGGGGACGGCTTCCGGTGGCGCGAAATCGATCTGGTTCGCGTCAAGGGCCGCGAGGCGCCGGAGAGGATCTTCTCGCCGGATTCGATCGAGGCAGGCGCGCCCGAGGCCGACCGGCGGGACGCCGCCTTCGCCGCGGCGCTCGCCGCCTATCGGGCGGGCGACTTCCCTCGCGCCGCCGCCGGCTTCGAGGCCGAAGCCGCGGCGGATCCGGTCGCTGCCGCTTTCGCGCGGCGCCTCGGCGAAATGCCCTCGTCGGCACCTGCCGATTGGCAGGGAATCAGCAACCTGGAGACCAAATAGCTCTCACGGGCGAGTTGACTTGTAGCGGAACAAGGCCCCAGTTTTGCTCGCTTCACCCGTTTCCGGTCCTCTTTCGGGCGAGTCGCATGGAAATCCCCGCCGAATCGCTGTCGTCGACCAGCCCGTTGGCCGGCGCAGCGCTACGCGCCCCACTCCGGGTCTGGATCGCCTTTCTCGCCATGTGCGTCGGCATGTTCATGGCGATCCTCGACATCCAGATCGTCGCCAGCTCGCTACCCGACATCCAGACCGCGTTCGGCATTCCGTTGGACCGATTGAGCTGGGTGCAGACGGCCTATCTCACGGCCGAGGTGATCGCGATCCCTCTGACCGGGCGACTCACCCGGCTCTTGTCCCTACGCTTCCTTTTCGTCGGCGCCATCGCCGGTTTTTCGGGGGCCAGCCTCGCCTGCGCCTTCAGCACCGGCTTCTGGCCCTTCATCGCCTGGCGGGTAGTCCAGGGTTTCTGCGGCGGCGCCGTCATCCCCGCCGTTTTCACCGCCGGGTTCGAGCTGTTCCCGGTGCGCCAGCATCTGCTGGCCGCGGCGCTGGCCGGGCTCTTTGCCATGCTGGCGCCCACGCTCGGCCCCGTCGTCGGCGGTTACATCACCGACACCTATTCCTGGCACTGGCTGTTCCTGATCAATCCCGGCCCCGGCCTCCTGGTGATGCTGCTGACGGGGTTCATGCTCGCCGACGAGCGGCCGGACTGGCAGATCCTCAGGCGGCTCGATTACCGCGGGGCGGCGCTCATCGCACTCGCGCTCGGCACTCTCGAGATCCTGCTCAAGGAGGGGCCGAAGCGGGATTGGAGCGGGGTTTTCCTGTGGCTGCTCCTGGGACTATGCCTGGTCAGCGGCATGGTGGCGATACTGCGCTGCCTCAGCCGATTCGAACCGGTGGTGGAACTGACCCTGCTGGCCGAGCGGCACTTCGCTGCCGGTTGCTTCTATAGTTTCGTCCTGGGGATGGGCCTCTACGGCTCGGTCTATCTGCTGCCGCTTTTTCTCGGCCTGGTGCGCGAGCACACCCCGCTCGAAATCGGCGAGATCATGATCGTAGGCGGCGTCGCCCAGCTGCTGGCGGCCCCGGTCGCGGCGGCGGCCGAGAAGAAGTTCAATCCGGTCTGGCTGACGGCCGGCGGCTTTGCCCTCTTCGCCGCCGGGCTGATCGCCGACGGGTTCCTCAGCTACAAGTCGGACTATCAGGAACTCTTCTGGCCCCAGGTGATGCGCGGGCTCGCGGTGATGTTCTGCCTGCTTCCGACCACGACCATCGCGCTGGAAGGCAAGACCGGCGAGCATCTGGCCAACGCAAGCGCCCTGTTCAACCTGCTGCGCAACCTCGGCGGGGCGATCGGGATCGCGCTCGTGGACACCATGCTGGCATTCCGTCCACCGGCGATCGTGGCCGGCCTGGTGAAGCGCCTTCAGGCGGGCGATCCCAGCGCGGCGATCATCGTCGGCCTGCCGCCGGACAAGTTCCATAACCAGGTCATGGGCCCGATCGACGAAGCGACGCGCCAGACCGTCGCCCAGCTGGTGGAGCGCGCGGCCCTGTCGATCTCCTTCAATGAGGCCTGGCTGATGCTGGGAGTTTTCTTCGCCCTGTCCCTCGTCTGCCTTCCGTTCCTGCGGCGTCGCGAAGCGGCCTCCGTGCGAACTTCGTGACAACGGCCGCTGGCCGCTCCGCTGGGCTGGCCGAGGCGGATCGCGAAACTTTAATCTTCTCCGCCGATGCGAATCGTCCTACCCCTTGCCTAATATGAAGCGGTAATCGCAACTCTCACGCCGGAGAACGAAATATGCTGCTGCGCTCCTTCTTCCTTGCCGCATTGGCGGCCACCCTGGTTTCCGCCGGGAGCGCCGGCGCGGGCCCTCTCGTCGTCCCGCCGCACGCCACCGGCTCCTATGCCGAGCCGGCGGCCGACCTGATCATGTCGGTCAAGACCAGTTACGCCCATCTCAGGGCTGAGCCGACCACCAAGTCCGACAAACTGGCGACGCTCAAGCATGGCACCAAGGTCGACGTCATCGCGCTCGTCGACCATGGCAAATGGGCCCATGTCCATGTCGAAGGCAAGACCGGGTATATCAGCGCCAATCTGCTGACGAAGTAGATCGCGCGGCCCAGTCCTGTCGTTTCTGACTCCCGGGGGTTCTGAACCGGGCCCCCGGCCGGCATCGCGCGGTCAAGAGGGCAGCCATGCCCCAACGAGGCTTGCCTGGGGCTTGGCTATCCCCGAAGCTGCGAGCCCTGCCTGTTTTCGCCCGGAAAACCCCGATGTCCGCCAAGCGCGCCGCCGGATCGAAGCCGGTGGTCGTCGGCCCTTTGTTCATCGCCACGCTGGGCATGCTCATGGCCTTCGGGCCCATGGGGGTCGACATCTACCTGCCGGCGCTGCCGACCATCGGCAAGGCTTTCGCCATCGGCCAGGATCGGGTCCAATTGTCGCTTTCGGCCTTTCTGCTCGGCTTTGGCGCCGGCCAGATTGCCTGGGGCGCCTTCGGCGATTGGCTCGGCCGGCGCGGCCCGATCGCCGCGGGTATTCTCCTCTATGTCGTCGGCTGCCTCGGCTGCAGCATCGCCGGCGGCATCGTCACCCTTTCCCTCTGGCGATTCGTGCAGGCGATGGGTGCCTGTGCCGGGCCGGTCCTGGCCCGCGCCATGCTGCGCGACATCTTCCAACGCGACCGCGCGGCCAGCATGCTGTCGATGATGATGCTGGTCATGGGCATCGCGCCAATGGTCGCCCCGGTGATCGGCGGCCAGATTCTGCTGCTGGCCGGATGGCGAACCATATTCTGGGCCCAGGCCGCCTTCGGTGGTCTGGCGCTGGCCGGGCTCATTTCCCTGCCTGAGACGCTGCCACCCGAACGACGCGTCAAGACCAACCTCTTCGGGATGCTCGCGGGCTATCGCCGGCTCCTGACCGACCAGCGCTGCCTCGGCTATGCCCTATGCTCGGCCTTCGTCTATTGCGGGCTGTTCGCCTATATCTCCGGCACGCCCTTCGTCTACATCGTCCTGTTCGGCGTGAAGCCGCAGAATTATGGCTATCTCTTCGCCGTCAACATCCTCTCCATGATCCTGGTAAATATGGTCAACAGCCGCCTGGTCCTGCGGCTGGGCACCGACCGGATGCTGCGCGTCGGTTGCGCCACGTCCGCCGTCTGCGGGCTCGTCCTTCTCGCCATAGCGGCGAGCGGCCTCTGGGGGCTGGCCGGGATCGCGGGAGCGCTGTTCGTCTTCCTCGGCATGACGGGCATGGTCGGCGCCAATGCCTCGGCCGGCGCCATGTCCACTTATCCCGAGCTTGCCGGTTCGGCGTCAGCTTTGGTGGGCATGCTCCAGTTCGCCATGGGGGCGCTCGCAGGTGGCGCGGTCGGCGTCTTCGCCAACGGCACCGCGGTACCCATGGCGGCGGTCATCGCCGGCACATCGCTGATCGGCCTCGGCTTCAATCTCGCGCTCGTGCGCAAGCATTGACCGTCCGCCGGGTGGGACCGGTATAGTCCGGCCGGCATTGGCGTGGGTCGGGTCGACCGCATTTCGCATCGGGAATTGAGGAGCATCATGTCTCAGATTCAGGCCATCCTGCTCGCTGCCCTCCAGGGGGTGACCGAGCTCTTCCCCGTCAGCAGCCTCGGCCACGCCGTGATCCTGCCCCGATTGCTGGGCTGGCAGGTCGACCAGCATTCGCCGGCTTTTCTGCCTTTCCTCGTCATGCTCCATCTCGGCACCGCCGCGGCCTTGCTGCTCTATTTCTGGCGGGACTGGATCGAAATCCTTGCTGGCATCCTGGGGCAGGGATCGGGCGTGGCCGAAAGCCGGCGCCTGCTGCTGCTCCTCGTCGCCGGCACCCTGCCGGCTGCGGTCATCGGCTTTCTGCTGGAGAAGTTCTTCCGCAGCCTGTTCGGCGCGCCAGAGGTGGCGGCCCTGTTTCTGGCCCTCAACGGCGTCGTGCTCCTGGCAGCGGAAAGGCTGCGGCGCAGGGCGTCCACCGGTGGCGCCGCAGCCTTGACCCTGCGCCAGGCGGCCCTCATCGGGCTGTGCCAGGCCGGCGCCCTCATTCCCGGCTTGTCGCGCTCCGGCCTCACCATGGGGGCGGGGCTTGCCGTCGGCCTCAGCCATGCCGAGGCGGCGCGCTTCTCCTTCCTCCTGGCCACGCCGATCATCGCCGGCGCCGGCGTGTTGGAGCTGCCGAAGCTTCTCCACGCGACGGCCGACGGCGGGATCGGCCTCGGCCTATCGGTGCTGGCCGGCCTCGTCGCCGGGGTGACGGCTTTCGCCAGCACGGCCTTCCTGATGCGATTCTTCAAAAGCCACGAATTCAAGGCGCTCAATCCCTTCGCCTATTACTGCCTCGCTGCCGGGGGGCTCGCCTTCGTCCTGCTCGCCTTCGTCCTCTGATTGCCGCGCCCGCTAGAACAAGATCGAGTCAGCTTCTATCAAGCTGACCCCTTGAATCTTGCTCTACATGTTAGGTTTAGAGCCTGATTCACGTCTCAAGCCGAACAGGCTTGCGACGATCAGGCTCTAGGAGGGGTAAGATCGCCACCATCATCGGCAGAAAGGGTGCCGGCCATGCCATTCCGATCGATCGAGGTTCGTCCCATCGCCGGCGCGCTCGGCGCTGAGGTCCACGGCATCGACCTTGCCCGCCCGATCGGCAATGCCGCGACAGTCGAACTGCGCCAGGCCTTCACCGACTATCTGGTGCTGTTCTTCCGCGACCAGCAGCTGACGCCGGAGCAGCATCTTGCCTTCAGCCGCCTGTTCGGGCCGCTGGTGCGCATGCCTTACGTCAAGCATCTCGATGACTACCCCGACATCATCGCCGTGCTGAAAGAGGCCGACGAACGCAAGATCAGCACCTTCGGCAATGCCTGGCATTCCGACTTCAGCTTCCTGGAAGAGCCGCCCATGGGCTCGGTCCTCTATGGCCGCGAGGTGCCGGCTTATGGCGGCGACACCGTCTGGTCCAACATGTATGACGCCTATGAGGCGCTGTCCGACGGCATGAAGCGCATGCTGCTCGGCCTCAAGGCCATGCATGCGGGCCGGCCCTATGGCCGGGGCGGCCTGCCCAAGGACCTGAAGGTGAGCCGGTCGATCAAGATCCAGCGCGACATCCCTGAAGCCGACAAGGAAATCGCTCAGCCGGTGGTGCGGCTTCATCCCGAAAGCGGCCGCAAGGCGCTATTCGTCAATTCGATCTACACCACCCGCTTCGAGGGCATGACCGAGGCCGAGAGCCGGCCGATCCTCGATTTCCTCTACCAGCATTGCCAGACGCCGGAATTCACCTGCCGTTTCCGCTGGGCCCAGGGATCGCTCGCCATCTGGGACAATCGCTGCACGATGCATTACGCCGTCAACGACTATGATGGCCAACGCCGCCTCATGCATCGCGTCACCGTCGCCGGAGAGAAGCCCATCGCCGCCTGAGAGGGTGCCCGCGCCCCGTTCACGCCTTTGCGATAGTTCGTGATGGGACTTTCCTGCCCGCCTCGGCTATGACATCCGCCGTGACCTATCCCTGGCAGGATCGAAGCGGGCATCTGTCGCCCTTGAAGCTGGCCGTGTTCATCGCCCTGTTCGCGCCAGGGCTGTGGACGGCGGCGGCTTACGGCCTCGGGCAGCTGGGTCCGCGGCCCTGGACCGAGGCCATCCACCAGACGGGGCTCTGGGCGATCCGGCTCCTGTTCGTTTCGCTCGCCGTCACGCCGCTGCGCCGGGTTCTCCAGTTCCGGCACCTCATCGTCGTTCGCCGCATGATCGGCGTCGCCGCGTTCTGCTACGCGCTGCTCCACTTCCTCGCCTATGCCGGGGACCAGGCCTTTGCCTGGGGCCACGTCGCCTCGGAGGTGATCCTCAGGTTCTATCTGACCATCGGCTTCACGGCCTTGCTGTTCCTCGCTGCGCTTGCCGCCACTTCGACCGAGGGGATGATCCGGCGTCTCGGCGGGCGCAACTGGCGCTGGCTCCATCGCCTCGCCTATGTCATCGGCCTCTTGGCCCTGACTCATTATTTCATTCAGACCAAGCTCGGCTTCGGCGAGCCGTTGACCATGGCAGGGATCTACGCCTGGCTGATGGCCCATCGGGTACTGGTCGCGCTCCGGCCGGCCGCGGCGGGGAATGCCTGGGCGCTGATCTCGCTCAGCCTCGCCTGCGGGATCGGCGCGGCGCTGGCCGAAGCCGGCTATGTCTGGCTTACGCTCCACGTCGACCCGGCCCGCGTGCTCACCGCCGCCCTGGCATGGACACCCGGCAGCCGGGCCGGTTGGATCGTCTTCGTCGCCGGGATGCTCCTCGCCCTTGCCGGAGCCTGGCGCGGGCGAACTCTGCCTCAGCGCCGCGGGGTCGTGCCCGCCTAGCCCGAACTTTTCATTTGGGACATCAGCAAGCCGCTGGGGCGATTCGATAAAGTGGGGCTGATGGTGGTCTGTTACTGACTACATTGCGAGGCCGACGCCGAGCAATTCGAAGGCGCGGGCTTGGAGGGGTGTCGGT
>DATNJA010000099.1:0-4048 GCA_035604155.1 Candidatus Udaeobacter sp. | reverse complement strand
AACGTAATGGACAAATCCATCAAGCAATGCGGGCCGGTCAACTACACGGTTGTTCAGGACGGGACCAAGATAAGCATCCACCTGGACTACGGCATCATCAGCCGGGATATTTCCGCCAATCAATCCGCGGATGGCAGCTTTTCGACCACCTACGTGAATATGAAAGGCAATACCATCGCCGTCTTCGGCAAGATCACGGGCGACAGCGGCGAATTCAACATCGCGCCGAACGAGCCCTGCGGATACAAGGACATCCCTCTCAGCCATTGATGGCGCTGACCGGCCGCTGACGCCGGCAGCGCCGGCTAGCCTCCGGCAAGTTTCCGGTCGCCCGCTTTCCCCCACGCGCAATTACCGCGTGTAAACCGCAAAAAACGTGTGACATGCGTATGCGGTGACGCTATACTCCGACGGCCGTGTCCGAGACCTCCCAGGCCGCCCGCCGTCTCAAGATTCTGCGCGAACGCAGCGGCCACTCCATGCGCGCCGTCGCCGAGGCGCTGGGCTGGACGCTGACCCGCTATCAGCACTACGAGGACCGGTACAGGCGAAACTATTTGCCCCTCGAGCTGGCTCGGTCGCTCGCCGATATCTTCGCCGCCCGCGGCGTGCCCGTGGCGGACGTCATGGCACTCGCCGGCCTGGAATCGCCGATGCCCGAGACGGCGCCCGCAGCGGCGCCGGGCCCCTTCCTGCCCCGGCCCATCGAGGCGCCGGTCATGCCGGTCCGCGACTTGCCGGTGATGGGTGCAGTCAAAGGCGGCGCCGAGGGATTCTATTTCAACGAGGGCGAGGCCAAGGAGATCGTAGTCCGCCCGCCCAGCCTGGCGGGAGTCTCCAACGCCTTCGCACTCTACGTCGATGGAGAATCCATGGAGCCGCGCTACTACGCCGGCGAAATGCTCTACGTGAACCCGAACCGGCCCATCACCCGCGGCTGCTTCGTCGCCGTGGAGATGGCCGACGGCCAGGGCCTGATCAAGCAGTTCATCCGCCGGAACGACGAGCATCTGGTGCTCGCCCAATTCAACCCGCCCAAGGAAATCCGCCTGCCCATCAACCGGGTGAAGCGCGTCTACCGCATCACCGGCTCGGGCGAGCCCGGGTGAAGATCACCGGTTCGACCAAGTTTGCGTAGGAATATCGTACCTGCTGCGTAACGAACGCGGCCCGAGAGTCCGGCCTCGCCCACTCACCCCTTCACGTCGACCACGACCCGGCCGCGCACCTTGCCGGCGAGGATATCGTCGGCCAGCCGCGGCAGGTCGGCGAGCTTGGCATCGACGACCATGGAATCGAGCAAGGCGCCCGGCAGGTCCTTGGCGAGCCTGGTCCAGGCCAGTTGGCGGGCCTTCAGCGGGCACATCACCGAATCGATCCCGAGCAGGCTGATGCCGCGAAGCAGGAACGGGATGACGGTGGTCTCGAGCTTGGTCCCGCCGGCAAGCCCGCAGGACGCGACCGCGCCGTGATACTTCATGCTGGCCAGCACGTTGGCCAGCGTCGCGCCGCCGACCGCATCGATGCAGGCCGCCCAGCGCTCGCTCTCGAGCGGCCTGCCCGTCGGCTTCTCGATGCTCGCGCGCTCGACGATGGTCGCCGCCCCCAGACGCTTCAGATAGTCGTGGGTCTCGGGCCGGCCGGTCGAGGCGGCGACCTTGTAGCCAAGCTTGGCCAGCACCGCGACCGCGACGCTGCCGAGCCCGCCCGCCGCACCCGTCACCAGCACCTCGCCCATGTCCGGCGTCACGCCATGGACCTCCAGCACCATCACCGCCAGCATGGCCGTGAAGCCGGCCGTGCCGATGGCCATGGCGCGATGGGGCGTCAGGCCCTTGGGCAGGCGCACCAGCCACTCGCCCTTGACCCGGGCCTTGCCGGCATAGCCGCCCCAGCGGGTCTCCCCAACTCGCCAGCCGGTCGAGACGACGGAATCCCCCGGCTTCCAGGCACGGTTGCTCGACTCCAGCACCTTGCCGGCGAAGTCCACTCCCGGGACATGGGGATATTGGCGCACCAGGCGCCCCAGGCCCTTCAGGATCATCCCGTCCTTGTAGTTCAAGGTCGAATGGGTGACGTCCACGATGACGTCGCCTTCGGGCAGCGATTCCTCCGCAAGCTCCTTGATCGTGCTCGCGACCTTGCCGTCCGTTTCTTCCAGCACCAGCGCCCTGAACATCGCGTCCGACCTTCCTTGATCCCGTGATCCCTATGCCCCAGCGATCTCTATACCTTGAGCGGCTCGAGAATACTGACGTAGTTGGCGACCGCGGCACCACCCATGTTGAAGACGCCGGCGAGCCTCGCACCCGCGATCTGCATCCCGCCCGCCTGGCCAGCCAGCTGCATCGCCGCCAGCGCATGCATGGACACGCCCGTGGCGCCGATGGGATGGCCCTTGGCCTTGAGGCCGCCCGAGGGATTGACCGGCAGCTTGCCGTCCTTCTCGACCCAGCCTTCCTCGATCGCCCGCGCACCCTCGCCCGTCGCCGTCAGGCCCATGGCCTCGTATTCGATCAGCTCGGCAATGGTGAAGCAGTCATGGGTCTCCACCAGATCGAGGTCGTCGAGTTTCAGCCGCGAATTCCCAAGGGCGATCGCCCAGGCGCGGGCCGCACCTTCGAACAATGTCACGTCGCGCCCGCGCATGGGCAGCAGGTCGTTCACCTGCTCGGCGGCGCGAAAGGCGATCGCCTTCTTCATTGAAAGCGCCGTGCCGACATCGGCCAGCACCACCGCCGCCGCGCCGTCGGAGACCAGGCTGCAGTCGGTGCGCCGGAGCGGCGGCGCCACCATGGGGTTCTTGTCGGACACCGTGCGGCAGAATTCGTAGCCCAGGTCCTTGCGCAGCTGGGCATAGGGGTTGGCCACGCCGTTCCTGTGGTTCTTGGCCGCGATCCGCGCGAGTGCGTCCGACTTGTCGCCATGGCGTTGGAAATACTGCTGGGCGATCCGGGCGAAGATGCCGGCGAAGCCGCCCTCGATCGCGCCCTCTTCCTTCAGATAGCTTGCCTTCAGCAGATTGGCCCCGACCTCGGCCGCCGGCGTATCGGTCATCTTCTCCACGCCCACGACCAGCACGAGGCGCGCCTGGCGGGCGGCGAGGCTGGTAAGCCCGGCATGGACCGCCGCACTGCCCGTGGCGCAGGCGTTCTCCAGCCGTGTCGCCGGCTTGAAGCGCAGGCCCGGTGCGGCCTGGAAGACCAGCGAGGAGGGGAAGTCCTGTTTCGAGAAGCCGGCGTTGAAATGCCCGACATAGACCCGGTCGATGTCCGACGCCTCGATGCCGGCATCTTCGAGGGCGGCGTTGGCCACCTTGCCGATCAGCGCTTCGACGTCGAGGCCCTCATGCTTGCCGAAGGGCGTATGCGCCCAGCCGACGATGCAGCCTGTCATGGTCCGTCTCTCCTCGAAAGCCAGATCATACCAGACATGGGGAGCATCAGACCGGCGGCAAGCATTCGCCGAAGCGCATGGGCTGGCCCACCGGCGCGGCCTGAAGCTCATCCTCCCGCATGACGATATGGCCGCGGACGATGGTCGCCTTGGGCCAGCCGGTCACATCGCGGCCCTCGAAGGGCGTCCAGGCGGAACGCGTCGCCATCCAGGCGCGTTCGATCCGGCGCTTTGCCTTCAGGTCGACCAGGGTCACGTCGGCATCATAGCCGGCGGCGATCCGCCCCTTGCCGGCGATGTTGTAGATGCGGGCCGGGCCGGTACTGGTCAAGTCGACCAAACGCGCAAGAGTCAGGCGCCCCGCCGCGTGGTGGTCCAGCAGCAGGGGCAACAGGGTCTGCACGCCGGGCATGCCCGAGGGGCTGGTGGGATAGGGCCTGGCTTTTTCTTCCAGGGTATGCGGCGCGTGATCGGAGCCGATGCAATCGACGATCCCCTGGCCGATCGTGCGCCAGAGCGCGGCGCGGTGGCGCTCCTCGCGGATCGGCGGGTTCATCTGGGCCAGGGTCCCGAGGTTGCGGTAGCAGTCCGGCGCCACCAGGGTCAGATGCTGGGGCGTGGCCTCGACCGTGGCGACGTCCTTGGCGCCGGC
>DATNJA010000098.1:0-2012 GCA_035604155.1 Candidatus Udaeobacter sp. | reverse complement strand
CTCATCTGGCATTTGCGTTGCTCATCAGCGCGACCCTCGCGCTCTCCGCCTGTGGTCAGACACCGGGCTGCCGTGCGCTGACGGGCGCCGGCGTGGGCGCCGCCGGTGGCGCAGTCATCGGCGCCCTGACCGGAGGCCCGCTCACCGGCGCGGTCATCGGCGGTCTCGCGGGTGGCGCGACGGGCGCGCTCACGTCGCCCAATGTCATCAACGGGCCTTCGCCCTGCTATTGAGGAGCAAGACGATGCGTGTCACGAGACTGCGCCTCGCCGGGTTCTGGATCGCAGTCCTGGCCTTCATGGTCATAGGCACGGTGGCTGGCAACCTCATGGCCATGCCGTGACGGCCATTGCGGCCAGCGAGACGTTGCTCGCTGCTGTCTCCCTTCCCGCAGCGAGACCGGGCGTGGCTCCCCTCGTCCACGCCCACCGCCGCCGCCGGTTCGCTCATAGTCCACGGACCGGCGGCGGCACCGGTTTGGCGTCCCGGTGACGGCCGATGATTCGGATGGAAGCTCTTCGTCCAGCTTGCCTTGTGTGTCCGACAATCGGCTGGCTGAATTGGCGGAGGGGATGAGATTCGAACTCACGATAGGGCTTTAGACCCTATAACGGTTTAGCAAACCGCCGCCTTCAGCCACTCGGCCACCCCTCCGCACGTGAGCGGCTTGCGCCACGGCGTATGCGCGCCCGGCTACATAGGCGGGGCTGCTGGGAAAGTCAAACGCCGTCGACCGGGACCCGTTGGCGGGCTGTCCCGCGACAGCGCCTAGGCCTTCAGGTGGCATCCCACGCGGCGCCGGCCCTCGAGATACTCCTCGATCAGCTCGCCGAGGCGCCGGCGCCCGAAGCTCGGGAAATGTCCGCCGTGGATGGTGCTTGCCGGCAGGCGGGCGAGGCGCCGGAGCGAGGCTTCGTAGTTGGCGGGGTTGGAGTGATAGGCGTCGTCGATGAGCGGCCCGTCATAGACGATGTCGCCCGAGAACAGCAGGCCCGTCCTCGCCTCCCACAGAGCGATGCCGCCTGGCGAATGGCCCGGGGTGTGGATCACCTCGAAGGCGCGGTCGCCGAGGTCGATGAGATCACCGTCGGCGAGCAGCACAGTCGCCGGGGCCGGCCGCACGCGGTACGTCGCCGTGTCCCAATCGGGTGGCAGGGCGTCGAACATGTCGTCGGTGGCGTAGCGGTCGGCGAGCGTCCAGTCCCGGCGCGGATCGGCCAGGATGCCGGCCTCGGCCCGATGGATCCGGCGATCCTCGAACTCGTGATGGCTGCCGATATGGTCGAAGTGGCTGTGGCTCGCCACGCAGACGATGGGCCGGCCGGTCAAGAGCCCGACATGGGCGCGCAACGCCACGCTGCCGAGCCCGCTGTCGAGCAGCAGGTCGCGATCCCGCCCGCGCACATGCCACATGTTGCAGCGATAGAACGGCTTGATCGCCGGCTCATGGATGAGCGTCACATCGTCGCCCTTGGCCACGGTCTCGTACCATTGGTCGGCGCCGAGGATTTCGAGACGGGCCATGGCGGATAGAACCCTATCGTTGCAGCAGCACGAGGTCGCCGGCGCTGCAGCTGAGCTTGAGCGCCATGCCCGCCTCGATCGCCGCCTGGGGCGGCAGGCGCAGCACGAAATCCTGCGCCGGATCCTGGCGCGATGCCAGCACGCGGTAATGGGCGCCCTGGAACACCGCCTCGCGCACCCGGGCCTCCCCCAGCGCGATCTCGCCGCCGCCCTCGGCCCGGATATTCTCCGGCCGGAGGATGATGGTGACCTGGCTGCCGGGCGCAAGATCGCCCGTGACCGGCAGCTGCCCCACCGCCGTCTCCACCAGCAGGCATTGCGCGGAAGCCCTCTCCACGACCCGCCCATCGAATTGCGTGCTTTCGCCCATGAAGGTCGCGGTGAAGCGGGTCGCGGGCCTGGCATAGACGCGCTGGGGCGGACCCATGTCCTCGATCCGTCCCTTGTTCATGACCACGATCAGGGAGGCGAGCGCCATGGCTTCCTCC
>DATNJA010000097.1:0-4886 GCA_035604155.1 Candidatus Udaeobacter sp. | reverse complement strand
AACTACGCTCCCGCTCTATCTGCCCCCGCCGAGAAAGCTGTCCAGTTCGCTGATCTCGCGACGGCCCCCGGCCGCGTCGGCAGCTAGCCGCTCATATAGCCGGGCCGCGCCCTGATAAATCTCCGCGGCGCCGGGATCTTCCGCGGCAAAGCGGGCGATCTCCTCCATTTCGGCGACCCAGCGATACGCCTTGCCATACATATCGGGAAGGTTTTGGGTGAAGCGCTTAAGGAGCGCCTCCTGGCTGAATTTCAGCTCGGCATGGAGCGCGGCGGCCACGCCAGCTCGGGTCGCCGCCAGGAACATGGCGGCGCCGAGCGCGGTCATGCCTTTCGTGATGCCGGCATAGGACATCTTGAGCGCCGAGGCTGCCCCAACCGGCCCGTCGAGCGCCACGATGTCAAGCCCAAACGCCCGAAGTTCAGCGAAGGCGCCCTTGGCGGGTCCCGAGGCATAGAAGCGTGGGCCTGAAGTGTTCGGCTTCGGCGGGCCGCCTATGATCCCGGCGTCGACGAATGGCGTGCCGGTGCGAGCGATTACCGCCGCGATGCCGGTTACCGTTTCGGGGCTCACCGCATTGCAGTCGATATAGATCGGCTTCCGCTTTGCTTGGGCCAGAACGCGCGACAACCGCTCGGCCAGGGCCGCCGCAGCACCAGGCGGCACTATCGATAGCACAAAGTCAGTTTCGGCCAGCGCCGACTCCTCGATCGGTTCCAGCCGCGCGGCCCGGGCCCGTGCGACCGTGGCAGTGCTACGTCCTTGTAGCGGGGTGATGACCCGCGCGCCCCGCTCGACCAGCCGCTGACCAACGGCAGCACCCATATTGCCAGGCGCGACGACCGCAATGACCGGCCCCATGATGTTTCCTCCGACTGTGTCGGATCAGCCTATCGTGCAGCCATGCGGCCGGCCAGCGGTGGCGGCTCAATACCCGCGCGGGGCGCTATGCGCTTCGGTGCCAGAGGCGCAATCTTATTGCTCGCTTGACGTGGCCGATCGGCAGGTTGGTCGAGGATCGCCTGGCGTCAGCCCCGGTGGGCGATAGGCCGGCGTCTGCCTAAAAGGCCTGCCCGACTGCCGGATCGCGCCCACCGATCACCGCGTCGCCACCAGGGCGAAATCCAGAGAATGGCGCCAATTGGCCAACCACGCCAAGGCGTCTTGATCAAGCGGTCGAACAGGGGCGCATGACGCTGGCCCCGGTATCCTCTCGGCAAGCACGTCCATGTTATCGGCTATGCTGGAAATCTTCCCGGTCCACTGTACTGTCCCCCGGCTGTGCAAGCGTCCCAGTCCCTCGGCCATCATGCCCGCCGTACCCTGCTGCTCGCTGCGCCAGTGATGCTGGCGCGCGCCGGCCTGGTCTTCATGCTGGCCGCCGACACCATCCTTGTCGGGCGGGCCGGGGGGCATGAGCTTGCCTTCTTCGCCATCAGCATCGCTCCGCAGCTGATCATGGTGACGATCGGGACGGGCCTCCTGCTCGGCACCGTCGTGCTGACGGCCCAGGCGGACGGCGCGGGGCGCCTGACGGAATGTGGCCGGATCTGGCGCCTGGCATTGGTCATCGCCGGCGCGCTCGGGATTCTGTTCGCGCTGCTTCAATGGCAAGGGGCGTGGCTGCTGCGGTTGATTGGAGAGAGCGAGGCGATCGCCGCCGGCGGCGGCCGGGTCCTCGCCGTTTGGGCCTTCGGTATGCCGGGCCTGATGCTCTACATGGCAACGACTTCTTTCCTGGAAGGCATTACCAGACCGCGGGCGGCGATGGTGGTTTCACTCTCGGCCAATCTGGTCAATCTCGCTCTCGCCTGGGCGCTGGTATTCGGCCATGCCGGCCTGCCAAGCATGGGCGCAGTCGGCGCGGCGCTCGCCACCACCATCACCCGATGGCTCATGTTCTTGGTACTGGCGATATACGCGCTTACGATGCGCGACGGCGCCCGCTTCGGCGTGCGTGAGCCGATCGGCGGTTACTATCACCTTGCAGGACATCTGCTGTTCCTCGGCCTGCCGGTAGCGCTCTCCGTCGCCTTCGAGAGCACGGCCTTCTCCGGCGCTACCTTCATCGCCGGCTGGCTGGGCGAGACGCCGCTTGCTGCCTATCAACTGTCGATCAACGTCACCTCCTTCTTCTACATGCTGACCCTCGGCCTCGCGACCGCGACCGCGGTGCGCGTGGCCAACGCTGTCGGGCGCGGCAGCCAAAAGGATGTGGCGCGGGCGGGATGGGTCGCGGTAGGCCTCGTCGTGCTGCTCATGGTCATCATCGGCGGCACGATCAGGTTTACCCGGGGGTCGATCGCCGCGCTCTACACAACCGACAACGCGGTAGCGCTTGCTGCCTTACCGGCCCTGGCGGCGATCTCCTTCCTTGTCGTCTTCGATGGCATCCAGGGCGTGCTTACTGGGGCGCTGCGCGGCCTTGCCGACGTGCGTTGGGCGATGGCGAGCGCGGGCATCGCTTTCTGGGGCTGCGCGCTGCCCCTCTGTTATTATTTCGGGTTTCGCCGGGCCATGGGACCCGAAGGACTGATCTGGGGCTTGATCGCAGGTCTCATTGTCGCCTCGCTGCTCCTGGGCTCGCGCTTTGCCGTCATGGCGCGGCGCAGCGTCCAGGCCTTCGGGAGGCATTGAAAAGTATGGAGTACGACATCGCCATTGTCGGCGCTGGCCGTACCGACCCTGCCGCCGAAGATGCATCCCCCTGCCATGGCGCTTCAATGACCGACGATCTGGATCTCTATCGAGCGGCGAAGCTGCTAATCGACCAGCACGGCGCCGACGCCGGCCTGCGCGCGGCCGAGCGGGCCAACAAGTTGCTTGAGGATGGCGACATGACCGAGCTACGCCAGCTCGGCGGCAATCTCGCTCGGGCTGCGGGCCCTCCGGCGGGTTTGCGTCCGCGATACCCTGAGCCTGTGGTGGGCGTGACGCAGGCGGGTCTAGGGCGTAACATGCCCTTGCCAATATGGGCAGACCGGGGGAGCCAGCATGACCGACAAGACCGAAGATGGTTCGACCAAGCCTGAGGTGCAGGCGACGCCAGTTGAGCCTCAAGCCCCGGCCGCAGGGGCGCGGCGCGTATTGCTAAAGAAGCTCGGGCGGTACGCCGCTGTCACAGCGCCAGCCGTCACGCTGTTGCTGGCAGCGGGACTAAAGCCGAAACAGGCGCAGGCGGCAAGCGGGACTTAGCAAGCAGAGTCCTGGACACGGCAGAGGGAGAGATGACCCGTCTCTTGCCTCGCGGCGGTCAAGGCTCTGTCCGAACGACCATTGCCCGCGACTGTGGCGAGAGCATGGCGTGCTCGCAGCGCCTTCACCGCACATAGTGCAGCGTCTGGAATCCGCGCCGATACTCGATCACCTCGGGCCGGACCTGGGCGGGGTCCTCGTTGCCTCGGAAGACGCGGGCGATGAAGCGGGCGATCTCGGGCATGTGCTCCGGCCTGAAACCGAACCGCGTGATCTCCTGCGTGCCCAGGCGGATGCCGTTGAGGTCGCCCTCGACGGATGCGATCGGCAGACCGATGCCGCAGAGGAGCACATTCGCCTGAGCGAGCCGCTTGGAGGCGGCCTGGCCGCCGCCGAACGGCGCGGCGTGCAGCGCCAGGTGGTGGCTCTCGGTATGGCCGCGGCCCTCGACGCCGTGCACGGGCAAGCCCTCGGCGGCGAGTGCCTTGCCCAGCGCCTGCGCGTTCGCGATGCACATCGATGCGTAGTCGGGGCCGTGCTCGAGCAGGTCGAGGGTCGCGATGGCCAGCGCCGCGGTCTTGCCCAGGTCGAAATTCGCGGTCATGCCGGGATAGGCGATCTGGTCGAGCCGCCCGGCGAGCGCCTTCTCGGTGGTGAGGACCAGCCCGGCGGGCGGTCCGCCATAGGCCTTGTAGGTCGACATGGTCATGAGATGCGCGCCTTCCGCAAGCGGCTGCTGGAAGCGCCCGCCCGCAATGATCCCGCCCATGTGCGCGGCGTCGTAAAGAACATAGGCACCGACCTCGTCCGCGATCTCGCGCGCCTCCCGCACCGCATAGGGAAAGAGACAGAGCGAGCCCGCGAGCGTGATCAGCTTCGGCTGCAACCGCCGCGCCTCGCGGCGGAGCCGGTCGAGATCGATCGCCATGCGCTTGCCGTCATAGGGCACAGTATGCGTCTCGAGGCCGTAGAGCCCGGCGACGCCCGCACGATGGTGCGTGACGTGGCCGCCCATCTCCGGCGGAAAAGCCAGGATGCGCTCGCCGGGCTTCGCGGTCGCCATGAAGGCGTAGAGGTTCGCGAGCGCCCCCGAGCCCACGCGGATCTCGGCGTAGGGCGCCTTGAAGATGCGCTTCACCAGCGCCTCGGTCACCACCTCGATCTCGCCCGCGAATTCCATGCCCATCTCGTACTTGTCGCCGGGATAGCCTAGCGACGGCCGGTTGCCGAGCGAGCGCGCGAGCAGCGCCGCCGCCCGCGGGTTCATCACGTTGGTGCCGGCGTTGAGCCCAATGCTCTCGCGGTCCATCAGCCGCTCGTGCGCATCGACCAGCCGCAGCACCTCGCGCTCGATGGCGTCGGCATCCTTGTCGACGAGCCGCGACTCCACCTCCGCCACGACGCGGGCACAGTCGGCGGGGAGCCAATTCTTGTCCGTGAGTTCGCTCGTCATTGGCCTGTCTCTACTTCCCCAGATGCTTGTCGAAGAATTTCGCGATGGTCGTGTGGGCCGGGATTCCCCGGATGCCTTCCAACATAGCGCAAATGTTTGTATTTTTTCGGCCACGCTATGGGGCACCCTAGGCGGCAATCGCTACTGCTCTTTGATCAACCGATAGAGCCGCTCGTTGGCCAGAGTAGGCTCGGAGATCAGCTTGACGATCGTCGGGTCATCAAGGCTGTAGATCCGT
>DATNJA010000096.1:0-2449 GCA_035604155.1 Candidatus Udaeobacter sp. | reverse complement strand
CGGGGGTCTCGCCATTGACTTAGATCAATACCTATTCCTGGAACCGTCCTTGAAGATCTCGTCTTGGACGGCATCCGCCCGGAAATAGATGCGCGAGATCTTGCCCCGATAGCGCTCCACGACCGGATCGAGCATTTCCTTTCCGCCGTCGGCGCTATGGACGTTGCCGGGACGCAGCGCGCAGCGTTCCAGATCGCCGAACTGGTTGAAGAGGAACAGCGGATGATAGCAGGTGCAGGCGCAATGGCAGTTCCAGACGCTCCTCTCCTGCTCGCCGCGGGTGGGGCTGACGCTTGAATCCATGTCGAGCACGGTGCCTCCCGGCGGGTGACGGCGATGAACACGGTCGACCCATTGGCTGGAAAGTTCGGCGAGCGCCGCAAGGCACGGCTCCGCATCGCCGCGGGGGCGCAGCATTTTGCGGCGCCATCCGGTGAATGCGGGCCTACTTCTGTTCGAGACCCTGCTCGAAGAACCTGAGCCAGTTGCCGCCCATGATCCCGGCCACCTCTTCGCGGGAGAAGCCGCGGGCGAGCAGGGCCCTGGTCAGGTTCGGAAAATCGGCCGGGCTTCGGAACCAGGCCGGCCATTCCGGCCAGCTCGCCTTGGCGCCGGTCCGCGTCCAACGGCCGCTGCGCATCCAGTCGAGCACTGCATCGGGCTGCTTGCGCACGCTGTCGGTGCCGAAGCCGATATGCTGGACGCCCATGATCTCCGCCGTGCGGGCGACCATGGCGCTGAATTCCTCCAGCTTCCGTGCCGCACCGCCGATGTGGAGCGGGTAGAGCGAAAAGCCCAGCATGCCACCACTGGCGCCGAGCGCGCGCAGCACGGTCTCGGATTTGTTGCGGACGTTCTCATGGAAGAAGAGCGGATCGGCGTGGCTGATGCAGACCGGGCGCCTGGAGTGGGCGATCGCGTCCAGCGACGTCTTCTCGCCGCTGTGGGAGAGATCGGCGATCATGCCCACCCGGTTCATCTCGGCCAGCACCTCGCGCCCGAAACGGGTGAGGCCTGAATCCACGGCCTCATAGCATCCGCCGCCGAGCGGGCTCTGATTGTTGTAGGTGAGCTGCATCACCATCAGCCCCAGCGAGCGGAAGATTTCCACCAGCCCCAGGTCCTGCTCGATGGGCGTGCAATTCTGCGCCCCGAACAGGAAGGCAATGCGGCCCTCGCGCTTGGCCGCCCGGATGTCCTCGGCGCTTGCGACCGGCCGGATCAGGTCGCCATGCTCCAGGAACCGCCGGTTCCAGTCGGCCAACAGCCCGAGGGTCTGGCGCGCGTCTTCCCAATAGACGACGGTGGCATGCACGGCCGTGACCCCGCCCGCCTTCAGCTCCTCGAACAGCTCCCGGTCCCAGTTCGAATATTCGAGCCCGTCGACGACGACGAGGCCGTCGTGAAATGCGCGGGCGTCGGTCATGGGAGAGAGGCTTGCATGGCGGGGGCCGGTTGCTGGACGCGGAATCGACCGACATTAGAGCGGGCACGCATGACGCTCAAGCCGGGCCGCTAGCGCCTTTCTGCCGGGATTGGCCTGCCTTAGAGTGCGCCAACCACGAGGGAGGGCAGGATGACGGCGAAGAACGCGACGGCGGCGGAGCTCGGCATCATGGCGGGATTTCCCCCGCCCGCCGACAAGCGCATCGCGCCCGAGACCTGGGATCTGCCGCCCTTCAACCGCTGGAGCTTCCAGAACGTCCGCATGGTGCTGCCGACCCGCGCCGTTCCCCGCGGGTCAGGCCCGGCCTCGGAACTGCCCCAAGCTCATCAGCGGCTGGACGAGCTCGCCTTCACCGATGTCGACGGGAGTGCCAGCACGGTAGGCGAGATGCTGGCCGGCACCTACACCGACGGCTTCATCCTGCTCCATCGCGGCCGGGTTGTCGTCGAGCGCTATCAGAACGGCATGACCGAGGCCTCGCTCCATCTCTCCCAATCGGTGGTCAAGTCCTTCGTCGGCACGCTGGTCGGCATCCTTGCCGGGCGCGGCATTCTCGCCCTCGACCGTACGGTCGCCCACTATGTGCCGGAGCTGGCCGGTTGCGGCTATGCCGGGGCGACGGTCGCGCAGCTCCTGGACATGCGCAGCGGCGTGCGCTTCGTCGAGGACTACCTCGACCCCGAGTCCGAGGTCGGCATGCTCGACCGCGCTGCCGGCTGGCGGCCGCTCCGACCCGGCGACCCCGGCGGCATCTACGACCTGATCCTGCGGCTGAAGCAGGAGCGCCCGCATGGCGGGCATTTCGCCTATCGGTCCATCGAGACCGACACGCTCGGCTGGGTGCTGGAGCGGGCGACCGGCGTCTCGCTCGCCGAGCTCATGAGCCGCGAACTGTGGCAGCCCATGGGGGCGGAGTTCGAGGCCTGCCTCGCCATCGACCGGTGCGGCACCTGCCAGGCCGACGGCGGCCTCAACGCCGCCTTGCGCGATTATGCCCGCTTC
>DATNJA010000095.1:0-2383 GCA_035604155.1 Candidatus Udaeobacter sp. | reverse complement strand
GCCATCCCAAGAAGCGCAAGGACGAGATCGCGCGGCGCGTCGTCGACGCCGTGTCCGAACTGGCGAAGCTGCCCCGGGACGCTGTCTGGGTCGTATTCGAGGACGTATCGCCCGATGACTGGTACTTGGGCGGGCGGTCCGTGCGCAAAATCAGGTCGGGGAAGAAGTGACATGAACCTCGAGGTCCGCCACCCCCGCTTCACCGCGGTCGTCGGCCAGGCCGTCACATTTGAGCGCATCGGCACCGGCTATCTCTTCACTGAAGGCCCGCTCTGGCATCCAAAGGGAAGATTTCTGCTGTTCAGCGACATGCCGGGCGACATCATCCGGCGCTGGAGTCCGGCCGACGGGGTCAGGACCTTCCGCCAGCCCTGCAACAAGGCGAACGGGGAAACCTATGACCGGCAAGGGCGCCTCGTCACCTGCGAGCATGCCACAAGCCGGGTCACGCGGACCGAGCCGGACGGGACGATCACCGTGCTCGCCACCCATTACGGCGAGAAAGAGCTGAACAGCCCGAACGATATCGTGGTGAAAAGCGACGGGGCCATCTACTTCACCGATCCGACCTATGGCCGGGCGGAGTTCTATGGCGTGAAGCGCGAACCCGAGCTCGCCTTCCGCGGCATCTATCGCCTGGAACCCGAGAGCCGCAAGCTCACCTTGCTCGCCGACGATTTCGCCCAGCCCAATGGCCTGTGCTTCTCGCTCGACGAGAAGCGCCTGTTCGTCAACGACACCGAGCGCCGGCATATTCGGGCCTTCGACGTGCTGGCCGACGGCCGGCTTGCGAACGGCCGGGTCTGGGCCGAGACGACCGGAACCGAGGAAGGCTGGCCCGACGGGATGAAGCTGGACAGCGCCGGCAACGTCTATTGCAGCGGCCCGGGCGGCATTCATGTCTTCGATCCCGAGGCCAATTGCCTCGGCGTCATCCGCACGCCGGAGCCAACCGCGAATTTCACCTTTGGCGAGGACGACTGCCGCAGCCTGTTCATCACGGCCTCGACCTCGGTCTATCGAATCCGCGTTGCCGTCCCTGGCCGGCCGGTGTTTTGAATCAAGGCCTCAGACGAACCTCAGCTGCTGGCCCACTCCCCGGGTTGCCGCCTTGGTCAGCAGCGCGTGGCCGAGCGCGATGTCGCTGAGGCTGAGACCCCGATGCCATAGAAGGTTGGTTTCAGCCTCGCTCTGACGGCCTGGCTTGAGGCCGGCCACGATCTGGCCCAGCTCGGCATGAAGGTTGCCTTCGTTCAGCCGGTCGGAATCCACATGCTGCCTGAGCGCGCCGTAGGGCAGGCCCTTGCGGCATTGCCCCCAATCGTCGACCACCATCTTGTCCATGATGTCGGTGAGGGTGAGCTCGACGGCGCTCATGGTGCCGTAGGGCACCACGAAGGCACCGGGCTTGATCCATGCGGTCTTGAGCAAAGGGCGCGGCTCCGGCAGGCGCGAGGCCTCGACCACGATGTCGGCGCCCTCGATGCAGGACTGCCAGTCCTCGGTCGCGCGCACGGGCTTGCCGAGATCGGCCGAGAGTCGTTCGGCGAAGGCGCTCCGGCTCTCCGGCCTCAGGGAATGGACGCGGATCTCCTCGAAATGGAAGAGATGGTCGAGCAGACGGACATTCCAATATGCCGTGCCGCGCGCGCCGATATGCCCGAGGATTTGCGAATTCCGTCGGGCCAGATGCTTGGCGCCTATGGCGGTGAGCGCCCCGGTGCGCATCTCGGTGATCGCGGTGGCGTCCAGGATCGCCTTGGGCATGCCGGTCTCAGGATCGAAGAGGTTGAGTACGGCCATCTCCGAGGGCAGGCCGCGCCGGTAATTGCCGACGAAATCCCCCACCACCTTGACCCCGGCGAGGCCGAGCGGCTTCACCACGCCCCGCAGCACGTTGAAATGGCCCAGCCTGGAGTTCTCGGGAACCAGATGCATCCGGGGCTCGATCACCGTCTGGCCGAGGCCCTGGGCGCGCAGCGCCTCTTCCACGGCCTGCAGGATCTCCTCGTCGGTGAGAGCCAGGGCGGCCACATCGGCGCCGTTGAGATAGGTGATGTAGATGGCGGCGGATTCGGTCATCGGCGAAGGCTGACCCAGATGGGGAAAGATGCGCAAAACCAATCTATCCCGGCCCCGCGCCCCCGGCCAGCCGCGAACCGGGGAACGGCAAGAATTCGACGGCGATTACTGTCGAAACCCGTGTATGCTGAGGGCCTTCCCTAAGGCAAATAGACGAGCTCTCGATGCAAACGCGAAACGTCGCCATTTTTGGCAAGTCCGGCAACCGCCTCAAGACCTACCCCATCGCCATCGCCAAACGCAGCGACGGTCCCGAGGACGCCGAATTTGCCGCTGAGGCCTTGCGGCGCGCCCGCCAGGA
>DATNJA010000094.1:0-4762 GCA_035604155.1 Candidatus Udaeobacter sp. | reverse complement strand
GAGAACGTCGCTTGCAAGGTCTTCCCCGCCTATCGCGAGATCACGGGCATGAAGCTCGAATCGATCTGCCCCTCGATCAAATACAGCATCTACGACAACGACAAATTCCCGCATCCGGGGGGCGAAGGCGGGCTCGCCTTGCACTGCGCTGTCGACTACGTGGCCGACTATTCCATCGCCTTTCGCTCGAAGCTCGGCCCCTACGACGTGCATGAGATCCTGCACGAGTATCAGATGATGCTGGGTGCGCTGCCCGATGCCCATGTGCTGTTCAGCTCGAGCATGGTGGAAGCGATTCGCCTGATCGGCGATGTGCCGACCTATTCCACGCGCCTCAGCCAGATGAAGGAAGAATCGGCGCGTCTCCACAAGACCGCCGACAACTGCAAGCTGGCGGAGGTCGCCGTCGATGAATCGCTCTATCTGCAGAATCCCAAGGCCGTCTACGCCTACTATCGCAAGCTGCAACTCGGCATGGAACACGATATCGCTCTGCGCCAGGCCCGCTTCAATCGCATGTTCTACCTCGTGTCCGGGGACCAGCCCGCCGTCCGCCAGTTCCTTCTCGACCACGGCTGCGGGCCATTCTGATCGCGGCGGCTCTCGCCTCTCGAGCCGCCGGTAAGGATCCTTCCATGAACGCCATTCCGAAAACGATGAAAGCCGTGCTGCTCAAGGGCCATGGCGGGTTCGACCAGCTCGAATACCGGGACGATGTTCCGGTTCCGCGTCCGAAACGCGGCGAAGTCCTCATCCGCGTCGGCGCCGCCGGGGTCAACAACACGGACGTCAATACGCGCACTGCCTGGTATTCCAAGGCCGTCACGGAAGGGACGACCGTGGACGGCGGCAAGGCCGGCTATGCCGCGGCAAAGGCCGAAGACTCGGGCTGGACGGGCTCGGCCCTGACCTTTCCCCGCATCCAGGGCGCCGACGCCTGCGGTCGCATCGTCGCGCTCGGCGAGGAGGTCGATGCCGCGCGGCTGGGCGACCGGGTCCTGGTCGAGCCGGTCTTTCGCCAGCCCCTCGATTGGCGGCCGTACGAGGCCCTGTATTTCGGCTCGGAATGCGATGGCGGGTTCGCCGAATATGCGAGAGTGCCGGCCGTTCACGCCCACAAGATCGAAAGCCGGCTCTCCGATGCCGAACTCGCGTCCTTCCCCTGCTCATACTCCGCGGCCGAGAACATGCTGACGCGATCGGGCCTGGCCGGGCGGGAGACTGTCCTCGTCACCGGCGCCTCCGGCGGCGTCGGCTCGGCGGCGGTTCAGCTGGCAAAGCGCCGCGGCGCTATCGTGTTCGCCGTCACCGGCGCGGCCAAGGCCAGCCAGATCCGCGCCCTGGGTGCGGACCGGATTCTCCTGCGCGAGGACCGCCCAGCCAGCGTGCTTGGACGAGAGAGCGTGGACGTGGTGATTGATGTCGTCGGCGGGTCCCGCTGGCCGGAGTTGCTCGAAGCCCTGAAACGCGGCGGCCGCTATGCGGCGGCGGGCGCGATCGCGGGGCCCGTGGTCGCGCTCGATCTTCGTACTCTATACCTGAAGGATCTTTCGCTGCTTGGCTGCACGATCCTGGAGCGCGACGTGTTCGGCAACCTGGTCGGCTACATCGAGCGCGGCGAGATCGGCCCGGTCCTGGCCAAGACGTTCCCGCTCGAACACATCGTCCAGGCCCAGCAGGAATTCCTCGGCAAGCAATTCGTCGGCAAGATCGTCCTCATCCCTTAAGTCAGGCGCCGCGGGCGCGGTAGCGAACGCGTGCGCCTGCGAACCCGGCGGCGTTTGCATGCGCCCGTTGCTTGAGGAAACGCAAAACCCGCGCGCCGGCCTCTCGCATCGCGGGCGCTCCATCCCTCACGACATCCCGACCGAAAACCGCGAACTGCGCCTTCGTCGCGGGACATGATCCGAAGCATTCGATGACGGCGAGACTTGCTGCGGGTATCGGCCTGGCCCCATCGAGCGCCCTGTCGGCTCGCATAATGGGCGCCGCCGCCTTCTCAGCCCTTATGCAATGGCCGATGGCGAGCAGCCGGTCGTGCAGGTGCATGCTGTGCGTCCATGCCGACAGCTGCCGAGCGGCGGTGCCAGGATCGGCAATCTCTCCGGGCGCATAGACCTTGTCCAGCAGCCTGCTGCCAAAGGGGTTGCGGACCAGAAAGCGGGCACAGCCTCCGATCGGCGCGATCCGGCCTTCGTAGAGCGGAGCGATCTCGTCATCTAGACGAACCGCGAATGCCTGGAACCGGATCCTGGAGGCCGACGCGTCCACCATCAGAATAGCTTCGGTATCCGCCATCGCCGTCAGTCGAGCTTCAGGTCAAGCAGCTGAAGTTCGGAATACATGTTGTCGATCGCTCCGGGAGCAAGCCTGCTCGATTTGAAATAGCGCGGCACCCGCATGGGTCGAATTGTCCCACCACGCGATTGACCCATCAATAGTCTTGCGTCGGCTGCGAGAACCGCGCGCCGGTTTCGCGGCAGCAAACAATCGGCGACCGCCTGCGCCCTGGCAGTAAAAAACCGGGGATTGCTCAGATGAAGCAGGTCGAAATAGGTTTCATCATCATGTTTTTGTTTCACCGAAAACACGGCAAGGCAACTTTCAGTGCCTTCCTCGATCAGAACAGGATAGATCGGCAGTCCTGCATGGTCGCGCAGCAGGCCCGCTTCCGCGGCCTCGCATTTCCGCAAGATTTGCCTCTCGTCCCGCTCGATATCCAGCCGGGCCGGCGGGCCCTCTGCCACCCATAGACGGCGCTCGCCGTCGAGGACGCGAAAGCCGGCCCTGTCCAGAAGCTTCAGCGTGCGCGAGGAGCTGGTGAGATTCGTGTACGTCGATTGCGGGTCCGCCGTCGCCGAGCGCATGAGCTCGAACCCGAGGCCTAGGCCCCTAAAGGCCTTGTCGAGGTACCAGGCACAAATGTTGACGACGCGGTGTCGGCACCCCTCGATTTGCCTGTCGGCGTAGACCATGCCGACATAGCCGACGACCCGGCCGTCGACGACGGCGACACGACCCAGATCCGGCTTTTCGGCGAGCCAAGCATAGGTCATGAGCCGCCGCCAGCGATCCGGGCTGAACTTCCGGTTCATCTGCTCGTGGAGAAGCCGGCAAACCGGCTCGACGTCACCCGCTCTTGCCGGGCGCACTTCCCCGGCCGTCAAGCTTGGGCCCCCGATGCCACGCCTGTTGGCGCGAAAAGTTCGCCAGCCGAGCGCCAGGACGCGCCGGGGTGTCGCGCCAGGAACGCGACGAGATCGGCGAGAAAGCGCCAGGCCGCTTCGTCCAGGGCCAGATGATGGGAGAGGATGCCGGTAGGCTCGCCGGGATCGGCCAGCCCGAGGCGGCGGCGGCCGAGATGTTCGAGAATGTCCTGGAGTGCCGCTTTCTCGCCGCGGAAGCGCGGTGAGGCCTTCCAGGAAAGCACGTCAAGATGGGCATTCGCCTCGGTGAATCCCTCAAGGCAGGGCGGCGGCGCGCGCTCGCCAAAGGTCGATACTCCGATGAAGCCGTTGTGTTTGAGGCCCGGCAACAGGCGCCTGTCTATCCTGTTCCATGGCGCCGCTACGACGGGAATGAACTGGCCGGCGAAGGCAGCCTGCATGATCTCACGCCCGGTCTCGAGTTCGCCCAGCACCCGTTCGGCGCCTCGATGGAGGCCGAGCTCCCAGGCCCCCTCGCCCTTTTCCGCGGCATGGTTCCGGTGGGCAAAGCCGTGCTGGAGCACCTCCGCCGTCGGGCACCCGCGCAATCTCGCCGGCAAATTCGCCGACAGGAATTTGGGCACGCAGGCGATGGCGACCGGAATGGCTTCCTCCCCGCTGATGCCGAGCAGGCGGTCGAGGGCCGCGGTCGGCTCAGTCGCGTCGTCGTCGCGCCACCAGAAGCTGGCCGCCTTGCCGTCCTCCTGCCAACGGCCAAGCTCCCTGTCCAAGGCAGCCCAGGAAGCGGCGCCGTCGTCGCTGCCGGGTCCCGGCGGATCTGCCGGCGCTTGGCTTGGTTCGCTCGCAGAAGGATGGTCGCTGGTCGCCACGCGCCAAGGTCCCAGGACAAGGGTTCGCGCCGGCGCCAAACGCGTTCGGCATTTCCCCGGCAGGGACAATGGTCACCGGATTCCGGATCCTGTCAATTCCGCAGGCCGAGACGCCGGGAAATACCGGCTTGCCCGTCATGATTGGCCACGAGGCAACTGCGGCTATACGGGATTCTCCAGGCTGAAGGTCTCGGCATCGTCGTCATAGGAGAAGATCTCGCCGTAGCGTCCCCAACCGATGGCCGCGCGGAGGTTCTGCCGGGCGAGTTCCTCGGTCGCATGGTCCTCCAGCTCTTCGAGGAACCGGCTGTAAGGCGCCCGGTGGCTCGGCCGCTCATCGAGCACATGCTTGATATGGGCGATGAGCGGCACATGGGTTAGACAGCATTCGGCGAACAGGCGCTTGCGTGCATCGACTTCGGCATCCACGAACCGGCGCCCCAGGTCGGTGAGGCGGATGTCGCCTTCCGCCAAGTCCGCGAAATGCAGGAGCTGGAGTATCTCGGCGATCGGAAACAGATCGTCGGCATCCATCTGCAGCAGGGACGCGATGGCGGGAAGATCGGCCTTGCCGTTGTAGGGCGGGCCTGCAAGGGCTTCCATCAAGCCGGCGAGCTGATTGATCGACACGCGCGGCATGATCATGGCGACGCCGACGCCCGAGATATGGCCGCCCAGGGTTTCCCGAGCCCTATCGGGCGCCTTCTGCGTCATGACGCCGTAGAT